>CALAOV010000112.1 GCA_937889515.1 uncultured Myxococcales bacterium | reverse complement strand
GTGCCCACCCGGAACGTAACAGAGCGGTCACGGCAGGAAGCGCCGAAGGCGCTACGCCTCGATCTTGAGGTTCTGAAGCTCCGCGACCGCCGCGGGCACGATCTCCGCCGTACGTTCATCACGCTCGCTCAGGTGGACGGTGCGCGCCGCGATCTCCTTCAAACCGTCTCCCACGGTCCCCGCGGCGACATCATGAGCATGTACACGACCTACCCGTGGCCCTCGCTGTGCGAGGAGATCGCCAAGCTGAAGATCGAGCTGCGCGAGGGCGATCTCGTCGAGTTTCCGACGGAGCCGAAGCCGGGAACTCGTTACACCGCCGTTACAGGTGCCGAAAGAGCCCGCCGCCGTTGGAATTTTTTGGTGACCCCATCGGGAATCGGACCCGAGTTTACGCCGTGAGAGGGCGTCGTCCTAACCGCTAGACCATGGGGCCAAAGAGTGAAAAATTAAGCGGCTTCTATACCGTGGCTGTGGTTCGGGGACAAGGATTCGAACCTTGATAGCCAGATCCAGAGTCTGGCGTCCTACCATTAGACGATCCCCGAGCACCCGCCCGCCGACGCGGGGGACGCACATATCTAAAGAGGCTGCCTCTTGCTGTCAAGCCCGGTCAAGCCTGCGGAATTTGTACGCGATTCCCGTATCGTCCTGGATGGGTTCGTGATAGCGATGATGCCTCGGGAGAGACCCCCATGGAGCTATCCTTCTGGGCTGCCACCGACGTCGGAAAGAAACGCGAGACGAACGAGGATAATTTCCTCGTCGACAAGAAATTATCGCTCTTCGTGGTCGCCGATGGCATGGGCGGTCACGCGTCTGGCGAAGTGGCGTCGCAGCTCGCAGTACACGAATTCAGAAATGCGGTCGACGCAGGGCGCGACCCGATCGAGCGTTTTGCCAAGGGCGACGCGACCGTTCGCCCCCAGGAGGTCCTGACCTTGCTCGAGGCCGCCGTGGAAACCGCCGGCCAGGCCATCTACCACAAGGGACAGGCCGAGCCCGAAAAGCGGGGCATGGGGACCACCACCTCGGCCCTGCTCATCGCGGGCGATCGCGGCTTCATCGCGCACGTGGGCGACAGCCGGATCTACATGTTGCGCGCCGGACAGGTCGTACAGCTCACCGAGGACCACTCGCTGGTCAACGAGCTCATCCGCCGCGGCCGCGTCACCAAGGAGGGCTTCGAGACCTCCCCCTACAAGGCCTACAAGAACGCGGTCACCCGAGCGGTCGGCGTCTACGAGACCGTGCAGGGCGACACCATCGACTTCGAGATCCTGCCCGGCGACCAGTTCCTGCTCTGCTCGGATGGGCTGCACGCCTACCTGGACGACGCGCGCATCGTCGACGCGCTCAAGGGTGACGATGTCAAGCTCTTGCCCAAGCGGTTCATCGATCTCGCCAACGCCGGTGGGGGGCACGACAACATCACCGCCATCGTCGTGCGGGTCGAGGGGCAGCCGGCCGCCGCCGACGATCGGGCCGCTGAGCTCGCACGCAAGGTCGACGTCCTGCGCAAGATGCCGCTCTTCCGGCACCTCATCTACAAGGAGATCCTGCGCCTTCTCAACGTCACCACCGTGCGGGAGTACGCGCCGGGCGAGGAGATCATCAAGGAGGGGACGCCGGGCGACGAGATGTACATCCTGCTGCGGGGCAAGATTCGCCTGCACAAGAACGACGCCTTCATCACCCACCTCGAGCCGGGGTCGCACATCGGGGAGATGGCGCTCATCGACCGGCGGCAGCCGCGTTCGGCCAGCGCCACCGCCGAGGAGCGGTCGCGGGTGCTGCTGCTGTCGCGCCGCGATTTCTACGAGATCATCCGGAAGGAGCCGCAGCTGTCCACCAAGCTCCTCTGGTCGTTCACGCAGGTCCTGGCGGAGCGGCTGCGCAAGACCACGGCGGAGCTCTCCGGCGCGCGCCTCGAGGCGGGCGCCGAGGATCTGACCGCCGACGTGCTGTTCGAAGAGAGCTAAGTAGAGAGCTGAGACCATGGCACACGATCGCCGCACCGAAACCGACTCGCTCGGCAATGTCGAGGTACCCGCCTCTGCGCTCTACGGCGCGCAGACCCAGCGGGCCTCGGAGAACTTCCCGGTCAGCGGGCTGCGGATTCCGCGCCGGGTGATCCGGGCGCTGGCGCTGGTCAAGAAGGCCGCCGCCGAGGTGAACCGCGATACCGGCAAGCTGGACCCCAAGCTGGCCGAGGCGATCATCGCGGCCGCGCACGAGGTGGCCGCCGGTCAGCACGACGCCGAGTTCATCGTCGACATCTTCCAGACCGGCTCGGGCACCTCCAGCAACATGAACACCAACGAGGTGATCGCCAACCGTGCGATCCAGCTCCTGGGCGGCCAGGTCGGCAGCAAGAAGCCGGTCCACCCCAACGACCACGTCAACATGGGGCAGTCGTCGAACGACGTCTTCCCGACGGCGGTGCACATCGCCGCCACCGAGGCGCTCGAGCGCGATCTGATTCCGGCCCTCGAGGCGCTCGAGGGCGCGCTGGCCTCGAAGGCCAGCTCGTTCGATCACATCGTCAAGATCGGGCGCACCCACCTGATGGACGCGGTGCCGATCCGGCTCGGGCAGGAGTTCGCCGGCTACGCGCAGATGCTGACCAACACCGTCCGCCGGGTTCGCACGGCGGCGAGCGCCGCCTCGGAGCTGGCGCTGGGCGGCACGGCGGTCGGCACCGGGCTCGGCTCCCAGCCGGAGTTCGCGCCCAAGGTCATCGGCATCGTCTCGCGGGAGATCGGCATCCACCTGCGGCAGGCGCCGAACCTGTGCGAGGCGCTGGCCGCCCGCGACGGCCTGGTCGAGGCTTCGGGCGCGCTCCGGTCGGCGGCGGTCAGCCTCACCAAGATCGCCAACGACGTCCGCTGGCTGGGCTCGGGGCCGCGCTGCGGGATCGGCGAGATTAACCTGCCCGACCTGCAACCGGGTAGCTCGATCATGCCCGGCAAAGTCAACCCGGTGATGTCGGAGATGCTGCTCATGATCTGCGCCCAGGTCATCGGCAACGACGCGACCATCGGCTGGAGCGGCGCGGCCGGGAACTTCGAGCTGAACGTGATGATCCCGGTGATGGCCTACAACCTGCTGCATTCGATCGGGATCCTGACCAACGGCTGCCGGCTCTTCGCCTCGCGCTGCGTCGAGGGCCTCGAGCCCAACGAAGCGCGCTGCGCCGAGCTCATCGAGCAGAGCCTGGCGATGGTGACGGCCCTGAACCCGCGCATCGGGTACGATGCCGCCGCCGCCATCGCCCACGAGTCTCACAAGACCGGAAAAACGGTCCGTCAGATCTGTCTGGAAAAAAAGGTGCTCCCGCCGGACGAGCTCGCGCAACTGCTAGACGCGCGCAGCATGACCGGGCGCTGATCGTCCCCCCACCTCGAAAGGAAGTAATACGATGCCGCGAAGCTCTGATCGGCGGGCACCCGGATGGCTCGGGCTCCTGGGCGTCCTCGCGACGTCTCTGGGCGCGCTCGGCTGTCCCGGCACGCTGGATCCCTCGCTCCTCGACGGCGGCAGCTCGGCCGGCGCGGCCGGGTCGACGGGCGCGGGTGGATCGGGGGCCGGCGGATCGGGCGGAACCAGCTCCTGCAACCAGGACCTGGCGGTCACCACCAACTGCGCCAGCGCCAACTGCCACGACAGCATCACCAAGGAGGCGGGGCTCGACCTCACCCCGGGGGCCGGCGTAACCGCGCGGCTCGTCGGCGTGAAGTCTATGGGCGGCGGAGACTCCCAGTGCGGCGGCAACACCGAGGCCTATCTCAACGCGAATTCGAACCCGGCGACGGGCCTGATGATCGACAAGATGACGATAAGAAATCCGCCCTGCGGTTCATTGATGCCGTTCGGCGCCGCTACTCCTCTTCCAGCTGCCACGCTGGCCTGCCTCGAACAGTGGGCCGAAGCCGTGGTCATGGGGACCTCACAATGACGCGATCCGGACTGGGTAGTATCTGCGCAGCACTGGCACTGATCCTGACACTGGCCTCGTCGACGGGCGCGCAGGCAGCCCCCAAGCGCATCGGCATTCCCAAGTTCGACGGGGCCCAGGAGGCGCTGATCCGCAAGGCGGTGATGCAGGCGCTCAAGGTGCACGGGTTCGAGCTCATCAAGTCGCGCCAGATGGACGACGCGATCTCGAGCACCGGCGCGCACCCCGACACCGACGACGGGCTCAAGACGCTGGCCAAGGAGCTGGCGCTGGCCGCGATCATCACCGGCGAGGTCGGACCGCGCCGCGCGAAGATCGTCGTGCACGACGGCGGCGAGGGATCGGTGCTGGGCGACGCGTCCTTCTCGGGCGCCAACCCCCGCAAGCTGGCGGGCGAGGTGGGCCGGGACTTCTGGCGCAAGCTGGGCGCCGACGTGGGGCGCGGGCAGGTGCCCCGGGGCGCCAAGAAGGCGCAGAAAGCGGCCGCCGACGACGCGCCCGAGGACAACGAAGCCGCCGGCGAAGGCGGCGCCGAGGGTGGCGACGAGGCCCCGATGGCCGAGAAGAAGGCCAAGCCCAAGGCCGAATCGGCGGAGTCTTCGACGGAAGCCGCGCCCGAGGGAGAGGCACCGCCACCCCCGCGCCGCAAGCAACCAAAACCGAAGATGGAGACGGCGCCCGAAGAGGCCGCCGAGGGGGGCGCAGCGTCGACCGTCCCCTGGCTCGATATCGACCTCGGATTCGGCGGATTGAATCGGAGCCTGAGCTACAACCAGGTTTCGCCCATGAACAACCCACCGCTGCTCCCCTACTCGCTCGGGTTTGGACCGAGCGTGACGGGAAAGCTGGTTTTTTATCCGGTAGCGCCGTTCGACGGCGGCCCCTTCGCCGATCTCGGCATCGAGGCGAAGATCGAGCAGTCGTTCGTCTCCTCGTCGGGCGGCGGCGGCAACTACACCAACGTCGTGCACGAGTTCGCGGGAGGTCTGCGCTACCGAATCCCCTTCGCGGGAGCGGACCAGATCTATTTCTCGGCGACAGGAGGCGAGCATGCCTTCACGTTCAGCGGCCCAAATCGGACCACCCTGCGGATTCCGGACACGATCTACCACTTCATTCGCCCGGGCGTCGGGCTGCGCCTGGCGGGCGCGGACGGGTTCTCGTTCTCTATCGGCGGCGGCTACCGCTACGTGTTCAACCAGGCCGGCCCGCAGATCACGGCCGACTTCTTTCCGCATCTGGCGGTACAGGGCGCGGACGCGGAGATCGGCGGCGGGTACGCCTTGAACCAGTACTTCGAGGTGCGGCTTGAAGCGACCTGGCGGCGCTACTGGTACAACATGCACTCGGTCCTCGCCGACGTCACGCCACCATCCACCAGGGATGCCGCGGGCGGCGCCGTCGACCAGTACCTCACCCTCACCGCCAGCATCGCCTTCACGTTCGGCGAGACGGCCCCCAAGTCCGAGGCCAGCGGCGAAGAGGCGCCCCCACCGCCGCCCAAGCCCAAGGCTAAGGGCCGACGTCACCACACCGATTCGGACGACGAGAGCGAAGGGGGTGGCGACAGCGATTCGGGCGGCGACAGCTCGGGCGGCGGCAAGAGCGGTGGCGACACCGACCAATAGCGGCGACCCACCGGCGGCGGCCGCGCCGCGCGCCGTGATTCACCTCGACATGGATGCGTTCTACGCCTCCGTCGAGCAGCGGGACGATCCGGCGCTGCGCGGGCGTCCGGTCGTGGTCGGCGGCGACGCGCGCCGGGGGGTGGTCCTGGCGGCGTCCTACGAGGTCCGTCCCTTCGGCGTGCGCAGCGCGATGCCGATGGCGCGCGCGCTGCGGCTGGCGCCCGACGCGGTGGTGGTGCGGCCGCGCTTCGACGCCTACGCCGAAGCCAGCGGGCGGGTGTTCGAGATCCTGGCCAGCGTGACGCCGCTGTGCGAGCCGCTCTCGCTCGATGAAGCCTTCCTGGACGTGACGGCCTCGCGCAGCCTGTTCGGCGCGCCCGCCGACATCGCGGCTCGCCTCCGGCGCCGAATCGCCGACGAGGTCGGCCTGCCCGCCTCGGCCGGGATCGCGGCGGTCAAGCTGGTGGCCAAGGTAGCCTCCGATCTCGCCAAGCCCAATGGTCAGCTCGAGGTGCCGGACGGGGCGGGCGCGGGCGCCGCCTTCCTGGCCCCCCTGCCCGTCTCGCGCCTGTGGGGTATCGGCCCCAAGAGCGCCGAGCAGCTCCGCGCCATGGGGATCACGACCATCGGCGATCTCGCGCGCCTCGATCCGGCCTCGCTCGAACGACGGCTCGGTCCGGGCGGCCGTAACCTGTGGGAGCGGGCCTGCGCGATCGATCCGCGCCCGGTGGTCCCCGATCGCGAGGCCAAGAGCATTGGCGCCGAGGAGACCTTCGAGGAGGATCTGGCGGGCCTCGAAGCGCTGCGGCCACGGGTGCATGCGCAGGCGCTGCGGGTCGCGCACCGGCTGCGGCGGGCGGGGCTGCGCGCCCGCACCGTGCAGCTCAAGCTCAAACGCGCCGACTTCACCATCGTCACCCGCCGCGCGACGCTGGACCAGGCGACCGACGACGGCCAGCGGCTCTACCGCGAGGCCGCGGCGCTGCTGGCGCGCGAGCCGGCCCACCCCATCCGCCTCACGGGGGTCTCGGCGCAGAACCTGATTCCGGCGGCGCCCCCCCAGCTCGGTCTGTTCGCACCCGCGCCGACCCATGCCGACACCCTCAACCGCGCCCTCGACGCGATCGCCGCGCGCTTCGGCGCCGGCGCCATCACCACCGGGGATATAGCCCACGAAAACAGCGACGACTGACGACAGCGACGACCGACCCAGAACGACGGACTAGGTCGCGAACCGGTTGATCGAAAACGGGGCCAGGTCGACGGTGGCCCGGCCGGTGGCGACCAGCTCCGCGATCGCGTAGGCGGTGATCGGCGCCAGCAGGATCCCGTTGCGGAAGTGACCGGTGGCCAGCACCAGGCCGTGCACGGGGGTCGCGCCCAGCACCGGCAGGTGATCCTCGGTGAAGGGGCGAAAGTTGGACCAGGAGCCGGTGACGGGCGCCTCGGCCAGGGCCGGGATCAGGGTGTGCGCCAGCGTCAGGATCGAGGCCAGGCCGCCGACGGTCACCTGCTTCTTGAAGCCGACCATCTCGACGGTGCTGCCGGCCAGCACGGTGCCATCGCGGCGGGGGACCAGGTAGCCGCCGGGCGCCGAAACGACCTGGCGGAAGATTGGCGGGCGGGTTTCGATCGAGACCAGCTGGCCGCGCGCCGGTCGCACCACGCTGGCCGGCACCCCGGCCCCTTCGACCAGGCCGGACCAGCTGCCGGCGGCCACCACCACGGCCC
>CALAOV010000111.1 GCA_937889515.1 uncultured Myxococcales bacterium | reverse complement strand
GGGTATCGGAAGCCCAGATCGCGGACGGCGATGAGCGGGCCGGTGGCTTCGTCGCCGGCGACGCGACCGACGGGGACGGCCACAGTCGCGGTCGCCGTCGCGATCGTGCCCTCGGCGCCCGCGAAGAGCGGCGCGACGTTTCGTCCGGCGATCACCGCGGCGCCCAGCGAAGGGAAGGCCTGCGTCAGCTTGCGCAGGGCGCTATAGATGAAGAGGACGCCGCCCAGGCTGGCGGCGAAGGCGCCCGGGTGCGCAGCGATCCCGCCCAGGTAGCGTGAAAGGATGGCGACCGCGGCGATCAGCCAGCCGCGCGGGACGACGACGGTCAGGAAGACCACCGCCCGATCCAGCGCGCGGCCCGATTCGGCGTAGCCGGCGAGGGCCCGATCTTCGTCGCGGTGGTGCAGCTCGGGCGGCTCTTGCGCGACCACCGTCCGCTGCCCGACCATCCGCTCGACCAGATCGTGGGTCAATGCGAGCCGCTGGGTCGACCAGCGCTCGAGCGCGCGTTGCACGCGCAGGCAGAGCGCGAGCGCCAGCGCGCCCCACCCGGCCACCAGCGCGAGGTGCCAGGGCGCCGCGATTCCGAGCGCCAGGATCGCGACGCCGGTCAGAAGCTCGAAGGTCCCGACCGCCGCGGCCAGGCCGCCGCCGAGGGCCAGCGATTCGATCGCCTCGGTGTCGACCACGCGACCCATGAGCTGACCGATGCCGGCGGCGCGGGTCAGCTCGGTGTCGAGTGCCAGGATCCCCTGCAGGAGCCGATTGCGCAGCACCGCGCCGCCCTCGATAGCCACCCGACCGGCGGTCCAGGCCGAGGCGAGCCGGGCCGCCACCAGCGCGCCCACCAGCACGATCCACCCCGATCGAACAGGCGCGCCGCTCGACAGCGCGCGCGCGCCCACCATCCACCAGAGCGCCACCAGCAGGGCGAGCTGTGCGACGTAACCGCCGGCCGCCGCGGCGATCCGACCGCCCAGGCCCGCCGCGCGCAGCGCCGACACGATCGACGGGCTGGCGCGGTGCAGACGGGTCCCCTCCGCGACACGCTCGCCGCCGAGCGCCGCGACCAGCAGCGCGTCGCGCACCGAATCGCCACGCGCGCCCGCGAAGCCCGCGCGGCGGACCGTCTCCTCGATGCCGGCGCGGACGGTCGCCTCGACGGGCCCGCCGATGAGCGCGGACAGCACCGCGACGTCGCAGGCGACGACGGCGCCGGCGAGGCCCAGCAGGCGGACGCGCGGGCCGGCGTACGAGACGACGCCCACCAGGGCACCGGCCCCCGCGCCCACCCGCAGGAGGGCCGGGACCTCGGCCCGCGCGCGCGGCGACAGCGCCGGCGCGACATCGGCGTAGGTGAGCTCGAAGCGATCGGCCGGTCCGGGCGTCGCGATGCCGGCGGCCGGACCGAGGCGCGCCAGCAGCTCTTCGCGGCGGTCGAGCGGCCAGAGACAGGATTCGAGCGCGGCGGCGCTCATCGGCCGATCTCCTCGATGCGTCCCGCTTCCAGGCGAACGCGGCGCCAGACCTGGCCCGACCAGGAGGCGGCCATCACCCGCTTTTCGGCTTCGGCCAGGGCGGCGTAGCGCGATCCGGGCCGCGCCAGCAGCGCGGCGGGCGCGCCGTCCTCGGCGATCGTGCCGTCGGCGATCACCAGCACGCGCGAGAAGCCCGCGGTCTCCAGGATGTCGTGGGTCACGCAGAGGACCGTGGCGGTGGACCAGCGACGGCGGGCGCGCGACAGCAAGTGGCCGCGCTGCTCGCGCGCGAGCCCGCGGAACGGCTCGTCGAGGATCACCAGCCGCGGCCCCTCGCGCAGCAGGCCGCGCGCGAAGCGCACCCGCTGCCCTTCGCCGCCGGAGACCAGCGCGCCGGCCTCCCCGAGCGACGTATCGAGCCCGCGCGGCAGGCGGTGAACCACCTCGCCCAGATCGGCCTCGTCGACGGCCTCGTCGAGCACGGCGCCGAATCCCTCGGGCGTGGTGGCCAGCCCGAACGCGAGGTTGTCGGCCAGCGACCGATTCCATAGATAGACCGACGGATCGACCCACACCGTCCGCCGCCGCAGCGCCACGATCCCCGCGCCGTCGAGCACCGCCCCATCGACGCGCACGGCGCCGGTGGCAGCCTGGTGCCAGCCGAGCAGCAGCCCCACCAGGCTCGACTTGCCGGCGCCCGAGACGCCGACGATCGCCAGGTGCTCGCCCGGCGCGATGGTGAGGGTGCCGACCTCCAGGATCTGGCGGCCTCCGGCCACGACGCGCACGTCGTCGAGCTGGATCGCCGCGCCCGGGGTGGCGGGTTCGGCGGCTGCGACGTGGGCTGCCGGCTGACCAGCCGCCTCATCGGGGGCCCCCTCTTCGGGCGCGCCGAGCGGCTCGATGAGCCGCAAGGTCAGGTTGCGCTGCGCCGGGATCTGCTGCACGAAGAGCGCCAGCTCCTGCCCGAGCGCGGGCAACGACAGCGCCCAGTAGACCACCAGCAGCGCCGTCCCAGGATCTGTTCCCGTGCCCGTTGCCGCGCCGCCGTTCGAGCCGCGGGCGAAGAAGTCCACCAGCAACCAGACCGCCAGCCCGAACCCGATGAGCGACTGGGCCGCCTCCGCCGCCAGCGCGGCGCCCAGCGCCGTCCGCGCCGCGCGCATCCATTCCCGCAGGCGATCGCGGTGCTCGCGGGCCAGGGCCGGCTCGCCGGCGTGGGTCCGGACGGCCACCAGGCCGAGGAGCCCGTCCAGATAGAAGCGCCCCAGGGCGCCGGCGTGGTTGCGCATCCGCAGATCGCGCTCGGCGACGGCCGGCTCCGCGGCGAACGGAATCAGCAACATCGCCGCCGCGATGGCCACCACCAGGGCGGCGCCGCGCGGATCGAGCCAGGTGAGGCCGACGGCGATCACCACGATCTCGAGCGCGGTGCGGGTGACGTCCCCCGCCAGCGTCGGCAGCGCGCGCAGGCGATGGAGCAGGTGCGCGCGCTCGGCCATGTCCGAGACGGGGCGGGTCTGAAAGTAGCGATCGGGCAGGCGCGGAATCTTGCGCAAGAACAGCCGGCGCAGGCGCTCTTCGAGCCGCCGGCCGGCTCCCCGCATCCCACCCGCCAGCGGCAGCTCGAGGGCGAGCAGCGCGACGAGCAGCAGCACGATCGCGGGGAAGACCCGCGCCCGTCCGAGAACGCGCGCGAACGCGCCACCGCCGTGCCCGGACGGCAAATCGATCAGCGTCCGGAACAGCACCGACTCGGTGACGGCCCCCAGCGCGGTCAGGACCACGCCGGCGGCGAGCGCGCTCCAGCGCCAGAGGCCGTCGTGGCGCAGCAGGCGCACCAGCTCGGCGCCCACGCGGACGCGCGGCTCGTCGACCGCGGCGCGCAGCTCGATCGGAAGCGCGGCGCGCTCGGCCGCGTCGAGGGACCTGGCGCCCGATACCCGCAAGAGCACGGCCCCGCGGATCGAGACCTGCGGCGCCCCATCCGCGGCCGGTGGCGCCGACGTCGCCGTGGCGTAGATCGACGGCAACGGCGATGCCGCGGGCGATGGGCCGGCCGACTCGGACGCCAGCGTCTCGACCAGCCGCCGCGCTTCCGCGCCGCGCGCCAGAGCCCCCGAGGCGACCAGCGCCGTCACCGTGCGCGTCGCGCGATCGAGCGCGGCGATCGACGATCCGTCGGAGCCGACCAGCGCGCGGGCGACGATCGCCTCGCCGTCGTCGATCCCCAGCGCCCGCAGCCGGCGCACGAGCGGGCGGGTGAAGCCATCGCTCGCCGCCCAGTCGGCAAACGCGTCCGCGGCGATGGTGAGACTGTGGACGTAGACATCGCGCAGAAAGGCCGCGCGACGGACCCAGCGCCGCCCGCGCGCCGGATCCATCACCTGCACGAAGGCGCCGTGCGCCCGCCAGACCACCACGAAGTGCGTGAGCCCCGACGGCATCCGCAGCACCACGATCGCCGGAAGCGCGTCGGACTCCGGCAGCAACAGGTGATCGACCGGCATCATCACCTGCTCGGCCTCGAGGCCCAGGCTGCACGCCAGCGCCTCCAGCGTATCGATCGACGTGCCGTCGACGGAGGTCTGGCAGGCCTCGCGCAAGCGGCCGTAGCTGACCGCCACCCCGAACCCCTCGAGCAGACACTTGAGCGCGGCTGGCCCGCAGTCCATCGCCGAGGTCTGAATGACCTCCGGTGCGAAGAAACGCCGCGGCGGTGACGACGGAGTCGGCGGCGACATTGTCGGCGCACACGCTACAATGCCCGGCCGGAGGCAGCCATCCCCCGCGATCCCCAGGCCGACCGAGGCGCCCGCGACATCGACCGCGCCGTCGCGGCGCACGAGCGCGCGATCGCCTGGCGCATCGCCGGTCGTTTCGCGCTGGCCGAGCGGGCGTGCCGGCGGGCGCTCCGCGGCTACCTCGCCGGCGAGGGGCGCCGCCATCCCGACGTCGCCAACGCGCTGGTCGAGCTGGGCGTCATCTTGGAGGCACGCGATCGTCCGCGCGACGCCGCCGCCTGCCACCGCCGCGCGCTCGCGATCCTGGGGCCCGCGGCGAAACGACCGGAAGGCGATCCCGATCTGGTGCGCCTGGCCCTGCAGGCGCGGATGGCGCTCTGCGGCCTCGACCGCGCGCGCGGCGCGCTCGAAGCCGCCGATCGGGGCTACACCCGGGCGCTGGCCGAGGCGCGGCGGCGCCTGCCACCCCGCGATCCCCTCATCGGCAGCCTCCTCAACAATCTGGGCGTCCTGCGCAAGGCGCAGGGGCGCTATGCCGAGGCACTGACTTTTTACCGTCGAGCGTTGCCGCTGGTCCGGCGCGGCGATCGCGAGGCGCGCGCGACGCTCGAGCACAACCTGGGCGGCAGCGAGCATGCCCGTGGCCGCTACACCCAGGCGGAGCCGCACGCGCGCCGCTCGGTCGCGCTCCGCCGGGCGGCGCTCCGGCCGACCCACCCGGCGGTGGCGGCCGACGTGGCCGCGCTGGCGGCGATCGTCGAGGCGCGCGGGCGATTCGACGAGGCGGCCATCCTCTATAGACAGGCGCTGGCGGTCTTCCGGCGCAGGCTGGGCGCCACCAGCCTCGAGCTCGGGCTCGGGCTGGCCAGCCTGGCCGCGCTCGAGCAACAACGCCGGCGGTTCGCCCGCGCCCGCCCCCTCTACGCGCGCGCCCTCGGGATCCTGGAACCACGGCTTGGCCCAGATCACCCCGACGTCGCGATGACCGTCAACAACCTGGCGGTGCTGGAGCGCGACGATGGCCGACCGGCCGCCGCCAAGCGGGGCTTTCGCCGTGCCTTCGCCAGCTTTCGGCGAATGCTCGGCGCCCGCCACCCCCACACCCTTCTTGCGCGCGAGAACCTGCGCGCGGTGAACAAAACCCGGCCAATCTAGCCGCGCTCAACGGCGTGCCGCGATCCGCCGATGGGGGGGGGACCGATGACCGATCGTCAGCTCGACCTGGTGGTGCGGGGCGGAACCGTGGTCACCGCGCAGGGCCGGCAACAGGCGGACGTCGGCGTCACGGACGGACGCGTCGCCCGGATCGGCGGCACGATCTCGAAGGGCGTCCACGAGGTCGACGCCACCGGCCGCTTCGTCCTGCCGGGCGGCGTCGACCCGCACGTCCACCTCAACGTCGAGCACCTGGATCCGAACGAGCCCGACTGGGTCGACGACTACACGAGCGGCTCGGAGGCGGCGCTGGCCGGCGGCGTGACCAGCCTGGGGAACATGGCCTACGTCCTGCCCTGGGAGACGCTGGCCGCCCGCGTGCGCGCCGAATCGGTGCTGGTCGCCAAGCAGGCCATCGCCGACGTCTTCTTCCATACCGTCGTCCTCGCGCCCAGCCCGGAGATCGCTGCCGAGGTGCGCCCGGCGGTGGCGGCCGGCCAGTCGAGCATGAAGTTCTTCATGTGCCTGCCGTCGTTCGAGGCCCACGCGCCGCAGTTTTCACGGATCATGAAGGCGGCGGGAGACGCGGGCGGCATCACGCTCATCCACTGCGAGGATCTGCCGACCATCGAGTGCTGCACCGCCATGCTGGGCGAGCGTTCGCAGATGGGGATGGCGCACTTCGCGGAGAGCCGTCCGGTCGCCTCCGAGCTGGTGGCCATCGAGCGCGCGATCGCGATGTGCCGCGCCACGGGCGCCCCCACCTACATCGTTCACCTCTCGTCGGCGCGCGCGCTGGCCGCCTGCGCGGCGGCCCGCGCCGAAGGGCTGCCGCTCTTCGTCGAGACCCGCCCGCTCTATCTTCATCTGACGGAGGAGCGCTACCGGGACGCCGACGGCCCGCTCTACGTCGCGCAGCCGCCGCTGCGGGCGCCGAGCGATCGCGAGGCCCTCTGGCAGGGTTTGGCGGATGGCACCATCGACACGCTGGGGAGCGACCACGCGCCCTGGACCCGCGCGCTCAAGCTGGATCCCAAGCTGGACGTGGCGCACCCGCGCGCCGGGGTGGCCGAGCTCGACACCATGCTCCCGCTGTTCTTCACGGAAGGCGTCGCGACCGGGCGGATCTCGCTGGAGCGCTTCGTGGCGCTCACCGCAACCAACGCCGCCCGCCTGTTCGGCCTGTACCCGCGCAAGGGGACCATCGCCGTCGGCTCCGACGCCGATCTCACCGTCTGGGAGACGCGCGAGCGGCGGATCCTGCGCGACGAAGATCTGTTCTCGCGCGCCGGGCACAGCGTCTACGCGGGGCGAGAGATCAGCGCCTGGCCCAGCACCACCATCCGCCGGGGCGCGGTGGTATTCGAACGCGGCAAGGTGGTGGGACGCGCCGGCAGCGGCGAGGTGATCCCCCGCGGCGGAACCCAGGCGTTGATTTAGATCGGGACCCTCGAAGGGTCCCGCGCCCCCCGCGATGGGCTCGGGCCGGCCAAGCCGTCCCTCCCCCGAAGCGATCTGATTGGCGGTTTCCGATCCCCTCTCCCCGCGAGAGCGGGGAGAGGGTTAGGGAGAGGGGACGCCGCCGAGCGCCCGTAGAATCACTTCGAGGACGGCGATCTGCTCCCGGAAGACGAGATCGGTCTGGAATCGAAGCACGGTGATACCTTGGCGACGAAGGAATGCCGTTCTACGCCGGTCGTAGTCTTGCGCCGCTGGGCTGAAGTGTTGACCGCCGTCGAGCTCGACGGCCAGATGCCCGTTGGAGCAGTAGAAGTCGAGGATATAGGGGCCACAGGGATGCTGGCGCCGAAACTTGAAGCCAGCGAGTCGTTTGGCTCGGAGGTGAGCCCACAAAGCAGCCTCTGCGTCTGTGCTGTTTCGGCGCAGAGCGCGACGACGTGCGAGCGAGACGTCCACGCGACGGTTTTCGGCTCGATTTCGTCACCGTTGCTCACGCCGGGGATCGACAAGTTGGCTGGTCCCGCCAACAACCTGGTCGCTATTGGGAGGTTCCGAGCCGCGCTCCCCTCTCCCTAACCCTCTCCCCGCTCTCGCGGGGAGAGGGAATCAGAGCCCCCGACACGATCTCCGTCGACTGTCAATCGCCGGTGGAGGTCCCGATCCGGTCGAGGCGGCGCGCCTCTGCGTGGCGCCCTTGCGCGTCGAGCGTGCCGGCCAGCGCGCGAAGGAGGCGGCGGTCGGCGTCGTCGATCTCGGGCAAGTGGCCGATCGGCGCCGCGCCGGGCGGGTGCGCGATCCGGCGGCGGATCGTCGCGTCGACCACCACGATTCCCGCCAGCAGGCCGACCAGCAGACCGAGGATGGCGATCCCGCGACGGGGACCGAGCAGCCAGGCGAACGCGCCGCGCGGCCGCGCGATCTCCGCCTCGGCCAGCCGCGCGGCCACTTCCATCGCGTTGGCCGGACGATCCGCAGGATTGTGCGCCAGACAATCCCGACAGAGGCGGCCGAGGCGCGCCTCGAACGACGATGCGTTCGGCGCCATCGCTTGGCGCAGGATTAGCCCCTGGCTGCCGCCCTCCCACTCGGGCCGCCGCTGGTAGAGCAGCTCGTGCAAGATCGACCCGAACTGCCAGACGTCGGAGCGCTGATCGGATCTGTGCCCCATCGCGGTCTCGGGCGGCATGTAGCGCGGCGTGCCGCCTTCGATGGTGGTGTCGGCCCCCGCGTCGATGGCGAGCCCGAAGTCCGACAGCACCAGACGTCCGTCGGCCATGCGCAGGACGTTCTGGGGGGTCACGTCCCGGTGGGTGATCCCCACCAGGTGGATGGCGGCCAGCCCCGCGCAGATCGCGCGCGCATCCACCAGCCGCTCTTCGAGGGATCGCGCCCCGCCGTCGCGCAGCGTGTCGCGCAGCGTGCCGCCCGTGGCCAGCTCCATCGAGACGAACCAATGACCGTCGGCGTTCCCCAGATCGAACACCCGGCAGACGTTGGCGTGGCGGATGGCGCGCGCCACCCGCACCTCGCGCGCGAGCCGCTTGATCCAGGTCTTTTCGCGCGCGCGATCGGGACGCAGGATCTTGAGCGCGATGGGTTCCCCCAGCACCCGATCCCAGGCGCGAAAGACCTGACCGCTGCCCCCGTCGCCGATGGTCGCTTCAATCTGATAGCGGGCCGCGAGCACCGCGCCCGCCACCAGCTCGACCGGCTGCGCGTCGAAGAAGCTCCCCAGCTCGACTGTCCGTTCGATATCCGGGGCGTCCTGGTTGGAGGTTTTGGGCATTTCTTCGGCCGATGGACCGACGCCCCCTCCGGCGGGTACCGGCAGGATATAGCGCCTCGTCGCGCAACATCAAGGGTCGCTGCGGCTCAGGTCCCGGTGCGGGTCGAGAGCCAGCGATCGATCTCGACCAGGCGCGGCGCCGCGGTGGGACTGTGCGCGTAGGCGGCCCGCGCCTCGGCCGCCAGGCGCAGAGCGCGATCCCGCGTCGTGTTGGTCTCCCAGAGCGCGCGCGCCAAACCGAAATCGGTTTCGGCGCAGAGCGCGGGATCTTTTTCGTGCGCCGCGCGAATCCGCTGCGCGCGTTCGAGCGGAACGATCGCCGCCGCGGGCTGGTGGTCGGCCAGATAGCTCTCGCCCAGGCCCGTCAGGGGATAGGCCAGGTTGGTGCTCTCCGTGCCGTAGGTTCGCTCCTCGATGGTGAGGGCCCGCTCGTAGGCGGTGCGCGCCTCGGTGTGGCGACCGAGCTTGTCGAGAGTCTCGCCCTTGTTCGAGATGAAGGTCGCGACCAGCGGGTGCTCGCCGCCCACGTCTTGCCCCAGATCCTCGATCGCGCGGTCCAGGTGGTCGAGCGCCTCGCCGTAACGTCCCATGTCGGAGAGCGTGAGCGCCAGGTTGTTGAGACTCCCCGCGATGTCACCGCGGCTGGCGCCCGAGCGCTCCTTGAACGCGAGGGCGCGCCGATCGTGCTCGAGCGCCTCCGCGTTCCGCCCCTGCCGCCGTCGGTTGTCGGCGATGTGCATCTCCAACCAGGCGCGCAGCCGATCGTGGCCCCCGATCCGCTTCAAGATGGCGTCGGCGTCGCTGCTCCAGTCGTCCGCCTCCTCGTACTGCCCGCGGCGGCCCGAGGAATACACCAGCATGACGGCGGCCTCGGCCCGGAGCTCGTCGTATCGAGAGGCCTCCGCCAGCCAGACCACCTCCTTGAACGCCTCGTGGGCCGCGTCGTTGTCGCCCGACAGCTCCTCGACCTCGCCCAGGAGCACCAGGGCCTCGGCCAGCGCCGGCGGGTAGTGGACCCGGCGCGCGTCGGCGACCAGCGTGCGCAGGCCGTCGGTGGCGCGCTCTTCGTTCCCCGAATCGTGGAGCGCCTTGGCGTCGGCGATACCGCCGCGGATCCGCGCCACCTCGTTGCGCCCGGCCGGGTCGGCCGGCGGCGGCAACACGTTGCGCAGGAGCCTCGGGTCGGAACAGAGCTCCAGCGTCCCGAGCGCGCCGACGGCGTTGACGGCGTTGTCGACCACGTCGCCGTCGGCGTGCGCGAAGAGCTGGGAGAGCGACCGCACGCCGGTCAGCCGGTCGCGCAGGCAGGCCATCCGGAGATCGAGGATCTCGGCCGACTGTTCGCCGCGCACGTTGGTCGCCTCGCAGGCCTCGGTGTAGGTGCCGCTCCAGCGGGTCAGATAATCTTCCAGCAGTCGGTTGACGCTCCAGAAGGTGTCGCCGGCGTAGGATCGTCCGCTGCGCTCGAAGGCCAGCCGCACCAGCGATTTCGTGCGCGAGTCCCAGACCCCGTCCATCTTCTCGCCGGCCGCGCGACAGAGCCTGGGACGCTCCGAGATCTGGATCGAGCGGGCGACGCTGCCGAGCGCGATGAGGACCAGCGCCGCCAATCCGATCCGCCGGTGGCGCCGCGCCAGTCCCTTCGCGCGCAGCCAGAGCAGCTCGAGCGGCGCGCGGGGCCGCGCGATCTCGGCCGCGGCCAGGCGCCCCGCGACCACCATCGCCGTCGGTGGTCGCAGGGCGGGGTTCGACGCCAGGCAATCGGCGCACAGCCGCGCCAGCTCCTCCTCGACCGGCGAGGCCGCGGGCGGCAGCGGCGATTTCATGGTCACGCGCTCGCCTTCGTGATCGAAGGTGGGCCTGCCGCCGAACAGGATCTCGTGCAGGATCACGCCGAGCTGCCAGACGTCGGCCCGCTGGTCGCCGCGCGCGCCGAGCAGCGTCTCGGGCGGCATGTAGTTCGGCGTGCCGCCGTGGACGGTGGTGTTGGCCGTCATCTCGATGGCGAGGCCGAAGTCGGTGAGGACCAGACGGCCGTCGCCCATCCGCAGCACGTTCTGCGGCGTCACGTCGCGGTGGATGATGCCGACCGCGTGGATGGCCGCCAGGCCCGCGCAGATCGCGCGCGCGTCCTCGAGCCGCTCGGGCAGGGGCCGGCGGGCAGATTGGCCGTCCTGCACCAGATCGCGCAACGTCCCGCCCGCCCCCAGCTCCATCGTCACGAACCAGTGACCGTCGGCGTGCCCCAGCTCGAACACCCGGCAGACGTTGGGGTGCCGGATCGCGCGGGCCACCTTCACCTCCCGGGCCAGGCGCTTGATCCAGCTGCGCTCGCGGGCGCGCTCCGGCAGCAAAATCTTGATCGCAATCGGCTCGCCCAGCACCCGATCCCAGGCGCGGTGGACGGTCCCGCTGCCGCCCCGTCCCAGCGTCGCCTCGATCTGATAACGCCCCGCCAGCACGGCCCCCGGGCCAATCTCGAGCGCGGGCGAAGTCTGCCGCGTCGCGGTTCCCGTGGTGATGGTCCGCTCCGGCTCGTCGACCACCGTATCTTGCGGGAATTTGGCTGGATCGTCGTCTTCTGTCACGCCGCTTTCCCTCAACCGCCGCGCCCGTGTATACCTTGGCGCCCTGGGGACGGATCAAGGTTAAGTCGCGATGCCCAGCCAAGACAACGTGGTCAGTCAAACCATCCCGCACCGGAGCGGGGGCAGCCGTGAGGTGGTTCGCCGGGGCGTGCTGGCCGTGGTCGGCGACGGGGCGTCGCTCGACAGCCTGCGCGCGGCGCGGATGGTGCCGATGACGGCCCTCTCGCTGGACATCGGCCGGCGCCCCCCCGCCGTGGAAGGGCGCGAGACCCTGACCCTCCCCGATGGCACCGTTTCGAGCCTCCACGCGCGCATCCAACGGGCGGCCGACGGATCGGACATGTTCGTGATCCAGGATCTCGGCAGCACCAACGGCACCTACGTGGACGGGCGCAAGGTGCTCGGGCCCACGCCGCTCGGTAGCGGAGCGGTGCTGTTTCTCGGTTCCCACGTGCTGGTCTTTCGGCTGGTCACGGCGGCGGAGATGGACGCGATCGAAGAGGACGCGGCCCGGCCCTTGACGCCGGTTCCCACCTTGTCGCCCACGCTGGCGGTCACGGCGGCCAAGCTCCGGCGGCTGGCCCGCTCGGAGGCCGAGATCTTGCTAGTCGGCGAGACGGGGGTCGGCAAGGAGGTGTTCGCCACCGCCGTGCACGAGCTGTCGGGCCGCACCGGCAAGCTGGTGGCCATCAACTGCGCCGCGATCCCACGCGAGCTGGTCGAAAGCGAGCTGTTCGGCTACGAGAAGGGCGCCCATTCGACGGCGCAGGCCCGCAAGGTCGGCCTGGTCGAGGCGGCCAACGGGGGCACCCTGTTCCTGGACGAGATCGGCGAGATGCCGATCGAGCTGCAATCGAAGTTGCTGCGGTTTCTCCAGGACCGGCGCTTCTCGCCGCTCGGGTCGACCCGGGTCATCGAGGCCGACATCCGGATCGTGGCGGCGACCAGCCGGGTGGCGCTCGAAAAAGGGGCGCATGTCCAGGAGGCGCTGCTCGGGCGCCTGGGCGCCCAGCCGATCGTGCTGCCGCCGCTGCGCGATCGAATCGAGGACGTCGGCCGGCTCTGCGCCTACTTCCTGCGCGACGTCACCGATGGTCGAACCTTCGAGCCGGAGGCGTTCAAGGCGCTCATGCTCCACGACTGGCCGCTCAACGTCCGCGAGCTCCTCAAGGTGATCACCGAAGCGGAGGTCTTGAGCCGCAGCACGCCCGCGATCGGGTTCGAGCACCTGCCGAGCGCCATCGTCTCGAAGCTCCAGCTCGACATCGGCGACGAGTTCGAGGACACCAACGTCGATCCGGAGCCGCGGCCGCTGGACGACACCGACCGCGGCGGCGCAGAGCTGCTGGTCACCTCCGCGCCGACGACCCGCCTGCGCCGCCCGGCGCCGACGCGCGAGGAACTGGTGCGCGAGCTGACCGAGAGCAAGGGGAGCGTGGCCCAGGTGGCCCGCCGCCTGGGCCGGCAGTATGCGGTGGTCTGGCGCTGCATCCAGCGCTACGGCATCGACGCCGGCAGCTTCCGCAGCGGCGGGCACGTCTGATGGCGACCCCCCCGCAGATCGTGCTCCGCAAGGGGCGCGCGCGTCCCCTCTGGTTCGGACACCCCTGGGTCTACGCCAACGCCATCGCGCGGACCGACGGCGAGCCGGCGGCCGGCGACGTCGTCTCGCTGGTCGACCACGACGGACGTCTCATCGGCCGCGGTTTCTACAACCCGCGCTCGCAGATTCCGATTCGCCTCTGCACCCGCGCCGACGAGCCGGTGGATGCCGCGTTCTTCCGCAAGCGCATCCAGCGGGCCCGGGCGGCGCGCAGCCGGCTCGGTCTCCCGTCGGAGTCGACCACCGCGTACCGCCTCATCAACAGCGAGGGCGACGACCTGCCCGGCCTCGTCGTCGACGTCTACGGCGACGCGGCGGTCGCGCAGGTGACGACGCTCGGCATCGCGAATCGGCGGAACGAGATCTTCGACGCGCTCGAGGCGGAGCTACCGATCAAGACGTTGTTCGAGATCTCGCCGGCCTCATACGCCGAGCTGGAGGGCTTCGCCCCCGCCTCGCGGGTCGCGCGGGGCGCGCAGCGGACCAGCATCCCGGTGCTGGAAAACGGCATCGCGCTGGAGGTCGAGCCGCTCTCCGGGCAGAAGACCGGAATGTTCATCGACCAGCGCGAGACGCGCGCCCGGGTGGGGACGCTGGCGCGCGGCGCCCGGGTCCTCGACGTGTACGCCTACGCGGGGGGGTTCGCGCTGGCGGCCGCGCGCGGTGGCGCCGCCGCGATCACCGCCGTCGACAGCTCGGCGCGCGCGGTGGCGCGCATCGAGGCGCACGCGGCGCAAAACGGCGCCAAAATCGGCGCCGTCGAGGCCGACGCTTTTCGCTACCTCGAGACCACCACCCCCAAGTCCTTCGATCTGATCGTCATCGACCCGCCCAAGTTCGCGCGCGCCCGCAAGGACCTGGAGGCCGCGCGCAAGGGGTACGAGCGGCTCAACGCGCTGGCGCTGCAGGCCGCCGCGCCCGGCGCCGTGCTGGTGACCTGTTCCTGCTCGCAGAACGTCGACGCCGAGACCTTCGAGCGCATCGTGGCCGCGGGCGCCAAGCAGGCCGGCCGCGAAGTCCGGATCTTCGAACGCCGCGGCCCCGCCGCCGACCATCTGCTCCCCCCCGGGTTCACCGAGGGCCAGTACCTCAAAGTCCTCTTCTGCTACGTGGTCTAGGGCGCGGGATGCACGCCGCTGGGCGTGCCGTGGAGCACCGCCAGGTAGTAGACCAGCATCGCGATGATGGTCGCGAGCGAGATCCATTCGAAGGGGATGCGGCCGAACAGCTTCCAGCGCGGCGCGAAGAAGCGGCCGTGCGACCGGCGGTAGATCTGCTGCTTGATGTCGGGCAGAAAGCTGGGCGGCGCCGCCTGCTTGAGCTTGCCGAGCGAGCCGACCGTGCGCCGGAACGACGTCAGCTCCGTGCGACATTGAATGCAGGCCGCCAGGTGCTGCTCCACCTCGAGCCGCTCGCGCTCGGGGAGCGTCCCGTCTACAAAGTCGGAAAACGCGCTCTGTGCCTGTCCGTGGTCCATCGCTATCTCGTGTGCTTGTCGAGCTCTTCTTTGATCGCCATCCGCGCCCGGTGCAGCCGCGATTTTATCGTCCCCTCCGGCAGACCGGTGATCTCCCCGATCTCTTGATACGACAGCTCCTCGACGTCCCGCAAAATCACCAGGAGGCGGTGCTCCTCGTCGAGCGCCGCGATGGCCCGCTGCATGAGCGCCTCCAGCTCGGCCGCCTCCATCAGCACATCGGGGCCGTCGATGTGCCCCTGCAGGACCGGCGCCGGCGTCCCCGCGGTGGCAGGCGCCTGCAGCGCGTCGTCGATTTCCCCGCCGTCGGTCGGCCGCCGCGACAGGTACTTGATCCGGTTCTTGCTCTGGTTGGCGGCGATGCGCAGCAACCAGGTCGAGAACTTCGCCTCGCCCCGGAAGCCGTCGACCGTCTTGAAGACGGTGATGAAGACCTCCTGCGCGACGTCCTCGGCCTCGTGGCGGTTGCCCAGCATCCGGTAGACCAGGCTGAACACCTTGTCGCCGTAGAGCTGGACGATCTCGTCGAACGCCTGTCCGTCGCGCTCCTTGAGCCGGGCGATGAGCAGCCGCTCGGCGAGGCTCATCGTGTAGGGGCCCCGTTCCCGCCGCGCCCGCGCAAACCGGAGCGTCGCCTCCACGTCTGTATGGACACCGACCGCGGCAAAAGGTTCCCTCGGGTCACGGATCGGTCACGGCGGCGGAGGCGGCGTCTGGTCGGCGGGGACGAAGAGCCGCAGGCTGAGCCCCACCACGGTCTCGCGCGGGCGCTCGACGCCCGGGGTCACCTCGCTGCGGAGCAGGTCCTGGCGCAGGCCCGCGTCGAAAGCGCCCAGCTCCGAGATCGCCGAGAACCCCAGGGTTGCATAACCGTTGCCGGTCACGGCGTCGTAGCCGCCACCGGCCCGCACCCCGAACCGCGCCGCGATGGTGAGATCGGCGCCGCCCATGATCGAGGTCCCCTTGCGCCCGGTCTGGTTGTCGGGCGTCAACCGGGTGAGCCCGTCCAGCGCGATCACCAGACTCGGCGCCGGAATGAGCGCCACGCCGTACCCGATCCCCTGCGTCGCCTGGCTGTTGCCGAGATCGCGCAGGTTGGTGCCGATGACCGCCAGCGAGACGATCGACGTCGGACGCACCGTCGCGCCCACGTCGAAGGTGAGGCCGCCGCCGTGGCCGGTCACGACGTCGTCGTCCTCCAGCTTGAAGTACTTGATGGTCGCCCCGAGCGAGAAGAATTCGCTGAACGGCAGCGACAGCGCCCCGCCGGCTTCGTGACCGGACGCGACCAGGCCGCCGCCGCGATCGGCCGTGTGGTAGGTGTAGTAGAGACCGCCGGCCAGGTTGTACGACGAGGTGCTGTCGACAATCGACGCGTGCAGGAAGCTGTCGGAGAGACGGCTGGTGGCGGGGAGTGAGGCGGGGGCATTCGCCGCGCTCGCGTAGCCGTAGGCCGCCTCGACGTCGTAGGCCTTGGCCAGCGACATCCCCGACGGGTTGAGCAGGGGCCCCTCGTCGCCGATGGCCCAGGCCCGCGACGCCCCGCCCATGCCGAGCGACCGGGTCCCGGAAAAATCCTCGAACGCCCGCGCCGACGACGCGAACGCGGCGGTCACCACGATCGCGAGCAGGAGATGGCGCACGGCCGCAGTCTACGGCCACGGCGCGCTACCTCCAATTACGCTCTGCCAGGCTGGCGTATCCCTCCCACCCGACGACGACGTGATCGAGCACCGGGATCCCGCAGAGATCGCCCACCGCGCGCAGCCGCGCGGTCAGCTCGACGTCGGCGCGGCTGGGGGCCGGATCGCCCGACGGGTGGTTGTGGCAGAAGATCACGGCGGCGGTGGCCTGCCGGATGAGCGGACGGAAGACGTCGCGCGGGTGAATCTCGACACCCGTGAGCGACCCGCGCGCCAGACAGTGCTCGCTCTGCACGCGGTGGCGCACGTCGAGACCCAGCGCCCAGAACTCTTCGACCGGCAGCGGCGCCAGGCGGCTCCTGAAATACGTCCAGACCTCGGACGCGCCGGCCACCCGCTGGCCGCGTTCGGGTCGCCCGGCGACCGCCCGCCGCCCGAGCTCGAGCGCCGCCAGCACCTGCGTCGCCCGCACCGGCCCGATCCCGGCGAAGGTGGCCAGCTCCCGGGAGGTCGCCCGCAGGAGCCCGCCCACGCCGTCGAGGCCGCGCAGAACGGCGCTGGCCACGTCGAGGGCGCTCGCGCCGCGCGTCCCGGCGCCCAGCACCACCGCCAGCAGCTCGCTGTCGGTGAGGTGCTCCGCGCCGCGCGCCGCCAGCCGCTCGCGCGGGCGGGCGCCCGGTTCCAAGGCCGCCATCGACGTCATCGACCCCTACCTAGCGCAACGGTCGTGCCACCGCGGATTGGCGACAACCTGGCTACTTTCGGCGGTCGATTTTGCTAGGCAATTTCGCCAAATTAATGACTTGGCCTTGCCGGAAAGCCGTGTTAGCTTCTCCTTCGACGCTCGTGGACTGCGGCAATTTGGCCGCACCGGCGTTTGGCGGGTCGCAGTCGTTTACAACGACCCCCGAAGCTTTTTTTTGGCGATTTTCCGCAACTGGGGTGCAAGAGGGTTGGTTGGATTGGCGGGCATACGCGCCCGATTTCACAGGAGTTGAGACTGAGTTCCGAAGACGAATTTCGGGCGGCCGCTGGCGCTGACACCGCCGTGGGCCCCGAGCAGGACACCATTATTTCTCCAGAACCGCCTGCGGGCTCCACCGCGGCTCCGGCCGGGGTGAGCTTCGACGACGGCGTACCGACCATCGTGATCCGGCGGTCGGAGATCGACGACGACGAGCCGGCGGCCCCGATCGCGGCCCCGGTCGCGGCCCCGCTGCCGGAAGTGCCGCCCTCGCCCGATCTCCTGCGCGCGCTCGAGAAGATGCGCGAGGTGTTCCGGATCCGCGAGCTGCGCCCGGGACAGGCCGAGATCATCGAATCGGTGCTGGCCGGGCGCGACACGCTCGCGATCATGCCGACCGGGAGCGGCAAGTCGCTCACCTATCAACTGCCGGCGCTGGTGCTGCCGGGACCGACGCTGGTGGTCTCGCCGCTGCTGGCGCTCATCGAAGATCAGTTCAACAAGCTCAAGGCCGCGGGCGTCGCGGTCATCCGGATCGACTCGACCCGCACCGCCAAGGAGCGGGCGGCCGATCTGGCGGCGGTTCGCGATGGCACGGTCCGCCTGGTCATGATCACGCCCGAGTCGGTGAACTCGCCGGCCGTGCAAGATGCACTGGCGGGGGTGAAGTTCTCCCTCTTCTGCGTCGACGAGGCGCACTGCGTGTCGCAGTGGGGGCACGACTTCCGGCCCGCCTACCTGGGGCTGCGCCGCGCCGCCGAGGTTTTGGGCCGACCGCCGATCCTGGGCCTGACGGCGACGGCCACGCCCGCGATCGGCGACGACGTGATGGTGCAGCTGGGGATGAAGGACGCGAAGGTCTGCCGCGTCTCGTTCCACCGGCCGAACCTGGCCTTCGACGTCCGCAAGGTCGCCGGCGAGGGGGACAAGCTGCGCCAGCTGGGCGTACTGATCGCGCGGCTGCGCCGACCGGGCATCATCTACTGCGCGACGGTGCGCGCCGTCGACGAGCTATACGTCGCGCTCCGCCACGGGAAGATCCCCGTCGAGCGCTACAACGGCAAGATGACCACCGAGGAGCGCGAGAAGGCGCAGGCCTCGTTCATGGAGCCCGGGCGCAAGGTCGTCATGATCGCGACCAACGCCTTCGGTCTCGGCATCGACAAGCCCGACATCCGCTACATCATCCACTACCAGATGCCGGGCTCGCCGGAGTCCTACGTGCAGGAGGCCGGACGCGCCGGCCGCGACGGCAAGCCGGCCCGCTGCGTGCTGCTGTTCCAGCCCGACGACATCGCGATCCAGGAGTACTTCCTCAAAGAAGCCCATCCGACCAAGTCGCAGGCGCGCATGGTCGCCGAGGGGCTCTACGCCTGGAGCGACGAGGGCAAGGAGGTTTCGGTCCGCGACCTGGCGCTCTCGATGGCGCTCCCCCAGCCGCGGGTGCGCGTGGTCCTGTCGGTGCTCGAGGCGATGGGCGTGGCGGAAGAGGTGAAGGCGGCCCGCTGGAAGGGCGTCGAGCCGCGACCGACCCGCGAGCAGATCGACAAGGCCGCGCAGGTGTTCGAGGCGCGCCGCATCTCGGATCGCCGTCGCCTCGAGTCGCTGCTGGGCTACATGAACACGCAGCGCTGCCGGGTGCAGATGTTGCGCGCCTACTTCGGCGAGCCCGAGGGGGAAAAGTGCGGCATCTGCGACTCGGACGCCGGGCTCGACAGCGAGGTGTTCGATTCGGGATCGGCCGACGAGCGCCACGGCTTGCACGCGGCCACCGACTTCCACGCCCGCCCGCGGCGACGCCGGCGGGGGCGCGGGATGCACGATGCGCCGCTGCCCGGGATGCCGCAGGCACCGCCGTCGCTGCCCGCGCAGCCGGTGGCGCCCGTGTTCGAGTGGGCGATCCCGAGCGATCTCCTGCCGCCGCTGCCCGAGTACGAAATGCCGGCGGTCGCGGAGAGCGAGAACAGCTTCGACGAGACGCTCTGGGCCGACGCGGCGCAGAGCGCCGGCGAGCCGCTGTCGGGCGAGGTCGTGATCCCGCCCGAGGACGACTGGACCGTGGCCGCCCTCGAGACGATAGCCGCCGACCTCCTCGCGCCGACGGCCGACGGCGCCCCGCTGCCCACCGAGGATGCGATCGGCAAGCCCGCAGGCGACGGCCTCGGCACGGGCTGGGCGTCGGTCCGCGACGCGAACATTCGCCCCTACAACGAGTGGCGTCCGACCGTGCCGGTGACGTTGCCGGTCTTGATCGTTCGACCCAGCGCGAACGTCGCGCAGGGATCGCAGAGTCAATCGTTCCACGGGGGTGGCGGGCCCCAGCGCGGCGGCGGTCAGGGCGGGGGCGGTCATTCGGGCCGCCCCGGATTTAGCGCCAAGGGACAGATGCCCGGCAAAGGCCAGCGCCGACGACGGGGCCGCGACCGAGACCGCGAACGCGAACGGCCGAAGCACGATCAGCCCCGCAACCGCGATCGCGGCCCGCGCCTCCCCGGCTTCTACAATCCCGGCGGGGATTAGCGTGGGACTCGGTCGAGCAAAGCTCGTCCCTCTATGTGAATCGGAACCCTGGGAGGGTTCCGCGCCTCCCGCGATGAGCTCGGTCGAGCAAAGCTCGTCCTCCCTCGACGCGATCTACGCGCCTTTTAGCCAGTCGGTGAAGTGGCGGATGCCGGCCTCCATCGGGACGCGGGGCGCGTAGCCGAGGGCGCGGGCGGAGAGCGTGATGTCGGCGAGGGTGCGCTTCATGTCGCCGGGTTGCTCCGGGCGCCAGACCACCTGTGGAGTTTTCCCCAGCGCCCGTCCCAGCAGATCGACCAGCTGCAGGAGCGTCGTCGTGTGCGAGCCCCCCAGGTTGTAGATGCGAAAGTCGGGCGCCGCCCCGGTCGCCGCGTCGATGGCGGCGACCACCCCGTCGACGATGTCGTCGATGAAGGTGTAGTCGCGCGAGCTGCTGCCGTCGCCGAAGAGCTCGATCGGCTGCCCGGCGGCGATGAGGCGGGCGAACTTGTGGATGGCGAGATCGGGCCGCTGGCGCGGGCCGTAGACGGTGAAGAACCGCAGGCAGGTAACGTCGAGCGCCAGCAGGTGGTGCGCGACGAAGAGCAGCAGCTCGCCGGCGCGCTTGGTCGAGGCGTAAGGCGAGACCGGTTTGAGACAGGGATCGGATTCCTTGAAGGGCGGCTGGCTGTCGAGGCCGTAGACCGACGATGACGAAGCGAAGACCAGCCGCCGCACGCCGTGCCCGGCGGCGGCGTCGACCACCCGCTGGGTGCCGGTGACGTTCACCTCGGCGTAGCGCGCCGGATTCTCCAGCGATGGGCGCACGCCGGCCAGCGCCGCCAGGTGCACCACCAGGTCGGGCCGGCGCGGCGCGAACGCCCGCTCGAGCGCCGCCGCGTCGCGGATGTCCCCCTCGACCAGCGAGAACCGCGCCTCGCGGCGCAGCGCCGCCAGGTTCGCCTCCTTGATGGCGCGGCCGTAAAAGGGATCGAAGTTGTCGAAGCCGACCACCTCGTCGCCCCGCGCGCACAACCGTTCGGCCAGGTGCGATCCGATGAAGCCTGCGGCGCCGGTGATCAGGATGAGCATCGTGGCGGCCCGGAGGATAACAATCTATCGGGTCGCCGTCTGGTTCTGACCGCCGGCCTGGGCGGCCGACGTGACGCGCAGATGGAGCAAGAATTCCACGTTGCCCTTGCCGCCGGTGATCGGCGAGACGGTGTCCGCCAAGGCGTCGTAGCCCAGCGCCGTGGCCGCCGCGCGGACCTCGCCGAGCGCCCGCGCGCGCGCCGCCTCGTCGCGCACGATGCCGCCCTTGCCGACATCGGCGCGCCCCACCTCGAACTGCGGCTTGACCAGCGCCACCAGATCGGCGCCCAGCTCGGCGAGCGGCGGCAGCGCCGGAAGCACCAGCCGCAGCGAGATGAAGGAGACGTCGACGACGATCAGATCGACCGGTTCGGGGAGCAGATCCGGCTGCGCCAGCCGGATGTTCACCCGGTCGAGCACGCGCACCCGGGGGTCCGAGGCGATCTTCCAGTCGAGCTGTCCGTGGCCGACGTCGACGCAGGTGACGCGCGCGGCCCCGCGCTGCAGCAGGCAGTCGGTGAATCCCCCCGTCGAGGCCCCCACGTCGAGCGCCACCCGACCGCGCACCTCGACGCCGAACACGTCCAGCGCGTGCGCGAGCTTGAGGCCGCCACGCGACACGTAGGGCATCGGCGCGGAGCGCAGCCGCAGCTCGGCCGTCCCGTCGACCAGCTCGCCCGCTTTGTCGATTGGGCGATCGCCCGCCAGCACCTCGCCCGCCAGGATGAGCGCGCGCGCTTTTTCGCGCGAGGCCGCGAGGCCCTGTTCGACCAGCGCCAGATCCGCGCGGATCCGTTTGGGCGCTGGACCCCGCTCGCCGCTCGGCCCCATGGCCGGCGATGATACCGCCGCCGGGGGGAAACCCCGCGGAAGCCACCTGGCGGGTCTAGCCTCTGGAGCAGGCTGCCGACACCTGCATCGGCGACAAGTCGTGCGCCTCGGCGACCTTCAACTGCGGCGGTAGCTGCGGCAGCATCGTCCCCTGAGGCCCGCCAGGTGGGGAGGCCTGAACGGCTGGCCGCGGGAGGCCCGGATGCTCGCCGCGCGGGGCGGTTGCAAAGCGACGGCCGCTGCGTAGAATGTCGCCGCGCTCGACACCGGGTCGAACGCGTTGGGGATGTAGCTCAGCTGGGAGAGCGCCTGAATCGCACTCAGGAGGCCGACGGTTCGATCCCGTTCATCTCCACGATTTTCTTACTGTTTTCCAGGCAGAAGCGGACAAAAACGGGGTTGGGAAACGATTGGGAAACGGTTGCTCCCGGGTTTCCCATCGTTCAGGCGCTCAGTTGCGCCCCCCCGCCAGCACCTTGAGGACCTGCCGCTGCTGCGCGTTCGCGACGGCGCCCGGCTGGACGTAGCTTCCAGCCGTCGTCTTCTCGAACGACTCGTGACCCAGCGCCGCCGCCACCGCGTGACCGGTTATCCCGCTGTCCACGGCCAGGGTCGAATGCAGCCCCCTCATCCCGTGCGCGGTGATCTCCGGAACCCCTGCTTCGCGACAGATTCGCTGCACCCATTCCCGCGGCCAGTCCCTCCAGTGGCTCCCGAACAGCAGGTCTTGAGGCCCCTTCCCCCTCGCGATCTGCCGAAGATACCCGCGGACAGGTTCCGGCACCTGGAGGGTTCGCCTCCCGGCAGCGGTCTTCGTCTCTGGGATCCATAGCAGCCGACCCTCGTCATCGAGATCGCGCACCAACCTGGTGATGATCTCGGTGGCCCTCATCCCCAACAGCAACGCCAGCATGGCCGCCACCGCCCCCTCCTCCCCCGCGTCTGCCCGCTCGGTCGCCTTCGCCAGCCACGTCCTCGCCTCGTCGATCCGGATCTGCTCCTTGCCGTGCCGCCGCCGCCCAACGCCCTCAATACCGTCTAGAGGATTCCGGGCGATCCACTTCTTCCCCACGCACCACTTCAGGAACGATCTTGCCTCCGCGAGGATGTTGCGATGTGAGTCGACGGCGAGCGCCTTTCCGCCCTTCGCCTTCCTCCGACGAAGGCCCGCGTAGAGCTCCGCGCCCATCTTCGGCGTGATGCTCGACAGCGCTTCGCCATCCAACCCCCGAACCACCTTCCCCTCCTCATCGACCTCGCAGAAGAACATCCCGAGACGGTACTCGGTGTCTTCCACCGAGCCCGGCTTGTTCTGTTTCTCGGTGCGCAAGTACATCTTGTATGCCTTCTCCGCGTCCTCGATCGTTCGTTCCTCGGCGGCTTGCATCTCCCGGAAAGCCAAGCGGATCACCTTCGCCGCTTCTGCTTGCGTCGCATAGTCGCGATAAGTCCTTTCGCCTCCTCCGCTAACCACGATGACTCGCCACTTTCCTCGTCGTGAGTACGGGCCGAGCACGCGCTCGCCCCTTCTTTTCTGCGCCATGTTCCATTCTCCTTCCTCCCTCGGCGCAGCAGATCGTCAGCATCGGCGACGATACCACGCTGGATCAGAATCGTGGCCACCTGGTCGGCCACCGCGCGTGCGAACTCCGCGAGGTGACCGACAGCACCTACCTCAGGGGCTGGAGTCGGATCGCCAACGCGCGGTGCTTCGGCCGCCCCCTCGTTCGAGATCGCGCTGCTGATCGATCGGCGACCGCTCAAGACTCACCCCCTATCTGACCTTCGCGTACTGGATGGAACATGCCGCGGCCATCAGCAGCAGGCTCAGCAGGGAGGACGATGAGAAAGCGCTTGGTCATGGCAGGCAGGACAACCCAGATGACAGACACTCGGACCGCACACAGGCCAGTTGCGGGTACGTTGACGGGAACTGCTGTCCGTAGCGTCGGCGCCGGCGTGTCGTCATCCTCGATCGGCGCAGGCGTGGTTTTGGTCGCATCGCTCACCGCACAAATCTCCTGGCTTTGCTGTTTTTCTTTGGACCTCGGCCGCGAGCGCCACCCTGTCCCTGGCACTTGTC
>CALAOV010000110.1 GCA_937889515.1 uncultured Myxococcales bacterium | reverse complement strand
CCACCGAGATCTACACTCTTTCCCTACACGACGCTCTTCCGATCTCCGAGCGTCGTGAGGAGCGCGAGGAACTTCCGGCGGCGAATCAAACGCCGACCATATTTCCAAAGTCGGGCCGGTGAAAGTGACGAATGAATCACAGAGTCGACACCGGGCCGCCTTGGTCCTGGACGCGCGCAATGAAAACGGCGGCGGCCCCTGCCGGGACCGCCGCCGCGGTTGGCTACGAGCTCGAGCGGTGAGCTAGAAGCTGAACATGCCGCTCATCGAGCCGGCGATGGTATCGAACGACCCACCGGCCTGGATCCGCTGCCCGCCGAGCCAGTTGTCCTCGACGAACTTGAGGACCGAGCTCTGGTCGGTCAGCGTGTGGTCGACGTAGTTCTTCTTGGCGTACGGCGAGATGACCACCAGCGGAACGCGCGTGCCGTAGCCGCAGCGGCCCTGCGCAGGGTTGCCGTCCGCCCCGAGAAGCGGCGTGGTGGGAGCCGCGCCCCGCTGTTGAGCGCCATGCGTGCAGATGCCGTTCCCGTTGAGTTGGTCGGCCGGAGCCGCCGAGCTGTTGACGATCGGGGGCGCCTGGTGATCGTACCAGCCGTCCGAGTCGTCGTAGGCGAGGATGATCGCCGTCGACGACCACTCCTGGCTCCCCTGGAGCGCGCTCACCACCTTGACGAGGAAGCTCTGCTCGTCGATCGGGTCCGAATAGCCGGGGTGGCCATCCTGGAAGGCGGGCGCCTTCAGGTAGGTGAGAGAAGGCAGATTCCCATTCCCAGCCGCCAGCGTTTCGAAGAAGTCGTGCGAGTCGTACTGGTGGTTGGCGGCGTCGGTCGTGCCGATGGTACCCGTCGGACGCGCGTGGGTCAGATTGGCCGTTGACGGGTAGTACTGGAACGGCTGGTGGTGCGGAATGTAGTCGGCGGAGTTTCCACCGGCCGGGAACGGCACCGTCGGATCGGTCTCGCGCTGGCAGCCAGTCGTGCCATTGGCATTCGTGACCGTCAGGTCGAAGCCACCCTCGAACCAGCCCCAGGTGAGGCCCTGGGCGTTGAACAGATCGCCGATGTTCTTGCCGGCCATGGTGTTCTGCTCCGTGGAGGTCGAGCAGACGTCATTGAGCGGATCGGTATCGCCGATCAGCGACCAGCCGCCATTTCCGTCGGGCGTCACGTGGTTGGTCGAGAAGGTCGACAGCGGCTTGTTGAAGGTCGGGATGCCGTTCGTCTGGCCGGAGACTAGGTTCATCACGCCCGGAGTGGAGGGCCCGAAGGTCGTCGTCCAGGAGTTGTCGCTCATCGCGTAGTTCTGTGCCCAGCTCCAGTAGGCGCTCACCGTCGTGGCGTCGTAGTAGGCCATGACCAGCCCCTTGGTCGAGGCGGCCGGCGGCGCGCTCGGAGGCGGACCAGCGGTCCCGGTGAAGTCGGGGAACAGATCCATCGCTCCGCCGTTCGAGGCCTGCTGCTCGGGCTTGTAGTTGTGGCCCTGGTCGGGCGTCCACGCCTGCGCGGCGCCCGACAGAAGGAAGGGGTTGATCGCGCTTGTGCCGTTGGCCGGATTGGCCGCCGTCGGGTTGTTGTGAAGGAGGTCGAGCCCGCCGAGGGGCGCGAAGCCGCTCGTCACGTCGAGCGGCGTGGAGAGGTTGTTGGCCACGGGCGTCCCGGCCGCCGGGGTGAAACCCGCCGCGTTCGGGTAGGTGCCGAAGTAGTGGTCGAAGGAGATGTTCTCGCCGAACACCACGACCACGTGCTTGATCGGCGTGGCGGTCGGGACCAGCAGGGCGGCGTCGTTGTGGCCGCTGCAGGTGACCTGCACCGATCCCTGCGCCGCGCAGCTCGCCTGCGGGTCGCCGTCGGAGACCGTCACCGAGATGGTGGCGGTGCCGGTGGTGAGGCACTCGAAGCTCGGGCTGGCGGTGTTGGCGCCGGTGAGCGTGCCGCTGCTGGCACTCCAGCTGTAGGTGAGCGGCGCCGGTCCGTTGTCGGGATCGACCGCTGTGGCGGAGAGGGCGATGCTGGAGCCGACCAGCACCTCGTCCGGATTGGCGGAGATGGCCTGGATGCTCGGGCAGAAGTTGAACGTACCGTTCACGCTGATGCTGCCGGTCTTGGCCGCCTGATGGCAATCCAGCGTCAACCGGACCGCGGTCGTGCTGTTGGCCGTCACGCTGAACGGCGCACTGCCGCTGCAGGTCGTCGCTCCGTCGGTCGAGGTGCCGCTGACCGTGATCGTGAAGCCGGTTCCCGCCGGGAGGCCGCCGATGACGACGCTCGCCGTCGTGCTGGAGGAGACGTCGACCGAGCCGGTCTTGGTGAATCCGCCCGGTCCGGTGATCGAATAGCTGAGTGTCGAGATGTTCACGGTGCCGCCCGCGAGCAGGAGCCCGATCGAGCCGTTGGTGGTGTCGCCGGTCGACGACGACGGAGCGTGGGTGCCTGAGCAGCTGCTTCCGGCGACGTAGACCACGGTTGAGAGGATCGCGATTATCGACGCCTTGCTGAGTTTTCGAAACACGGGTGACCTCCAGGATTTTGTAGACGCGCGCAGGGCGCAGTCGCGCACACGCGCTACAAACCGCGTGCCAGGCCCACACGTCGGGCGATCTCCGTACGCGCAGCAACTTTGGCCCGCGCTCGAGCTGGTCACTCTCCGAACTCCGGAGAGTGGCCTTTCGATTTTCGGAGACGCGCCGACGCTCAGGCGTCGCGCAGTGGATCGGAGACTCGCCGGTGCTCGGGCGTCGCCGGCCCGCGATCGGGCTCTACCCCGGCGCGGTGGCTTGCGGAATCCCGAAGACGTCGCGTAAGCGCGGATACCGTTGTTTCGGTAGATCGACGCCGTGCAGACCGATTCTCAGCGTGACCGTCGTGCCGTCGCCCCACGGCCACCAGAGACCAAATGCGCCGGGGCCGTCGGCGTCCCCGCCCCACAGAAGCTCCTGGGCGGCGCGCAGGCCGCCGCAGGTTTCGCTGAACGCCCGGATGGCGTCGGGCGCGCCCGGCAACGTCGCGGTCGACCAAACGCCGGAAAGCACGTCCGCGAAGGAGGCGCGCGCGCTCGATTCGCCCGAAAGCGGAATCGATGAAGCGACGCACTTGAGGCGCCGATCGTAGGACCAGTCCGAGGAGGGCCAGCGATCGCGCAAGCGCTCGAGCGTAACGAAAACGGATTCCCACGCTTCGTCGGGGGTCGGCATGGTGACAGGGTATCCGTTTGCGGGGCCGTCCGCAAAGCATCGGGTGCACTTTGTCGCGACTCATGCCGCTGCGGGTGGCGGTGGCGGGGTCCGGTAGTCGGAAAACGAAAATGCCGCGAGCTGCGAGAGCCCGAGAAGCAGCAGGAACAGGTGGGCAGGCCCGGGTGCCGCCCCCAGCAGGCCGATGGTCACCGCCACGACCCCCGCGCCCTCGGTGAGCTCGATGAAAGCGTGGACGCGAAAGGGGATGACCTTCACGGTCCCCTGCGGATAGTTGGTGAAGCGGGTGAGCAGGAAGTGCATCGTTGCGCCTGCCAGCGCCACCGCGAGCGCCCCTCCGCCCAGATGCAGGCCGAAGGCCCCCAGCAGATAGGTCAGCACGACCAGATCGTCCAGCCACCCGTGCAGCCGGACGCCAATGAGGGGAAAGAGCATGCGGTCGATCGACAATAGCGCAGCTCCCGCGGGCTGGTGCATTCTGGGGACATGGTGAAGAGACGGTTCATGAGCGGTTGGGGCCCTTCGGTGTTCGTATTGTCGGGACTGGTGGCCGCAGCTTGCGGCGGTGGTTCGGGGGGCGCTGGTATGGACGCCGGAGGCAACGCGGCGGCTTGCGTGCTCGGCCAGCTGACCCTGGTCGGCGAGCTGGACGGCCAGCCGGTCAACGTCCAGATCAGCGATACGTCGAGCGCTTTCCAGCAGGGGTCGACGCCGCATACCTTCGACGTCGACTATGCGGGCGGGACGCTCCACCTGGAGTGGGGCGCCTTGATCGGCTACAGCCAGACTACGGCGGCCACGGGCACCGCCGTGATGCCCGCGGGCGCTCCCCACGCGGGCGAAGCGATCTGTGCGGGCAGCGGCACGATGGAGTACATCGATCCCTCTGGCAACAACGGCAATCCCCCGGGACCGGAAAACGACGTCTTCAGCCTAGGAACGCTGTCGTCCGGACCCACCTGCCCGGGCATCGCCTTGGCGGGCACCATCAACGGCTGCGTGGGCGAGCAGATCTGATCGGCGCCGAACGGAGTCGCCGCGTCGGTCAGTGCGGGGTGGCCAGGAGGTGGGCCTTGTAGGTGGTCCCCTCGCAGGTTGCGGTGCCGTTGTAGTTGGAAATCAGGATCGGCTGATCGTCGGTGCTCCACGACCAGGCGAGGTAGCTCTGCGGCGGGTTGAGACCGTCGAGGTAGGTCATGACGCTGGTGATGAATGAGCCGTTGTCGGTGCTCCCGGCGGTGCAGTTGGCGTCGCCGATCTCGGTCGCCACGATGGGCACCATTCCGGCGACGCCGTTCGCATCCATGATCAACGTATGGCTGCTGGTATAGTTGCTGTTCGGGTAGACGTGCCAGGAGGCGGCCAGGTTGTTGCCCGGATCGGTCGGTTTGTAGGTCATCCACTGGGTCAGGTCGTTCGAGTACTCGATGCCGCCCGCGAGAATCAAGTTGTTCGCCCCCGCGTTGCGCACGGCGGTGACCATCGACTGCATGCCGGCCACCTGATAGGCGATGCCGGTGCAGGTGCCGCCGTCGCGCCAGCAGGTCCAGGCGGCGGTCGCCTCCATGTTGTTGTCGGGGTAAGGCTCGTTGAAGAGGTCGAAGATGACCTTGGGCGAATTCGCGTAGGCCGCCGCGACCTGGCTCCAGAAGGTCGGCGCGTGCGCCAGGTCGGGCATCGGTTGTTGGCCGGTCGCTTTGGCGCCGTTGTTCTCCGTCCAGTGGAGATCGAGGATCGGATAGATGTTGTTTTGCAGCAGCAGGTTGACCCAGGTCAGGATCGCGCTCTGGTAAGTCGCGCCGCCGGTCTTGACGCCGTTGAGCGACAGCCAGCAATCCTCGTTCATCGGAATTCGGACGGCGTTGATCTTCCAGGCGAGCATCTGGGTGATGGTGGCGGCGTTGTTTCCGGAGCCGTCGGCCGGATCCCAGACGTTGCTGCCGGTCACGCAGGAGTACTCGCCACCCGGTCGGCTGGCGCCCATCAGACGGATGACCTTCGAGCCGTCGTAGATCTGGTTGCCCACCACGTGAACGCCCGTCGCGTTACCGCTGCCGCCGGCACCCGCTACACCCGTGCCGGCGGCGCCGGTGCCCGCCGCGCCGGCGGTGCCCGTTGTGCCAGATCGGAAGAGCACACGTCTGAACTCCAGCCACTGACCAA
>CALAOV010000109.1 GCA_937889515.1 uncultured Myxococcales bacterium | reverse complement strand
CGGGCGGCGCCACCGCATCGGGCAACGTCTTCAGCCAGTGCCGATTCCACTTCGGAACCATTGACTCGATCGCCACTGGATCGCCCGCCATGATCCCGCAGCTCGACTTCTTCACGCCGGGCTGGATGGGCCAGAAGGACACCTTCGACATGAGCTCCGTATGCACCGAAGCCAATTCGGGCGGGGCGCTGGCGAGTCAGGTCCCCGTCATCGTGGCCTACGTGGCCGCCTTCTGGGTCAAGCGCCACAACGGTCTGTGCGACTGCAACGTCACGACCTGCGGCACCAACAACGACCTCTGCCACGCCGGCGCCGCGGACATCAACAGCAACCTGACCGCCATCCTCAACGTCTACAAGAGCTACGCCCAGGGGCTGGCGGGCTGCTACGGGACCACGCGGCCGATCGTCTTCGAGATGGAGCCCGATTTCTACCAGTACACGAATAGCAGTCAGAGCGCTGCCTGGACCGGGGCGCAGGCCGGGACGATCATGAGCCAGTTCGTGAACGCGATTAAGGCCTCGTTGCCGAACGCCGTGTTCTCGATGGACATCTCGCCGTGGGTGGCGCCCAACGACGGCGGGGACAACGGCAAGACCTGGTACGCCAACTTCGACATGTCGCTGTTCACCTTCATCAATACCTCGGGCGGGAGCACCGACGCCGCCACCGCCAAGATCCGCGGCGACGCCATGACCTGGGCGGGTGTACATCAGGTCACGGGCAAACCGATCCTGGCCGACACCGGCTACGGCATCAACGGCAGCTCTGCTGGCCCGGATCCCGCCTGGGACACCCCGGCCAACATCAACGCGCGCATCGCCGACGGCGTGGTGTCGATCAGCCAGTACAACCCCGCATCGACCTGGGGCACGACGATTTCCGGTAACCGCTCGCAGATCAACACGCCGCCCACCTGTCCGTGAGCCTCGCCGCGCGCGCGGTGGCGGTGATCCGGTCGGTCATCCTGTCGGTCGCGGCGGGTCTGTCTTGCCAGCGCGCGCCCGCGCCCAGCCTGACGGCAGCGCCGGTCACGAGCGTAGCGCGACCCGCGGGCCCAACGCGCCCCGCAGCGCCGCGGATCTCCTTCGAGACGTCGCCGGTCGAGGTCACGGGTCGGTTCGGCGCGACGTCGTCGAAGGACGTTCGCCTCACCGGTGAGCTGGCGCTGGACGCCAAGCCCACCATCGTCGGGGTCGAGGGGGACGCGGTCGTTGCGATGCTGCTGCCGCCGGCGGGCGCGCGGGCGTCGGGCATTCGACTGACGCTGGCGGGGCAGCGGGCCGGGCAGGGCGTCGGGCACGTGGTCGTCTCGACCGGCCTTCCCGATCCGAAGGAGGTGGTCCTCTATTACGGCTGGAGGGTGCCGGGCAACATGACCGTCTCGCCGTCGAACCCGATCTTCAACCTGCGCCTGTCGGGTCCCCACCTGGTCGAGATCGCCGTCGGCAGCAGCCGGCCGGACTTCCGCCTGCGGGCCGCGGAGGTGGTGGCCGGTCCCTTCTCGGCCCGCGTCCTGCCGGGCGGCGCGGCCGGGCGGTACACCGTCCAGGTCGAGGTGGTCGAAGCCGGCGTCGCGAACGGCCAGCGCGGCTTTCTCGGAAAGCTGGTCCTCCACAACAACGATCCCGCAGAGCCGCGAAAAGAGGTCCCGCTGCTGGCCCTCGGCGCGCTCAATCCGTCGACCCCGACGCACCCCTAGGCGGTCGGCGGTCGTCTTCACACTTCTTAACTTGCCTGCCGCAACGGCCTTAACGGTCGGTGCTCATAGTCGTTTTCGCGGGATACGGAAGCCCGCAGAAAACGGAGATGACACGATGATTGGATGCTTGATCTTTGGAAGCCTGGCGGCGATGGGCGTGGCGCGGGCGCTTCACCGGCGGCGTTTTTGCGGCGCTTGGGGCGGCGGCGGTTGGCACGGGTACGGGCACGGCTACGGCCATGGTCCCGGACACTGGGGGGGCTGGCACGGCGGCGGTCAGTTCGGGCGCAGCGAGTACGGGGCGTTCGACCACGAAGAGGGCGCCGATTTTCGGTCGCCCTTCGGCGAGGGCGGCTTCCCGGGATTCGGTCCCGGGCTCGGACGAGGGGGTGGCAAGCGGTTCTTCATCCGCAAGCTGCTCGAACAGATCCGCGCCACGCCGGCGCAGGAGCGGGTGGTCGCCGCGGCGGTAGAGGTGTTCCGCGAAGAGGTGAAGAAGGCGACCGGCGGTGAGGCGCGCCGCAGCCGGCAGGAGATCGTGGACGCCCTGCGCCGGCAGACCTTCGACGCCGTGCTCTTGGGCGAGCAGTTCGCGCGGCACGACACGGTCATCGAAGGGGCGCGGAAGGCGTTCGTCGGTCTCCTCGCCAAGATCCACGACGCGCTCGAGCCGGAGCAGCGCGACCGGCTGGCCGACCTGGTCGAGCGGGGGCCGCGATTCGGGTGGTGGTCGCGGGGATTTTGAAAACGGGCGGGTGGAGCGGCAGCGGGTCGCGGCAATTGAGACCCGGCGGGCGTTGCTCGCCGGGTCTCGGAGCGCGACGGGAAATGGGCAAGCGGCCAGACGACCAGCTGGCCGAAAAACGAGAGCTGGTAAGCTGGAGGTTCCGTGGCGCTTCGCGTGCTCTGCATAGACGACGACCTTCGGCTCTATGAGCTGCTGGCCGCGTATTTCGAGCCGAACGGCGTGACGTTGGTGCACGCGGCCGACGGCGCCAAGGGGCTGGCGGCGCTGGCGGCCGACGTGTTCGACGCCGTGCTGCTCGACGTGATGATGCCGGGGATGGACGGGCTGGAGGTCTGCCGCCGCCTGCGTCTCGTGAGCCAGGTGCCGGTCATCATGCTCACCGCCCGCGGCGACGAGGCCGATCGGGTGGTCGGGCTGGAGCTGGGCGCCGACGACTACGTGCCCAAACCTTTTTCGCCGCGCGAGCTGCTGGCGCGGCTGCGGGCGGTCCTCCGGCGGGCGCAGCCGGCGGCCGGTGGCAACGAGATCGTGATCGGACGGGTGGCGATCGACGTCGGCGCGCGCCGGGTGCGGGTGGGCGCGGAGCCGGCGGACCTGACCGGCCTCGAGTTCGACATCCTGGTCGCGCTGGCGCGGCGCCCAGGGCGGGTGGTGCCGCGGGAGACGCTGCTGGTCGAGGCGGGGCGTCCGGACGTCACGGTGAGCGACCGGACCGTCGACGTCCACGTCTCACACCTGCGCCGCAAGCTGGGCGACGATCCGAAGACGCCGCGCCTCATCAAGACGGTCCGCGGCGTCGGCTATGTGATGGCGCCCGAAGCGGAGCTGCCGCCGGTGCAATCGGTGTCGTCGTCGCCGTCACCGCCGTCTTCGCCCTCCGGTGCCCTGGCGGCCGGCAAACCGAGCTCGGGGGGGCGGGCGTGAGGCACGGGCCGCCGTTCCGGCGCGGGCCGGGACCCTGGGCGGGGCCCTGGAACTTCTGGGCGCGCGTCGATCCGGACGTGCGCGAGCGGATCGTGAGCGAGGTGCGCCGCGCCTACGCGCATGGGTTCGGCCACCGCCATCCGTGGGACCGCGTGTTCAGCGAGGCGATCGGCCGCCGCCCCGGGTGGCACCAGCGCATTCGCTGGGAGCTGCGCCTGCACTACGGCGCGCATTTGCACCGCCGGCTGTTTCTCTGGTTCGGCGCGGCGATCTTTCTGGCCGTCATGACGACGCTCCTCGCCGCGCACTTCGGGCGCGGCGGCCTGGCGGCCCGCCCGCTGCGTGCCGTCTTCCTGTTCGGCGCGCCGGCGGTGGTGCTCTGGATCGGCGCGGGGCGCGTCGCGCGTCGGATCGCGCGCCCGCTCTACCAGCTGACCCGCGCGGCGCAGGCGCTGGGCGCCGGCAACCTGAAGGCCCGCGTCTCGGCGGAGAACCTGGGGTTCGACGAGCTGGCCGTGCTGGCCTACGCCTTCAACGAGATGGCCGCTCGCCTGGAACGTCAGCTCGCCGACGAGCGCGAGCTGCTGGCGTCGGTCTCCCACGAGCTGCGCACCCCGCTGTCGCGCATTCGCCTGCTGGTCGAGATCGCCCGCCAGGCGCGGGCGGGCGGCACCCCCGATCCGCGCACGCTCGACGAGATCGAGCGCGAGGCGATCGAGATCGATACGCTGGTGGGCGAGCTTTTAGCCAGCGCGCGCATCGAGTTCCAGGCGGTCTCGAAGAAGCCGCTCGAGGCGGGGGAGGTGGCGCGGCGCGCGCTCGAGCGCGCGGCCGAGGATCCCGCCAAGCTGGCGGTCGAGCCGCCGGTCATTCACTTCCCCGCCGATCCCACCCTGGTGGCGCGGGCGCTGGCCAACCTCATCGACAACGCCCGCAAGCACGGCGGCGGGCTCGATCGGGTAGAGGTGCGGGCCCAGGACGGCGCGGTCGTCTTCGAGGTCACCGACCGCGGCCGCGGGTTCGCGCCCGGCGAAGAGACCCGCGTCTTCGATCGGTTCTTCCGCGGCACCGGCACCGGGCCGCAGGGATCGCTGGGCCTGGGCCTCGCGCTGGTCAAACGGATCGCCGAGGCGCACGGCGGCCAGGTCCGGGCGGCCAATCGCCCCGAAGGCGGCGCGCGTCTGAGCCTGGAGCTTCCGCTCGAGGCGACCGGCTGACCGGAGCGCACCCTTTTTGCGACCCATTCGGGCGCGTCGGTGGCACTTAAGCTTCGTCTGGATAAAGACGAAAGGTTGGCCTGTATGCCCTGGGAAGCGATCCGGCGTGGAAGCTCGTCCGTCGTCGCCGCTGGCCTGATCGGTCTGCTGGCGGCGGTGGGTTGCACGTTCCGTGTGGCGCAGAGGCCGAGCGATGCCGGCAGCGGCGGGAATGCCAGCGGCGGCAATGTCGGCTCGGCGGGCAGCGGAGCCAGCGCCGGCAACGGCGGCCTGGCGGGTGCCGGTGGCGGGGCCGGGACCGGTCCGGCGCATTGCAACCCTTGTACCGATTTTCCGACCACGCCGATCATCGACATGCCCCCTGGCGGAACGGCGCCCCCGTCGGACATCGGGACGACCTTCGGCCCCGCCGGATCGGGCAGCGCCACGGGTGGACCGTGCCTCACCGATCCCGAGCCGAACTCCCTCTTCCCGCGGAACTGGCTGCGCCCGCGCTTCGTGCTGCAGCCGGGGGCCGGCGAGGACGTGTTCGAGATTCGTCTGCACGCCGACATCGAGAGCAACGATCTGGTCGTCTACACGACCGCCACCACCTGGACCATGCCGGCCGCGATGTGGTCGGCGCTGTCGATGAACGTCGTCGGCCAGCCGATCACGGTGTCGGTGCGCGGGATCGTCTCCAGCAGCGGCGCGGTCGCGCTGGGGCCGACCGAGATCATCCAGATCGCGCCGACCGACGCCAAAGGGACCATCGTCTACTGGACCACCTCGGGGGGATCCGCGCTCAAGGGGTTCTCGGTGGGGCAGGAGAGCGTGGTGACCGTGCTGACGCCGACCAACACGCCCGGCCAGTGCGTCGGTTGCCACAGCTCGACGCCGGGGGGCGAGTTCATCGGCTTTTCGAACAGCACCAGCACCACCAACGGCGATCCGTCGCACATCGAGATCCGCTCGGGGACCGCGCCGGCGACGCAGCCGCCGTTCCTGACCGCCAATGCCCAGACGCTGCTGCAGCGGGTGTCGCAGGAGCTGCCGGTGTTTTCGCCGTCGCACTGGACCGAGGGCGACTACGTGACGGTCTTCATGCACGCCGACAGCACCTCGGCCTCCGGGCAGAACACGCACCTGCTGTGGATCGATCTCGAGGCGACCTCGCAGGCGCAGGGCGTCGGCTGGGGCGAATTCATGCGCAACGGCGATCCCAACCCCGCCGCGGCCTATCCCTTCTTCAGCCACGACGGCACGCGCATCGTGTACGCCTCGGCCCCCTCGGCCAACCCGAGCGGGATCCTGCAGCACGGCGATCTGTACTCGGTCGAGTACGGCAACCGGGCGGGCGGCACCGCCACCCCGATCGACGGCGCGGCCACCACCACCTACAGCGAGTTCTATCCGGCGCTGTCGTCGGACGACAAGCTCCTCGCCTACACGCGGCTTCCCGACGGGGCGAACAGCTACAACAACGCCAGCTCCGAGGTCTTCATCATCAATTCGACCGGCGGGACGCCCATTCGCATCACCGCGAACGATCCGGGGATGTGCCTGGGCAAGACCAGCCCCGGGATCACCAACAGCTGGCCCAAGTGGTCGCCGACCGCCGGGTCGGACAGCGGGAAGACCTACTACTGGATGATCTTCTCTTCGACCCGCAGCGGGAACCCGCAGCTATACGTGGCGGCGGTGGTGATCGACGAGACGGGGAACGTGACGACCACCCCCGCGCTCTACCTGTGGAACCAGCCCCCCACCGAGAACAACCACACGCCCGCCTGGGACACCTTCATCATTCCCAAGCCCGGTTGATCCGGGCGCGCCGCGCGGACGTACGTCTATGTATGTCCAGATCCATTCGCCAGGCTGATGTGTATCGGAAGCGGGAGATCTGGACGCCGACATGCAAGCCGCAGCCTTCTGGCAAGGTCCCACCCGAACGAGCCGTCCCCCGGAGGCCCGCCTGGGGCGGCTCGTGAGCGACTATCTCGACGACGCGGCGCTCATGAGGGCGATCGCCGAGCGCGCCGATCGCGCCGCCTTCGCGCGGCTCTTCCAGCGCTACGCGCCCAGGGTGAAGGGCCATCTGGTCGCGCGCGGGGCCGCCGTCGGCGCCGCGGATGAGCTGACCCAGGAGGTGATGCTGGTGGTGTGGCGGAAGGCGGCGCTCTACGACGCCAACCGCGGCAGCCTGGCGGCCTGGCTGTACACGGTCAGTCGCAACTGCCTCTACAACCGGGCGCGCGGCGAGCAGCGGCGCGAGGTCGAGCTCGACCTGCCCGAGCCCGCTGGCGCGCCGGCGACCGGCGAGGAGCTGGTGATCGCGCTCGAGCGCCAGAAGGCCCTGTACCGCTCCCTGGAGCAGCTCTCGGCGGAGCAGCGCGAGATCCTCCAGGGGGCCTACTGGCGCGGCCAGACGTTGCAGGAATGCGCCGAGGAACGGAAAATACCGCTCGGCACCGTGAAGACCCGGGTTCGCCTGGCGCTCCAGCATCTTCGCGAGCTCATGAAAACCAGGAGCGACGAATGAGGTCATCCCCCCGGACCCTACCCCCCGCGCCCGCCCACCACGTGCCGGAAGAAGGCCTGCTGGAATATGTCGCGGGCGCCTCCACCGATCCGGCGTCGCTGGCGATCGCCTGCCATGTCGCGCTCTGCCCCGCTTGCGCGGCCGAGACGTCGGCGCTGGAGGCGGTCGGCGGCTCGATTCTCGCGGCCGGCCCCGGTCGGGATCTGGCCCCCGGCTCGCTGGAGTCGGCGCTGGCCCAGCTCGACGCCCCCCCGCAATCGAAGGCGGAGGCCTCCGCCGCGCGGGTGGCGGCGCCGGCTTTTCTGACGGCGTTCGGGTTGCCCGCGCCGCTGGTCCGAAGTCTGCCGGCCGCGGCCGCCGCCTGGCGCTTCGTGATCCCGGGCGTGCGCGCCATCGATCTGCCGGTCACCTCGACGGATGCGACCGCCCGGCTGATCTCCTTCGGCGGGGGCGTCACGATCCCGCTGCACGATCACGGCGGCCCCGAATACGTGGTGGTCTTCTCGGGGGCGCTGGAAGAGAAGGCCGAAGGGAAGCGGTTCGGTCGGGGGGACATCTCGATCCGACTGACCGGCGAGCGCCACGAACAGCGCGCCACCCCCGGCGAGCCGTGCATCGCGCTGGTCGTCAACGAAGGGAAGCTGCGCCCGCTGACGTTGCGCGGTCGACTGCTGCTCGCCCTTTCGCGCAGCTGAGCTTCGCGTTTCGTTTCTCTCGTTCTGTTTTCGTTTCGCTTCGTTTCGTTTCGTCGAGATCCATCCGGGGGCTCGCGGTGTACCGGCACCGGAAGTTCGTTCAACCAGAGCCTGGAGGATCAGATGGGACTATCGACCAGAACGTTTGCGGGACTCGTGTCGGGATTGCTGGCGGCGGCGGTGGCGGGCGGCGGATGCAGCTCGAGCACCACCCCCGCGGGCGCGGGCGGAGCCGGCGGCGCCGGTGCCGGGGGAGCGGGCGGCGGAGCCCAGACGCTCTACGAAAAATACGGCACCGCCATTCCGACGGTGGTCGACGACGCGGTGGCGGGGGTGCTCGCCGACTGCTCGATCGCGCCGTACTTCGCGGCCGTCGGGACCACCGGTCACGACTCGGTGGCCCGGCTCAAGAGCTGCCTGCGGTTGCAGTTCACGGTCCTCTTCGGCGGCCCCGGTACCTATCCCGGCGTCAACGACGAGGGCGACACCTGCGCCAGCATGACGGCCATCCACACCGGGCTCGAGATCCCGGGCGACGTCTTCGACAAGTTCGTGATGGATTTCGGCGGCGTGCTCAAGGCCGACGGGGTCGCCGACGCGGACATCACCACCATCGCGACGGCGGTCACCGGGCTCAAATCGCAGATCGTCTCCCCGACGCCGGTCGAAAAGTCGACCTGCGACGCCGGGACCGCGGGCCAATGACCACCGCCGGTCCGACCGCGACGAGATCGCCCTGGCGGCGACGCGCGATGCGCGCGCTCTTCGCGGCCGGCCTGCTAGGCGGCGGCTTCGTGGGGGTGATGGGCTTCCTGCATACCCCCGCCGGCCGCCCGCTCATGGCGCGCCTCGGCATGTCCTGCCCGGCCCGGAAGGTCACGCCGGCGCAGGCGGAGGCGCTCCGGATGCGGGGGGTGAACGCGCTGCGGGGCACCGGGCTGGCCCCGGCGCGTCCGGCGCTGGGTCTGGCGCTGGACGTGGCCCAGGTGGCGGATGTCGCCGCCTGGGCTTCGGCCCGCGGCCTCGATTGCGCCTCGAAGAAACGCCCCTCGTTGACGTTCACCTGCACCGGCGTGCCGGCCTCGGCGCTGGCGTCGGCGGCCGATCAGGGGACCATCGACGAGCTCACCTTCGCGTTCGCGCCGGACGGCCGCCTGGTCGGCGTGGACAGCCTGCGCCGCACGATGACGGCCCCGGACGCCTCCTGGCTGTTCGGCTTGATCGCGGACGATCTGGCGGCGCAGCTCGGGACCGGCGGCGCGCGGGTCGGCGAGCCGACACCGGCCTATCTGGCGGGCGGCGCGCTGCACACGGCGCGGGTCCAGTACCGGTTCGCCGACTACCTGGCGACGGTCACGGCCATGAACCTCTCCGGCCGCGTCGCGTTGCGCGAGCAGTACCAGTCGGCGCGCGGGAGCTGAATTCGAGGAAGCGCAGGGCCGCGGGAACTCGACGCCGATCTCGGCGTTGTTATATTCTGTAAGCGATGCCGGACATTCTTCACAGGGTGGGGGTTCAGGGGTCGGCGTCGAAGGTGTTCGAGGCGCTGGCGACAACGGATGGGCTGTCGCACTGGTGGATGGTCGGCACGACTGGCGATCCGAAGGTGGGCGGTACCCTTCGCTTCACCCCCGACGGCGGCGGCTTCGAAATGAAGGTCGTGGAGTCGAAGCCGGGCGAGGTGGTGAGGTGGCAGTGTGTGGGCGGCCCCCGCGAGTGGATCGGCACCGACCTGACGTTCCGCCTCCTGCAGAAGGAGAGCCAGACCTTCGTCCTCTTCACCCACGCCGGCTGGCGCGACCCGGTCGAGTTCATGCACCACTGCAGCACCAAATGGGCGACGTTCCTGCTGAGCTTGCGCAACTGGGTCGAGCGCGGCGAGGGCCGGCCGCACCCGTATGACGTGAAGATACATCCGGGGGATTGAGACGAGGGACGGCGTCCTCAGAGTCACGTCGCGCCGGTCTTTCGAACTGAACGCATTTGCGCCGGCGGGAGAACGGGCAGCGACCGACGATTTACTGCGCGTCCGCGCCTGGGAGGCGCGACGATCGAACGGCACGCCCCTAGCAACGACGGCGGACATGCGACAGCCGCAATTCGCGTCGAGGCCATCCCCTGGGGCGGTAATTCCGCTCCAGCGTCCGGGAGCCGGTCAGGCGTCCGACGAGAGTCGGTTCCCACGTCCGGAGACCGGTCCCCGGACCGCCGAGCCCGCGTTGCCGCGCTTGCCCGAAACACGACCAGGCGCCGCAACTCCGCTTTCGCGCCGATTCGAAACCTCCGCGGTGGACGCGCCAAACACCCGGCCGCCCCGCCTCCTCGACCGGTCCGCACCGCCCTGCGGACGCGCCACTACAGCGTGCGGACCGAGAAGGCGTACATCGGTTGGATTCGCCGCTTCATCCTGTTCCACGACAAACGCCACCGCGAGACGCTGGGCGAGCCCGAGATTGCGGCATTTCTCTCCCGCCTCGCCATCGACGGGAAAGTCAGCGCGTCCACGCAGAACCAGACCCTGGCCGGACTGCTTTTCCTCTACCAGGTCGTGCTGGGGCGGCAGCTCGCGTGGCTCGGAGATCTCACACACGCGAAACGCCCCCAGCGCTTGCCCGTCGTCCTCACCCGCGACGAAGCGCGGGCGCTGCTCGGCCACCTGGGTGGCCCGTATTGGATCGTGGGAGCCCTGCTGTACGGAGGAGGCCTGCGGTTGCTCGAAGCGCTGCAACTGCGGATCAAAGACGTCGACCTCGATCGACGCGAGATCCTCGTTCGCAACGGAAAGGGCCGAAAGGATCGACCGTCGATTCTGCCGCTGGCCCTCGTAATACCGCTGAGAGAGCACATCGCGAGCGTTCGAGCACAACATGAGGCGGACCTTGCGGCCGGCAAAGGCGCCGTCGAGCTCCCGGACGCCCTCCGCCGCAAGTCCCCGAGTGCTCCAAGGCAGTGGGCCTGGCAGTGGCTTTTCCCCGCGACACGGACCTACGTCCATCCGGAGACCCGCGAGATTCGCCGACGCCACCTGCACGAGACGGCGGTGCAACGCGCCGTCGCCGCCGCCGCGCGCGCAGCGAGCATCGCGAAGCCCGCCACGCCCCACACCCTCCGCCACTCGTTCGCCACCCACCTGCTCGATGACGCCTACGACACCCGCGGGCTCGAAGCCGAGTTAGTGAACGTCACGCGCTCGCCGTTGCAGATTCGTAGCCCGCGGGTGCATGTCCCGCCTTCGATCATCCCGAGTTTCCCCGGGCTGTCCAAAGTGGAACAGTCAACCCATACGGCCGTTGCAGCAGCCGAACGCTAACCGACACGCTCGGACGTGGGCCTCCTGCCGCGACGCCGCGGGCTGCGCCCGCGGCTCCTCGCGGCCGTGGTACGCTCGAACTACCGTTCGGCGTTCACCGCTGAACGGCAAAACGTTATGCGGACGAGCGATGGATAGGGTGAATCGCGAGGTAGCGGGGTTTTTTGTAGGGTGTCTGTGCGTGTGTGTGTTCCTCGTCGCGTCCTGCGAGCATCCAGCTCCTCCGGCTCGGTCGCATGAACGTCGGGTTCTTACCCCGGAGGCGGTCGGCGCCTTGCCAATGGCTTCGGTGGACGCCTTCCCAATCGAGCAGCGAGACCTCATTCGTGCGGCCTCCGCTGAGCTTCTTCGAACCGGCCAACAGCCAGCGGAGTTCTATGGGACGGTCGGGAAGGTCAAAGACGGTGCCAAGGTCGATCTATGGCATCAGACCGCGTTTTTGCCCGAGAATCGAGGCATGGAAGGCAACCCAGGTGGCCAATGTTTTACGATGTACTTCGAGCGCGACGGCAGGGTCGCGAAGAAACTGAAATGGCAGTGAGCGGGAGGCTTCTGCCGCATAACCTGGCGTTGAACCTGACGGCGCTTCGCGCCGCAGGTTAACGCCACGATCGTTAGCAGGACATCGTGAAAACAGCCCTCCTCGCTTCTGTTCTCGTTGTCACTGGGACCGCCGCACAAAACGGCATGACGACCGACGCGGGCGTGAGCGCTGTTGAGGCTCGCCTCTTTGACCGTAAAGTCGCTGCGGTTGTGGAGGAAGCGCCCGACGACGGTACTGATGAAGACGAAACGCTGTTGGAAAGCCGATCCCTCAAGAAGATGTATAGCGATCCCGAGCGATATCTGCCCGTCGTCGAGGCCTATCTTCGCCGCCACGGAAAACAACATCCCATCGACGACCGAAGGATAAAGATCGCCGTTCTCGTCCTCCAGTGTCTCCCACTAAACGGGTACCTATCGTTCTTGGATCGACTAGCGGACGCCGGCCGCAGCGAGATCGCGCGAGGCTCGCTCCTATACGCCGTATTCCCCGGGGGTGAGTGGAGCACTCGTCTTCAGACGGAATACAAACGGAATGATGTGAGGGAGACGCTGGGGCGCGTTGCGGCATCCCCGAACGCCGACGAGAACCTTCGAAAAGGAATTGTCAGCATCCTTCTTGGCCGAGCAGCTAAAGGACTATCGGAGATCCATGAGAAGCCCGTTCTTGTCTGTCCAAGCCGGCCATCGAGCGAACGGTGACTGCGTCCACTCTATGCCGGGTGCTTGCTAACATGGTGTTGCAGCGGTCGATCATCCTTCCTCGCTTCGCTCGGGCGGATGTTCGCCGCTGAACACCAGGTCGTTGGGCAGACAGCCGGCGGTATGACGCTGACGAAGATTTCACCACCGCGGTTGGCGCTGATTCTTGTCCTGCTCGCGTCTCCAGCCTCGGTTTGGGCCGAGGAAGGGGGCTCGTCAACGGCGCGTGATGAGCCTTGGCCCTTTGCATTGTCTGTTGGTGGTGGCATCACCCGCCCTGGCAGGGCGTTGATCGAGGCGACATTTTCTCCCGATTTTCCGGGGCCGTACCTTTCGATCGGCAGCGCTGGTTGGGATCGTGTCTATGGCGAGGTCGGGTTGAACGTCGTCCTCACGATTGCCGCCGGCGCAGGAGATGCAGTCGGCTCGCCAGAGGGTAAGAAGGCGGTTCATCTCTTCGTCGGACTACCCCTCCCGATTGTTGGTGACGGCCCCGCGGGCTGGGCAACGCCCTTCTCACGTCCATTCGAGGTATCGGCGGTCTACCTATATGTGGAGCCGTTCTATCGACCTGAGTGGACCAGTCTCTCGTCCGTGTACCATGACTACGGCGTGCTGCTGAAGGTTCGAGTCGGTCTGACCAAGCGCCAGTGGGATCGCCGACCGTATGGGCTTCTTGATGGAGCCTTCTTCTAGATTTTGCGCTGCCCAACCGCGCTGAACGCGAGATCGTTGGACGGACGACGGGACGGTTCTTTTCGAAGGAGGGGCGGAGATGAGGAT
>CALAOV010000108.1 GCA_937889515.1 uncultured Myxococcales bacterium | reverse complement strand
AGGTTGTTCTTCTTGACGTAGGCCATCCACTTGTCGATGAAGGCCTTGTTGACCGGGTTGTCGATCGACTCGAAGTAGTTCCAGGCCGCCAGCTGCCCGACCAGAGGCTTGGTGTCGATGCCGCGCAGCTCCTCCTCACCGACGGAGAAGGCCACCACCGGGATGTCGGTGGCTTTGATGCCCTGGTTACCGAGCTCCTTGTAGAAAGGAACGTTCGAATCACCGTTGATGGTCGACACGACCGCCGTGCGCTTGCCGGTGGCGAACTTCTTGATGTCGCCGACGATCGTCTGATAGTCGCTGTGGCCGAAGGGGGTGTACTTCTCCATGATGTCGTCGTCGGCCACGCCCTTGGCGTGCAGGAAGTAGCGCAGGATCTTGTTGGTGGTACGCGGATAGACATAGTCGGTTCCGAGGAGCACCCAGCGCTTGGCGTTGCCGCCCTTCTTGCTCATCAGGTACTCGACCGCCGGGATCGCCTGCTGGTTGGGCGCCGCGCCCGTGTAGAAGACGTTCCAGGACGACTCTTCGCCCTCGTACTGGACCGGATAGAAGAGCAGGCCGTTCAGCTCCTCGAACACGGGCAGCACCGATTTGCGGGAGACCGAGGTCCAGCACCCAAACGTGACCGCGACCTTCTGGTTCTGGATCAGGTCCCGCGCCTTTTCGGCAAACAGCGGCCAGTTGGAGGCCGGATCGACCACCACCGGCTCGAGCTTGCGTCCGAGGACGCCGCCCGCCGCGTTGATCTCCTCGATGGTCATGAGCGCGACGTCCTTGAGCGACGTCTCGCTGATCGCCATCGTCCCCGATAGCGAGTGCAGAATGCCGATCTTGATCGGCCCCTTGTCGTCCGCGGCGGGCGCCGCGGGCGCGGCGGGCGCCGCCCCAGGTGCCGGAGCGGCGGCCTCTTTGTTGCAGGCCGTCACCGCCGCGGCCGAGAGGCCCGCGAGCGAGAGGACGGCAATCAACGAGCCTGTAAATGATGTGCGCATGTCTTTATCTCTCCCCTTCACGTGTTTTGTCGTCGAAAATGATGAATTGTTATCCGGCCAATCTTCGAGCAATGACCTAGAAGAAGATCGCCTGTGCGCCGAGCTGAATAGAGCTGGCGGTCGTGTTGGATGCGGTCATGGTGGTCGCATCAACGAAAAGGTCCTTCGTGTAGCTGTAGGTGGCGAGGACTCGGAGCGCAGGGCCCTTGATCAGATAAGACAACCCGACGTCCAGGTTCCAAGGGTTCGTCAGCGTGTTGTCCTTCACCTTCTCCCACTGGAAGCGAACCATGGGCTGGATGTTGCCCACACCGACGGTGGGGGTGGCGTACGCCGCGAGCGCGTAGAGCGAGTCGCTCACCCCGCCGGTATCTACGTTGAAGTGGTAGTAGCCCCCTTCCACGGTGACGAAGCTGCCGCCGGGGATCTTCTTTTCAAACAGCGCGTCGAAGTTGATGTCGGCGTAGGTCTTGCTGCCGGCGGGCCGCCCCTGGGTCCCCTGGACCTGCCCGCCCACGTCGATGGTGAGCAGATCCTTGTCGCCGAAGTAGCTGCCGTTGCCCCAGAATCCCGGCTCCGGGTCCAGCAGCGCCAGCCGCAAGCGCCCCGAGTAGAGCGGGCTCGAGCCGATGTTGGCGTTGTCGAAGACACCGACGATGTAGTTGAACTTGCCACCCGCGATGTCGCCCCACAGGTTCATGCCGTTGTTGCGCCCGGAGGGCCCCTCCGCTGGCGCCCCGACGAACTGGGCCGAGAAGAATCCCGGGTAGTTCCAGGGGATCATGAAGAACGGACCGGACGAGTTCGCGCGGTCGACCGGGACCAAGAGATGGCCCGCCCACAGGTGGAACTCGTCGATGAAGTCGAACGAGACGATCGCGTCCATGATCTCGACGGCCGCGCCGTTGGGGCTGAAGCTGGTCATGTTGGCGTTCAGGTTCAGGGTCACGCCGACCTTCTTGGTGATCTTGCCGCCCGCGTGGAGCTCTACATATTCGTTGTCCATGTGCCAGTCGTTGACCTTGCTCGGATCGGTCCCTTGAAACTTGCCGCCGACGCGCGCCCAGGCGCCGACGTCGATGGGCGGGAGCACGTCGGGACGGGTGGCGGCCATCGCCTCGGTCGAGGTGGGCGGCTTGGCCTCGGTCGCGACAGCCGACGCCGGCGCGGGTGGCGGAGCCATGGGCGCCATGGGTGGAGGCGGCGGCACAGCCGCCGGCGCCGGTGGCGGGGGAGTGGCCGGGGGTGGCGCTGGCGCGTCCGCCGCCTGTGCGTGCGCCGTGCCAGCGCCGAGTACCGCGCCGGCTGCCATCGCCGCCGCCCAAATCTTCCATCGCGCCAAGCCCGTGTGCTCTTTCATCCTTGCCCCAGTCTTGTGATCGCGGAATTCCAGACGAACGCCCCCCCTGGCGTATCGCCTCTGCCGGAACGGGCGATCAGTGGTCCGCTCTCCGACATCCCTGTTGTTCTCGAAACCGACCATATCGAATGGGTGTCAACCGATGATTTCGTGGGCGATGGAGTTTGGTTAATTTGCAAAGCGGCGGCTCGGGCGACGCGTGCGGCCGATCACCGCGTCCGCGGCCAAGCCGGCTGATGGGGCCGGACGACGGAGTTCTCAGTCGAGGGATCGAAGTCGTCCCGACGTCCACGCCAGGCCCACGCCGACGACGACGTAGGCACCGGTCAGGCTGGCGGCCGGGCTGTCGTTCGCGGTGGCGTCGACCCCCCGGAGCATCCCGCCGACTTCGACGACGGCGTGTACCTTGGCGCCCTGCACGAGGGCGGGCGAGTCGAGACCGAGCCGCGCGCCCGCGCTCGTTGCGAGCGCGGATCCGGCACCGGGGATGACGTCGTTGGGGTTGTTGGTGTGGCCGCCCATCCAGACCCACCCGAGCGAGCCGCAGACGCCGACATCGAGCGCGAAATCGCGAAGGTGGAACCGGGGTCCCAGCTCGATGGCGGTGGAGAGCAGGGTCGTGCTCACGTCGCCGAGTGAGACGGACGGATCCCCCCTGGCCGCTTCCAGATTGACGGCGGCCTGCCAGTGGCGTCGGACCGCCTCGAGCGAGGGCCGAAAGCCCCAGAGCGTCATGTTCCGATTCGGATGCGTTCGGACCTCGAACGCACCCGACCAGACCAGTGAGCGGTCGGGTCGACTCGAGGGGGGGACCGGCGGTGGCTGCGGTTGCGAGACCGCCGGGGATGGTTGCGGTTGCGAAACCGCGTGGACCAATTCCGCCACCGCGAGCGCCAGGGCACGTGGTCGGGCGTCGATGGGGATGTCGCGTAGCGCGATCTGCCGATCTGCGGTCGTCGCGTGCACCGAATCGTGCACACGGATCTCGACCATCTCGGTACCGGTGTCGCAGGGCTCGATCGAGAGGGTGACCCGCAGGGGGATGCCCACCTCGTCTCGATCGCCAGCGGACGGGGAGGCGAGCGTGCAGCAGGGCGGGTCACGACCCGCCAGCTCGACCTTGAGCGAGGCCAGGAACGCGTCGAGGGAAAGCGGGGCCGACGGGCAGTCGGGAATTCGCACCTCGATGGGCTTGTCCGCGGCGCGCACGGCCCCACCGGCCAACGCCGCCGCGGCCAGGAACCAGAGGATCGGGCGCGCTCGCATCGCCGCTTAGGGAAGCCGCGATTCGATGCTCTGCGTGTATCGCCCCGCGGGGAACTCGCGTTCGTAGGCATCGGCCGCGGCCCGCGCCGCGGCGCGGTTCCCCGCGCGTAGGTAGGCTTCCACCAACCGCGCCCGCACGTCCTCGCGCAGGCTCTCGGGCAGGCCGAGCGCGAGCGCTCGATTGAGCGCGACGGCGGCGCGCGCCGGACGGCCGAGCGCATCGAGCTCCAGCCGCCCGACCGCGAAGGCGGCCAGCGGTGCCTGAGGATCGGCCGGGAAGTCGCTCAGGATTCGTTCGAGCGGCGCGACGGCATCGGCGGGGTGTCCGGAAAGCCGCGCCACGTCCGCCAGCACCAGCAGATCGTTCACCCCGACGTGTCTCGTCAGTTTCTGGAACCCCTGCGCGCCAAGAATCGCGAAAGCTTCGTGGTGGTGTCCATCTCGCGCGAGCTCGCGCCAGGATCTCACGGGAGCGCTCGCCGCTCTCGGCGCGGCGGTCGGGGCGGGCGACTCTTCGCTCCCCGGCGGCCCGCTCTCGGCCGCGCTCGGGGCCGCGACCGCCTCCAGCACCTCCAACGATTCACCGGCAGCCAGCCGGCGCGCGCGGTCGGGTACCCGCTCGCCGCGAACCAGAACGACCCCGTGCTCGACCGCCACCTCGAGGCGACCGGGCCCCCGTTCGCAGCGAAAGCCGGTCCCCACCACCTCGACGGACGCCAATCCGCATTCGATCTGCCAGCGCCGCGGTCCGCCGGGGCGAACCTCGAAGTGCGCCCGTCCCCGCTCGAGGATCGCGACGAAGATCGAGGCGCTCGACTCCAGCGGCTCGAGACGCGCGCCGCCCGACAGGTCGATGCGAGAGCCGTCGGACATGGCCAGCACCGCGCCCGACGCCGGCGCGTCGACGGCGACTATGGCCCGCCCATCGGCGAAGCGGAGCGGCCCGGGATCGCGCCGTCCGTAGCCGACGAAAACGACGAGCGCCGCCGCCCCCGCCACCAGCAAGCCGACTAGGCCGCGCGAGGGCCGGAATCGCGGCCGTCCTGCGCGCGCCTCGATCCCTTGCCAGACGCGGGCGACGGCCTCCTCGCCGAGGGGAGCCCGCAGGCTCTCTTTGAGCGGATGGCGGGGCAGGCTCACGGCGTCTCCTCGGTCGCGCCGACGTGGAGATGGACCAGCCTCGCGGCGTCGGCGATCCGCCGCTTGGCCGTCGCCAACGAGCAGGCGCACAGCGACGCCACCTCAGTCAGCTCCAGCCCTTCGACCCGGCGCAACATCCAGGCGAGCCGCCAGGCGGGCTTCATCTTGCGCAGCACCCGATCGAGGAGGGCCAGCTCGGCACGCTGATCGGCAGTGACTTCGGTGGTGGCCAGCGCTTCGAGCGTGACGTCGTCGGCGCCCCGATCGAGGCCGAGCAGACGCAGAAACCGGGATCGCCGGAAACGGCGGTGGACCAGGCTGACGGCGATCCGGCTGAGCCAGGCGCGTACAGCCGCCGGCTCGCGCAGCGTCGCCAGCTGCGTGAACGCTGTCACGAACGTGTCCTGGACGACCTCCTCGGCCTCATCCCGGTTGGCGAGCAGCCGAGCCGTCATCTCCAGGAGATGTCCGGCGTGCCGGCGGTAGAGCATCTCGCGACCCCACCGATCGCCGCCGATCGCGCGGCCAACCAGCTCGGCGTCGGTGAGGGCATCCGACGAGCGAAGCAGGACGGAGTGACTCACGAGCGCTTTCATCCTATCAGGTAAGAGCCCTCGGGTTTCCCCGACGGCTCAGCGGAGCGGCCGAGATCCGTCGGGGACGTTCCGTCAGAGACGTGTCGTGAGCCATTTCGTTCCGGCCGTGGCTCTAACCAGGTATGAAACCTTCGCCGACTACGATCTCGATCGCCGCGGTTGCCGCCTTGCTCGTCGCTGCGCTGCTGGCGCTGCCCGGCTGCGGGAACAGCTCCGTCAAGACGCTCAGCACCGGCACGGGCGGCACGGGCGGCGGGGGGCAGGCCGGCGCGCCGGGTACCGGCGGGACGAACGTCGTCTGTGCATTGGCGGCCGCCGCCTGCACGTCGAGCGCGCAGTGCTGCTCTAAATCATGTGATCCGGTGTCGCATACCTGCGCCTCCTCGGTGACGACCTGTAGCGGGTCGGGCAGCTCGTGTGCGGTGGCCACCGACTGCTGCAACCTGCAGTGCGACACCGCGAGCGGCGTCTGCAGCGGCGCCGGGAGCTGTACCGCCGACAATCAGGCCTGCACCGACTCATCCGCCTGTTGCGGCGGAACCTGCGCCGGGGGCAAGTGCCAGCCGCTCAACACCGCCTGCCTGACCGCCGGCAACCCTTGCACGGCGACCGACGGCGGAGCGGGCGGATGCTGCTCGGGTCTCTGCGCGGGCGGCAAGTGCGTCCTCGGCGCGTCGTTTTGCATCCAGCCCGGCGACGTCTGCGCGCGCGATCTCGATTGCTGCGGCGGCTTCTGTTCGAAGGCCTCGGGCGCGACCGAAGGCGTGTGCATGGACGTGGGGACGACCGGCACGGGCAACTGCACCCACGACGGCGTTCTCTGCAACGGCTGCGGCAGCTGCTGCAGCAAGAATTGTGGCCCCTGGGCGCTCACCGGCGTGAACGTCTGCCAGCCGGGCCTGGGGTGCAAGATCCTGAACAGCCTCTGCACGGCCGACAGCGAGTGTTGCGGCGGGGGGAGTGGCACCGTCACCTGCACGCCGGCGACCGGCGGGACCGTCAGCATCGGCGTCTGCTCGCAGAACATGGGGAACCAGGTGCCGGGCGGAATCTGCAAGCTCACGGGCGGCACCAACGCCTGCTCCAACGCCGAGAGCGATTGCCAGTGCGTGGTCTCTCCCAAGGCCCAGTGCTGCGCCTACGACACCCTCGGGCTGCCGCGCTGCCTGGGCTCGGGCGCGTGCAATGGCGACGGCGGCACCGGGATCTTCAGCGGGACGGATCCCAACTGTTGCCGCCAGCCGGGACAGACCTGCAACACCGCCGCCGAGTGCTGCCACCTGAGCCCCTGCGTCCCCGATTCGACCGGCACGCTGCGCTGCCTGACCACCACACCCAACGACGGCGGCATCGTCTGCGTCCCGAGCGGCGGGACCTGTACGGCCACCGGCGACTGCTGCACGGGCCAGGTTTGCAACGTGGCCGCGGGCGGCACCGGCACCTGCGGACCGCCGCCCGCGCCCAGCGACGGCGGCGTGTGTGGCCTCTACGGTCAGGCGTGCAGCGCGGGCGTTCCCTGTTGCGGCGGCATCCAGTGCACCTACTCGCCGAACAACTCCGTCTGCAACGGCCAGACCGGATGCACCTGCTACAACCCGATCCCCTGAGCGGGCTCCGGTAGACCGCGCGTCGGGTATAGTCGCGGCGTCGATGGACGCCGCGATTCGTATCGAGGGCCTGGTCAAGCGATACGGCGACGTCGTCGCGGTCGACGGGCTCGATCTCGAGGTGGCGCGCGGCGAGTGCTTCGGCCTGCTGGGGCCGAACGGCGCGGGGAAGACCACCACCGTCGAGATCCTCGAGGGGCTGCTCGCGCCGACCGGCGGGACGGTCGAGGTCCTCGGGCGGCGGTGGGCTCGGGAGCCGCTCGAGCTGCGGGCCCGCATCGGCGTGGCGCTGCAGGAGACCAAGCTCTTCGACCGGCTCACCGTCGAGGAGACGCTCCGCCTTTTTCGCACGTTCTATGCGGGACGCGCCGCGCTCTCGGTCGAGACGCTGCTCGAGGAGATGCAGCTCGGCGAGAAGCGGGCGACCTGGGTGATGAAGCTCTCCGGGGGCCAACGGCAGCGGCTGGCGGTGGCGCTCGGCCTCATCGGCGATCCCGAGGTGCTGTTCCTCGACGAGCCGACCACCGGGCTCGATCCCCAGTCGCGGCGCGCCCTGTGGGACACCATCGCGGCGTTGCGCGCGCGCGGCAAGACCGTCGTTCTCACCACCCACTACATGGACGAGGCGGAGCGCCTGTGTGATCGGGTGGCCATCGTCGACCACGGCAAGCGGATCGCGCTCGGGACGCCGGCCGAGCTCATCGATCAGAGCGGCGGACAACACCTGGTGGAGCTCAGCACCGATCCGGCGCTGCCGGCCGAGGCGTTCGCGGGCCTGCAGGGGCTGCGCGCGATCCGCGTCCAGGGCGACGGTTTCGTGCTGTCGATCGACGAGCCGCACGTGGCCTTGCCCGCCCTGATCGCACGCCTCGGCGAGCGCGGCGTGCGGCCGACCCGCCTGGTCTCGCGCACCGCCACACTCGACGACGTCTTCCTGGCGCTCACCGGCCGAACCCTGAGGGAGGACTGAGCATGACCGGCGGACCGCTCTGGGCGCTGAGCGCCGCGCGCATCAAGCAGTTCCTGCGCGAGCCGGGCGCGCTGTTCTGGACCTTCGGGTTCCCCCTGCTGATCACGGTTGCGCTGGGGATCGCCTTTCGGAACCAGGGCCCCACCAAGAGCCAGATCGCCGTGCTCGAGGGCCCCGGCGCCACGACGGTCGCCGCCACGCTGGCCGACGACAGCGGGATCGTGGTGACGATCGTCGACCCGGAGCGCGCGGCCAAACGCCTCGGCGCCGGCGAGGTGGTCCTGATCGTGGTGCCGCCCGCGACCCCGGGTGCGCCGTTTGTCTACCGGTACGACCCCAGCCGCCCCGACGCGCTGGCCGCCCGCCGGCTAGTCGACGAGCGCTTGCAGCGCGGGGCAGGGCGGCGAGATCCCCTGTCGATCCGCGACGAGACCGTGGTGGCGCGGGGTTCCCGCTACGTCGACTGGCTGGTCCCGGGCCTGCTGGGGATGCAGCTGCTCAATGGCGCCATGTGGGGGGCCGCCTTCAACATCGTGAACGCGCGCCAACGCAAGCTGCTCAAACGTCTGGCCGCGACGCCCATGCGCCGGAGCGATTATCTCTTGTCGTTTCGGGTCTCGGGTCTGGTGTTCGTGCCGATCCAGGTGCTGGTCCTGTTCGCGTTCGCCCATCTCACCTTCGGGGTGACCATCCACGGCTCGCCGGTCGCGGCGCTGGCGCTGGCCCTGCTCGGCTCCTGGTCGTTCGCCGGACTCGGTCTCCTCTGCGCGTCCCGGGCGCAGAACAGCGAGACCGCCAACGGCCTCATCAACTTGATCACGCTGCCGATGATGGTGCTGTCGGGGGTCTTCTTCTCGTCGAGCCGTTTTCCGGCGATCCTCCAACCGGCGATCCGCCTGCTCCCCATGAGCGCCTTCAACGAAGCCCTCCGCCACGTCGTCAACGACGGCGCGTCGATCTTCTCGCAGGGCTTCCCGCTGGCCGTGCTGGTCGGCTGGGCGCTCTGCACCTCGGTCCTGGCCGTGCGCATCTTCCGGTGGACCTGAGGGCCGATGATGCTCATCCCCATCCTGACGCTCTGCCTGGCCCTCGCCGACGCGGCCACGCCCGCCGCGACGCCACCACCCGCACCGGCGCCCGCGCCGCTGGCGCCGGCCGTCGCCAAGCAGATCCTGCGCGTGCGTGGCGCCGACATCGTCGACGGCGGCGGCCACCTGGTGATGCTGCGTGGGGTGGCGTTCGGCAACCAGGTCTGGAGCAACGTGCGCCTGCCGCGCAAGGACCATGCGGAGGTCGACTATGAACGCGTCGCCGCGATGGGGATGGACGTCGTGCGCTTCTACATGAACTACCGGACGTTCGAGTCGGACGCGGCGCCGGGGACGATGCTGGCCGACGGCTGGCAGTGGCTGGACGACAACATCGCCTGGGCCAAGAAGAACCACGTCTACCTGGTGCTGAACATGCACGTCCCACCCGGCGGTTTTCAGTCGCTGGGCAACGGCAAGGCGCTGTGGGATCGCCCCGATCTCCAGGATCGGCTGATCCGGCTGTGGACCGAGATCGCGCGCCACACCCGCGGAGAACCGACCATCGCGGGGTACGATCTGTTGAACGAACCGGTGGTCACGCGCGCGCCCGAACAGTGGCACGACCTGGCGACCCGCATCGCCGCCGCGATCCGCGCCGTCGATCCCGAGCACATGCTGTTCGTCGAACGGCTCAACGCGGTGGCCAACCGGTGGGAGGAGGACGACGAGCGCAACTTCTTCACCATCCCCGACCCGAACACGGTCTACGAGTTCCACTTCTACAAGCCTTTCCTGTTCACCCACCAGAGCGCGTCGTGGGTGCCGTTCACCCCTGAGAATGTCCGCTACCCCGACACGCGCCCCGAGGTGGAATGGTTCCTGCTCGATCGCAAGGCGGGCACCGAGCAGAGCCCCAAGCTGCCGCCCGGCGACACGCCCTGGACCTTTTATCCCGGCGCGCCGTTTCGCGTAGATGACCCGACCATCGTCGTCGGCAAGCCGTTCCTGGTGGCCAAGGCGAACGCGGGCAGCGTCTACTTCGACGACCTGGTCCTCGACGAGCTGGCCGCCGACGGCTCGGTCAAGCGCGAGATCTGGCGCCAGAACCTGACCAACACGCGCGGCTGGTTCTTCTGGACCTCCGACGGCAAGGGCGGCGCCGTCGCCGGCCACGACGGTCACGGCGACGGCAAGTCGATCGTGGTCGCCGGCACGCGCGGGGACGCCAACCTCGGCTCCGATGTGCTGCGCTTCCGCGCCGAGCGCGGGGCGACCTATCGGCTGAGCGGCTGGATGCGGGGGGTGGCGGTCCCGGCCACGGCGACCTGCCAGCTCCGCCTCGACTTCTTCAGCTCGCGCGCGCCCGTGCAGCAGAGCGACAAGAAGTTCGTCGCGCAGGAGCTGGACGCCTACGTCGCCTGGGGCAAGCGCCACCACGTGCCGCTGTTCCTGGGCGAGTGGGGGGCGATCCGGTTCGCGTTCGACGACGATCGCGGCGGCCTGCGCTGGGTGGCCGACATGCTCGACCTGCTGCGTGCCCGCCACCTCCACTTTTCGTATCACGCGTATCACGAGGACGCCTTCGGCATTTACCGCGGCGGCGGCGCGCTGCCCGACCCGGCCAACGCCAACACCCCGCTCGTCGAGTTGTTCGGCAAGCAGCTCGCCGGGCGCGCCGGTCAGTAGCCACCGGTGATATCGTCGCGGGCCGTGCGCGCCTGGCCGATCGCTGTCTGTCTGGCCGTGGCCGTGGCCGTGGCCGCGGGCGCGGGGTGCGTCCACTCCGCCCCGCGCGCGACCGCGACAACGTCGGCGGTTCCCCCGGCGGGCGGCGCCGGGACGCGGGCGCCGTTCGTGTCGTTCAACGTTCCGACCCTGCACTACATCGAGGACGATTCGCGCTTCGAGGCGCCGCAACATCAGCGGTTGCCGGACGACTTCGAGATCCGCGACGTCCTGCAGACCATCCAGCTCATGGGCGGAACAGTGGTGCGGATCTACACGCTGTCGGTGAGAAAGCCGACCGATCCGCCCGACGTCGTTCGCCACGTTCTCGGACCGAATCGGTTCAACGAAGAGGCGTTCGTCGCCCTCGACCGGGTCCTGGCCGCCGCGGCCGAGCTGGGCATCCAGGTGATCATGCCGTTCGTCGACAACTGGCCCCACTGGGGCGGCGTCGCCGAATACGCCGCCTTTCGCGGCAAGCGGCGCGACGCCTTCTTCACAGACGAGCAGCTCATCGGGGACTTCGAGGCCACGCTCGACAAGGTGTTGCTTCGCAAGAACTCGATCAACGGGCGCGCCTACCGCGACGATCCCACCATCTATGCCTGGGAGACCGGCAACGAGCTGGTCCGGCCCGACGCCTGGGCCGCGCGCATCGCGAAATACATCAAGCAGCGCGATCCGAAGCACGCGCTCATCGACGGCACGAACGGGCCGTCGGTCCGGGAGGCCTCCATCGTCGATCCGGACATCGACATCGTGTCGTCCCACCACTACGGCCTGGTCCGTCGAAACCTGGAGCTCATCGACGACAACGTTCGCAAGATCGCGGGCCGAAAACGCTACCTCATCGGCGAGGTCGGGTTGTGGTCGGCGGCGGACACCCAGCAGATGCTCGACCATGTGATCGCCCTGCCGATCGAGGGGGTGCTGCTCTGGGGCCTGCGCGGTCACACGCGCGAGGGCGGCTTTTACCACCACATGGAGCGGGCCCCGTTTCAGTCCTATCACCTCACCGGTTCCGATTCGGGCGCTGCCTACGACGAGCAGGCCATCCTGAAGAAGATGCGGGCGCTCGCCTACGGTCAGCGCCACCTGGCCGTCCCACCCATACCCGCGCCGCCGCCACCGCGGATGCTGGGCGCGACCTCGCATGGGGCGGTCGGCTTTGGCGGGTCGCTGGCCGCCCGCGACTACACGATCGAGCGCCAGACGTCGCCGGATGGGCCGTGGACCCCCATCGCGGACCACTACGACGAGACGCTGGTGGCATACCGCGCCTTCGTCGATCCTGCGCCGCCGGTCGGCCGAAAGGTCCGCTACCGCGTGAGCGCCGCCAACGAGGCGGGCCGCTCCGCGCCGTCCGCGCCGTCACCAGAAACGCTCATCGAAGGTCGTCTCTTCGTCGACGAGATGGCCGAGGCCGGGTCGCCGACCCGAGACGACGGCAACGCGACGGTCACGACCGACCACCCGGAGCGCCGCAAGATGGATCGCGCGCGCCTCAAAGGCGCCGCCGGGACGCGCGTGGTGTACCGACACGCGGGTCGCGCGACGGCGCTCCGGATCTACGCGTTCACCGCGGAGAAGGCGGGGCAGGTGTTCGAGGTCGGCTGGTCCTCGGACGGACACGCCTTTACGAAGCTGGCCACCGACGAGGACTGGTTCATCATTCCCGGCAGCAACCCGATCGACCTTCGACCGGTGCGGATCACCGCCGCGAGCATCCCGCCGTCGGCCCGCCAGCTGGCCATCACCTGGGTCATTCCCGCCGAGATCGGCCGCGTCGAGATCGACTGGGTGCCGACGGAGCCCTGAGGTTGTGGCCTAACCATTGTGACCTTGGAAAGGTCCTCGGGGATACACGGCATGACGCGCTCGCAAGTTTTGCTCTGTGTCGCAATCGGTCTGGCGGGATGTGCGCCCGCGTTTCCACATCCCATGACGGCCGAGGACCTGGTCCGGCTCGACTCCGGTGCGGCGTTGGTCGCCTATCTCGGACAGCCGGACGCCAGCCCGGCCGTCTGCGATGCGCGGACCAGCGGGCCCCGCCTGGCCCATTTCGACGAGAGCACGCTGCGGTCGCTCATCGACGGGTTGACCGCGGGCCGCGTCGATCCGGGTCTGTGGCGCCGCTGCGTCGACGGTGCGCTGGACGGGGCATCGACCGAGGAGGCGGCGATGCTGGTGGATGCCGTCGGGCGGGGCTATCGCGCGCTCATCAAGGACGGCGATCTCGAAACGTCGCCGGCGCTGCAGGGGCGCCTGACCGCCATGCAAACGTTCTATATCGAGCGCCCGAACGGGCTCGACGGCCACCCCAAGGTGATGGGGCCGATCGTCGCCGACATCGGCAAGGCGCTCGACCGCCACAAGCTCGGACCGGTCGCCACCAAGCTCGCCATCGAGATGCTGGCGATCGTGGACCTCGAGCGGGGCCTTTACGGCGGGCGCCCGGTGGACGTCGCGCTTCTCGACGATCTCGATTCGCGGGGCCAGGAGACGCTGTTGCGTCGATTCAACG
>CALAOV010000107.1 GCA_937889515.1 uncultured Myxococcales bacterium | reverse complement strand
GGCTGCCGCCAGAGCCGGCGTCTGCCAGAGGCGGAGGCTCTCCGGGTCGCGCCGGTATCGGCGCACCAGCGCCACCAGCAGGCCAAGCCCCAGCACCACCGACCCGATCCCGATGAACTGCGAGGTCGACAGCGATCCGACGTTGCCACGCTGATCGTCGTCGCGGACGATCTCGATGAGCGGGCGCATGATCCCGTAGCCGAGCACCCAACCCAGAAACACCTGCCCCGAAAATCGGCGATAGCGACGAATCAGCATCAGTATCCCGAACAGGCTCAGACCCACCAGCGCCTCGTAGATCTGCGTCGGGTGGATGGGGTAGGACCATTCGGCCGCCCGCGACAGGCCGAGATCGCGCACGTGGTGCTGCCAGGCCGGGCTCCCCTGGGGCGCCAGCGCGCTCGGCCCCGGGAAACGTATCGCCCAGGGAAGATTCGTCCGCCCGCCGTAGTCGCACCCGAACAGGAAGCAACCCATCCGGGTGATCGCCGTGCCGAGGACCACCCCAGGCGCCACCACGTCGGCCCATTGCAGGAGCGGAATTTTCCGCTTGCGGCAGCCATACCAGCTGGCCAAAAAGCCGCCGATCATGCCGCCGTAGGCTACCAGGCCGCCCCGATTGACCATGAACATCTCGCTCACGCTGTCGAAGTCGGACAGATTGGTGAGGACGTACAGCACGCGCGATCCGATGATCGACCAGACCGCCGTCCACATGTACATCGTGCCGGCCTCTTGCTGGTCGATGTTGTCCTGCTTGGCCAGGCGCATGACCAGGAACCAGCCGACGACCAGCGAGGTCCCCAGCATCACGCCGTACGAATAGATGGGCACCGGCGTCCAGGGGTGGCTGAAGCCCGCCGCGGCCGGCGTCCAGGAGCCCGATTTCAGCCCGATCAGAGCCTCGGCGGCGCCCAGCAGGAGCAGCGGCGTCGAGGAGAACGGAGCCGATCGGTCCTTCCGCCGCTGGATGAGGTCACGCACGAACAGCCCCAGTGCGAGCGCGAGCGCCGCCACGAAGAGCAGCTTGGCCGGGATATTGACGAGGATGGGGCGCATGGGGGCAGAACCGCCGTGGCTTGTAGATATTCCGCCCACCCCCCGGCGTCAACCCGACGGACCGGCTTTAGCGCTGTCGCCGACCGCGGGGCTTGCGCGGGCGGCCCGCAAACCAGGCCAGGATCAGGAGGAGACCGGATAGGCCGGCGGCGAGGCCTGCGATCCAGGTGGCGCGGTGCTGGCCGCGGCCACTCCACACGGTCGCGAGCGTCGCGCCCGTCGCCGCCAGGATCCCCCAGAGGATCTGCTGTCCGGCGTAGTAGAGCAGCCGCGTGTTCTCGTCGAGGTTCTTGAAGCCGATCTCGATCTCGCCGCGCAGGGCCCGATCCATGAATCGCTGCAGCTCGCCCGGCAACGACAGCGCCGAGAGCGCCATCTCGCGCGACGCCTCGAGCACGATCTCCGACCACTGCTTCTTTTCGCCCAGCAGAAAGCGCTCCAGATAGGGCTCGATGATGGCGGCCGGGCTCATCTCCGGGTCGAGGGTGGTGCAGACGCCCAGCAGCAGCAGCAAGGTCCGCTCGAGCAGGATCCACTCCTTGGGGATGTGGAAGGCGTCGCGCAGATCGGCCAGGCTCACGTTGAGATCGCGCAAATCGAGCAGGCTGCCCAGGCTCTTCTCGGTGTCGAACTTGAGGTCCTTGAGCGAGAACCCCTCCGCCGAGACCTGCACCCGCATCTTGTCGTGGAAATACTGGACGACCCGGTCGAAGACCTCGGGGTCGGCGCGGCGCGAGATGAAGCCCATCTCCTTCATCGCCGAGACGATCCGGACGGTGTCGCGGGTGATCGCGCCCTGGATGAACGAGACCATCCCGCGCCGCATCGCCTCGCTCACGGTGGCGGTGGCGCCGAAGTCGAGGAACACGATGGTGGGCGGCCCGGTCGGCGCGACCGGGGTGTGCACCAGCAGGTTCCCGGGGTGCGGATCGGCGTGGTAGAGGCCGTCGATGAAGATCTGCTGGCAGTAGGCCTCGACGCAGACGCGGGCGGCGGCGCGCCGGTCGACCTTGAGCGCCTCGAGGCGTTCCAGGTCGGCGACCTTGGGGCCCTCCATCCACTCGGTCGTCAGCACGCGCGCCGTCGAGAACGCCGCCATCACGCGGGGAAAGCGCACGTGCGCGGCGGGCGGCTTGCGGGCCGCGAAGTTGGCGGAGATTTTTTCGATTGCCGCCGCCTCGAGCCGGTAGTCCAGCTCGGCCAGGACCATCTCCCGGATCTCGCGGTAGATCGTGTCGAAGCCGTAGTCGGGCATGAACCAGCGGAGGATGCCGAAGATCCGCTGCAGCACCCGCAGATCGATGCGGACGATCTCCTCGATGTCCGGGTACTGAACCTTGACCGCCACCTCTTCGCCCGAGGGCAACCGGGCGCGGTGCACCTGCCCGATCGACGCCGAGGCGACCGGCTCGGCCGAAAATTCCGCGAACACCTCGCCCGGCGCGCGCCCGCCAAACTCCTCGCGCAGGCGCGCCTCGATGTCCCGGTAGGGGCGCGGCGGCACCTGGTCCTGCAGGCCCTGCAGCTCCTCGCGAAAGGCATCGGGGAGCACGTTGGCCATGATGCTGATGAGCTGGCCCACCTTGATGAAAAGGCCGCGCAGCCGCAGGATTGCGGCCTCGATCCGGCGGGCATTCCGGCGGTGCTTGGCCAGCGTCAGCCGCTGCGCCGACTCCGGGCTGCGAAACCGCCGGGAGATCGCCAGGCCGAAGTAGGAGAGCGCGACCTGCGTGGTCACGAAGTAGGCGGAAAATAGACGGGCACGGCCGGACACGGCGAAAGGACTATATCTGGTAACCTTCTGGCGATGGCGGAGGACGCGAACAAAGGCGCGACCGACGGGCCCGAGGATTCGGCGCCCGAGGCGGTGGGCGGCGAAGACGAGGCGACCGGGCGGACCGAGGACCGCAGCGGCATCAGCGATTTCGTCCGCCGCGCCGTCTCGGCCGGGGTCGGCGCGGCCAGTCGTTCCAAGGACGACATCATGCGCGTCGCGGCCGGCGAGGTCCGGACCTGGCTCGAGCACCTCAACTTCAACGACGAGGTCGTCAAGGCGCTCTCCAAGATGGTCATCGAGGTCAAGACCGAGATCCGCTTCCGGACGACCGAGGAGGGGAAGCTGGTCCCCGAGACCAGCAACGACGTCAAGGTCAAGCCGAGCCGCTGAGCTACCGCTGCGTGCCGCGGTAGCCGGCGATGAGCTCGCCGTCGGAGACCACGGACTCCGACCTGGTGCCGAGGAAGAAGATGCACGACGCCGCGTCGAGCGCGCCCGGCCGCTGCCCGAAGATGTGATCGGTCAGCTCGAAGACAAAGGCCGTGATTCGCCCGAACAGCGCCAGCGCCTTGGCGAGTGCGCGGGAGCGGGTCCAGGAGGCCAGGAAGTATCGCCAGGCCCAGGCCAGCGCGGTGCCGGGCCCGGCGACCGCGCCGCTCTCGATCTCGGCGAAACGCCGGAACAGCCGGCGGTGCCCCATGTGGCTGAAACGCGTGAAATCGTAGCCGTGCAGGTGGACCTGCTGCATGAACGGCGTCTCGGCGTAGACGATTCCGTTCGGCTTGAGGAGGCGGTGAATCTCTTCGACGCAGCGCCAGGGATCCGCCACGTGCTCGAGGACCGCCTGCGCCACCACGGCGTCGATGCTGCCGTCCCGGAACGGCAGATCGTGCGCGTCGCAGAAGATCGACGCCGTCGAGTCGGGCGAAGGATCGACGTTGATGAGACGGATCGCCGGCTCGCCGGTGAGCGCGCTCATCCCCTTGCCGCGGATGCCGCCACCGACCAGCAGGACCACCGGCGCCGCGCTTCGTTCGAGCAGCCGAACCTTCATGGTTTCGAAGCACCGCACGGCCGACAGATTCACCGACGGCGAGGGAAGGCGGCTCAGCCACAGACGGGCCTTCCCGCCCGCGCCTTCGGTGGCCTTCGCGCTCCCGCCTTCGGTGGCCTTGGCGGTCCCGCTTTCCGAGCCGCGACTGGACGCGGCCGGATCGCTCCGGTAGTCCCCGTGATGAAAGACCGAACGGCTCTCGTCGATGAGCACCGGCCGGCCGCCGACGACGGGAAACGTCTTGCCGCACCGGAGATCGCCACAGCGAAGGACGTCGCCGGCCTCGGGCGCCAGCGATCCCTTGCAGGTCGGACAGCAGAGGAGCTCGGTGAACGCCTGGTAGGACTCCACGGCGGCCGACCTTAGCGCCGATCGCGGGTGATTTGTTACTTCGCTGCAACCTTGAGCTTGCCGCGATCGATGTCGGCGTAGCTGACGGTGCGGTTGCGGCCGCCGTGCTTGGCCGCGTAGAGAGACTGATCGGCGCGGGAGATGATCTCGGCCTTGTCGCGGGCGTCGTCCGGGTAGCAGGCCACGCCGATCGACAGCGTCACCTGGAAAGCTCCCTGCGGCGACGCGAACGACTGCTGCGCGACCTCCAGGCGGATGCGCTCCGCCAGCTGCAGGGCGCCGGTGCGGTCGGTTCCCTCCAGGACGATCGCGAACTCCTCGCCGCCGTAGCGGGCCACGATGTCGATCTTGCGGGCGCTGGCCTTGAGGATCACGGCGACCCGGCGCAGCACCTCGTCGCCGGTCGGGTGCCCATAGGTGTCGTTGACCTTCTTGAAGTGATCGATGTCGGTCAGCAGCATCGACACCGCGAAGGTGCGGCGATCGGCGCGGCCCAGCATCGAAGCGAACCGCTCCTGGAAGGTCCGGTGGTTGACCAGGCCCGTGAGACCGTCGGTGGTGGCCTGCTCCTCGACCACCTCGTACATGCGCGCGTTCTGCATGGAGATGGCGACCTGGTTGGCGATCACGCCCAGCATCTCGCGGCGGTCCGAGGGGAACGCGCCCGCGCGCTTGGCGGCCACGGTGAAGGTCCCGATCACCTCGTCCTTGACCAAGAGCGGCAGGACCAGCAGCGACTCGTGGTCCTTGATCCGCATGGGGTGCGAGAAGACCGGCACATCGCGCTCGCGCCACTCGCCCCCGGCGGGCAGCGCCAGCTTGTTCTTGGCCGCCATCGAGGCGATCGAGGAGGGGTCCTTGTGCGTCGTTCCGAGCAGCTTTTCGGCCAGCTCGCCCACCACGCAACGGATGGTGTGGCTACCCCGGCGCGCGTCGTAGGTGGCGATGGCGGCCAGATCGAACTCGCAGACGCCGCGCGCGCCGGTGATGGCGGCCGTGTACACCTCGTCGAGCGTCAGCGCGCGGTTCAGCTCGGCCGAGGCCCGATAGAATCGCTCGTGCTCGTCCTTGGAGCGCTCGACCGCCTGAAAGACCCGCTCCGATTGCACGACGCGCACCACCTGATCGGCCGCGCTCGCCATCAGCGCCAGCGCCGTATCGTCGAACGGACGCTCGCCCGCGCGATCGCCGACCAGGACGCCGCGGGCCGCGCGCCCTTCCACCACCGGCACCCCCACGAACGAACCAACCGTCGCTGGGCCGCCGTAGTAGGGCAGCAGCGACAGCCGCGGCGCCTCCAGCACGAACGGGCGCATCTCTTTCAGGATCGCGCCCAGGACCCCCTCGCCCGCCCCGATCGCCCCCTCCACGACATGGGTCGACTCGGTGCAGAGCTCCTTGACCTTGAGCCGCTCGCCGCTCTCGTCGAGCCAGAGGAGTGCGCAGGTCTGCAGCTCCAGCGCCGTGCGCAGCAGATCCAGGTTGTAGTAGAGCTGCTGGTGGATGGTCTGGATCGAGCCCTGGGAGAGCTTCTCCTGCTCCTCCGCGCGGCTGCGAACGCGGCTCTCGTGCGAAAGCGCGGTCGAGATCAGGCGAAAATCGCGGGCCTCCTCCCGCATCGCCGCGACCTCGCCCTCGAGGTGCCGGCGGCGCTCGCGGCGCTGGCGGGCCACCTCGGCGTGGAGGAAGACCACATTGAGCAGGGCGAACACCGCGATGAACCCGACGTGGCCCGGGAAGGCCGCCGCCGCTTCCGGCGTGGCCGTCGGCCCGAAGGAGAGCACCGCTTCGAATCCGATCGCGGCCGCGGCCAGCGGCAGTCCCACCGCCAGCCGGTGGAAGGTGACCAGGAAGCTGACCACCGCGTAGACCAGCGGGTAGATCGACGACACGACGCCGCCCGAGAATGCCAGCAGGAGATAGACCGTCGTGAGGAGGAGCAGCCCGACCTCGGCGTCGGAGATCGCCTCGCGGCGCGGCGTGCGGCGGCGCTCCGCAATCCGGACGCGCGCCGAGATCTTGTAGGCCAGTAGCAGGGTGAGCACGGCCGCGGCGGCGACCCGCCGCAGATCGGCCCCGGGCAGGCGCAGATCCGGGAACCAACCCCGCCAGAACAGAACCAGGAAAGCGGCGCAGACGGCAAACGCCAGCACGGCGCGAAATACCCGGCCCACATGGTAGCCGATGCGTTCGCCGAGCGGCGCCCCGCGGAGCGTTCCGTCGCGCAACGCCCGCCGGACCCGCGCGCGACTCCGCCGCATTTCCTTCATGGTCGTTTCGAGAGATCGACCACGATCTCGCCGGGCCGCACCCAACCGAGCTCCGAGCGCGCGACCCGCTCGATGGCGGACGGATCGTCACGCAGGGCATCGGCCTGTCGGGTCAACCGCTCGTTCTCCGCGGCCAGCTCGCCGTTGTGGGCATGCAGCGAAGCCAGATCGCGCCGCAGCGCGATGGTCCGGGCGAAACCCGATCGGGCGTAGAGGTGGTAGGGGACATACGCGAGGACGAACGCCACCACCGCAGAGGCGGCCAGGCGTCCCGCCCAAGTCTTGGTCTCCCGGCGCATGCGAGCTCCCGCCTGGCCAGTATCGGACCGGATCTCGGGTCCGTCCATTTTCTGGCAGGACGCCCCGAAACGAAAAAAACCGACGCCCCCCTGGTGGGAGCGTCGGCGCGGCAAGACGAATGACTACGCGGGTTTGTTGGCGCCGGCCGATTCGCGGCCCGAGACCGAGGAGACGGCCTGATCGAGCGCCTCCGGCGCGCGGCGCAGCCGATCGCGAATGTCTTCGCGAAGCTCGCGACCCGGTTTGGGGGCCAGCATGAGGCCGATCCCCGCGCCGACCAGCAGTCCGACGCCGAAGGTGCCGAGCGCCCCCGCCAGCCAGGCGCCGGTCGAGCTCTTGGTCTCCAGCCCCAACATGCTGAGGATTTCGTCTTTGTCGAGATTCTTTAGATCCTTGAGATTCATCGGAATGCCTCCTGTGTTCACGTTCGCTTGCTGGCCTTGTGGCCCTTACCGGTCGCTCGTCCAGCGCCCTCGTCCCCATCGGCGGCCAGCGCTTCGGCCAGCCCCGCTATCTGATCCTTGAGCAGCGGCAGCAGCGCCGCCCGCACGCCGATCTTCAAACCGATCCGCACGATGCGCGAGGTGAGCGACGTGAAAATTCCGCCGCCCAGGACATACCCGATGCCCAGCGCGGCCGCGACGGTTCCGTAAGGCCGCCGCTTGACGCGTCCTTTGAGGTCGATGGCGTCGCCGAGGTCCGAGAAGGCGCCGCGGGTCTGGGTCCACGCTTCTTGCGCGGAGTCGCTCGCGCGATCGACGCGCTGGCCGATCGTGCGCAGGGCCCGGTCTTCCGTTTGGCCGTTGTGCGCGTTCTTTTCTGGTGTTTCCATCTGTTTTCTCCCTTTGGCCGCGTTAGGCACGACGGGCGATTTTCCCGATGAGGAAGCCGAGCGCGACCGCCCCCACCAGGCAGGTCCCCGGATTTTCCTTGATGTAGTCGATCGCCTTGTCGTTCAGCGACGACAACCGCTTCTTGGCGTCCTCGATCTGCGGGCGCACCCGTTCCCCGAGCTCGCGCGCGGTCGCTTCGATCTGGTCCGTCATTTCCATGGTTCTCTCCTCGGTTTTTTTTGTACGCGCCACGCTATCGCCGACTGCCAAACCAGAACCCCAGCACGAAGGCCGCACCCAGTACGGTTCCCGGTCGGTGCGTGACCCAGTGCCGCCAATCGGTCTTCTTCACGACCTCGTCGCGCAACGCGACCACCGAATTTGCCACCCGCTCGCGGGTGCGTTCGACGTTCGCCTCGGCACGTGCCAGCTCGTTGATGTTGTTGGTAGTCACGCGTTCTCTTTTCGTCAAGGCGTTCGGGACAACGGTTTGATGAGCGCGTTCACGCTGCGCGCGGCCTCCACGCCCGACTCGGGCAGGATCTGGGTCTGTCGCACCTTCCCGACCGCAGAAACGCACCCGATGATCCCGGCGATCAGGTGGGGCGCCGCCACGATGACGAAGGCCAGCGGCGCGCCGACCACCCGCGCCAGCGCCAGCGCCGCGGCGGTCCAGGCCAAGACATATCCGACCACCAACAGGATGACCGCCACCGCCAGGACGGCCAGTCCATGTCCGTAACTGCGCGCCTCGGCGACGAGCTCGATGCGCGCCAGCCTGACGTGATCCGCTACGAGCTGCCCGAGACCGTCCGCGGTCTCCTTGAGGCGGGAAACAATCCCGTCCCCGTTTTCGTGTGTTTCAACCTGCCTCATCCCTCCCCCAGCGTAAGCACGACCCCCACCAGAGCAAGCACCCGTCACCCTCGAAAATCAAGGGGGTATCGGAATCCACTCAGGATCCGGGGCGGATCTGGTCGAGCGGACCGGGGCAGAGCTCGCGGAGCTTGCAGCCGCGGCAGGCCGCGCCGCGCCAGATGCGGTCGAACATCTCCTGCGCGCGATCGAGCAGGCCGTCGTCGGCCCCGGCGAAGCCCAGCTCGAAGTTGCGCCGCCCCTCCCCCTTCGCGCCCAGGCCCGCGCCCGTCCAGTTGGCGCTGCCAACGTAGACGAACGCGCCGTCGACGATCACCGTCTTGAAGTGGACGCGCGGGCAGGCGCGTAAGGCCAGCGCACGTTTGAGCTTCTGGCTCTTGGCCAGCGTGGCCCGGAAGGCGCGGGAGGGCGGCGACGCGTGCAAGATTCGCAGCTCGACCCCACGCCCGGCGAGATCGTCAAACACTTCCAAGATAGATCGATAGGCGGACCTGTTGGCGCTGGCCCGTGCGCCCACGCG
>CALAOV010000106.1 GCA_937889515.1 uncultured Myxococcales bacterium | reverse complement strand
TTGGCCTCGCCGCGCAACTGCCCGGCTAACGCTGAAGGGACATTCCGCTCGGGCGCGAGCGGCTGAGAAGACTCGAGGTAATCTGTATGTTGTGATCTTTTCGGGTTGTCGAGGTTCGAAGCCTAATCCTGAGCGTCTATTCGGGCGACGGCGTTCGATCGTAGGAGGCCTTGGGTGCTCAGACGGCCGCGCCCAAGAGGCGAGCGATGCCGAAGCAGCAGGCGGAGATGACGCCGGCGCCGGGCATCGTGAGAACCCAGGCCCAGACGATGCTCTTGGCGACCGGCCAACGGATCCGGCTCAGGTGCCTCACCACCCCCGTGCCGGTGATCCCGCCCGCGATGGTGTGGGTCGTCGAGACGGGGATCCCCAGCGAAGTCGCCAGAAACAACGCCGCCGCCCCCGCGCTTTCGGCGGCAAATCCGTCGGCGGGGGTGAGCTTGGTGATGCGCGTTCCCATGGTACGCACGATGCGCCATCCGCCCAGCGAGGTCCCGAGGGCCATCGCCGCGTGGCAGCTCAGCACCACCCACAGCGGCACGTGCGCCTTGCCGTGGGCCGCCGGCGCCAACCGGTGGGTGGCGATCAGCGCGGTTACGATGATTCCCATGGTCTTCTGGGCGTCATTGCCGCCGTGGCCCAATGAGTAGGCGCCGGCGGAGATCAATTGCAGCTTGCTGAAATGCCGCTGAATCCAGTCCGGTGAGCGCCGCCCAAAAAGCTTCATCAGCACTGTCATCACCAGAGCGCCGAGCACCATGCCGATGAGCGGGGAGATCACGATGAACGCGGCCACCCTCAGCACGAAGTGGAGGTCCACGGCCTTGAAACCGGCCTTGACCACCGCCGCGCCGATGAGGCCACCCACCAAGGCGTGCGACGACGAAGTAGGCAACGCGGCGACCCAGGTGATGAGGTCCCAGATGATCGCGCCCGCCACCGCCGCACCCACCAGCCCGAGCGTGATGTATTCGCGGTGGACACCGTCCGCGATGCTGTTCGCCACCTTCGTTTTGAAGATCAAGAAGGCAATGAAGTTGAAGAAGGCAGCCCAGGCCACCGCTGCCGCCGGGCTGAGCACCCGCGTGGAGACCACGGTAGCCACGGAGTTGGCCGAATCGTGAAATCCGTTGGCGACGTCGAAAAGCAACGCCAGCCCGATGAGCAACACCAACAAAGTCATCAGGCCAACCCGGCGACAATGGCTTCGATCTCCTGAGCCACCCGTCCGCAATGGGCGGTGGCCGCCTCGATCTTATCGAGCACCTCATGCCACTTCATGACCTCGCGAACATCTTGCGTGTGGACGAAGAGACCGACGATGGCCTGGCGATAGCTCTCGCCGGCCTCTTCTTGGAGACTGCGCAACCGCCCGCAAATCGCCAGGATCTGAACCTCGGTCTTCTTCTGCGACATGAGCTTGAGCACCTCCACCAGGCCGTCGCAGCAGCGCCCCAGCAGAGTGGCCAATCCCTGGGCGCCCTTCGCCTCGCCGTTCCCGTCGTGCAGCTCGAACGCCCCGACCCTTTCGACGGCCGCATGGATTAGCCCCATCACCGAGTCGAGCCCGAGGATGAGCTCGCGGATATCCTGCGGATCGAAGGGGGTGATCCAGGTCTTCCGCAGCTCGCCGATGATGTCGCGGGTCTGGCGCTCACCGCTGGCCCGCACTTCGCGCATCTGATCGCGGATGGCAGGAAGGCCCGCGCCCGCCTCCAATGCGCTCGAGAGTAGGCCTGCGGCGCCTCGCAGCTCCTGCGCGTGCCCCTCGAACCCACGGTAGAAGACCTGATCATGCTTGCTGGCTGCACCGAACATCTTGAGAACCTCCGGAGTCGAGTCCAGCCAAGGTAGCTACGCCGACCGGTGCGCCGGGGGGACCCTCACAACCGAAACAGAAACGTTTCACACGCACACGGGAGTCGAGTCGCGAACCTCCGTCTGGCTGCCATCGGGCGGGACGCGGGGCATTGAGCCGTCAGATTCCAGACAGCTCGAGGCTGGCGTCTGACCAGAAAAGGACCAAGGTTGTCGTCGGCGGACCTCTCTTCGCCAAGGCTTTCGCCTCCCTCGATCCCATCCATGCCAACTCCTCCACCTTCCAAGAGCTGGTTCCGCCGGGTCACGGGCGCGCTCGGTCCGGGCGTCATCACTGGGGCGGCCGACGACGACCCGTCCGGCGTGGCCACCTATTCGATCGTTGGCGCGCAATTCGGGACCGGGCTGCTCTGGACGGCGCTGCTGACCTGGCCCTTGATGGCAGCGGTCCAGATGATGTGCGCCCGCATCGGAATGGTGACCGGCGAAGGCCTGGCGGCGGCGCTCCGCAAGAAGATCCCCAGACCGGTCCTGGTGGCGGGCTGTTTCGCCCTACTGGCGGCGAACACCATCAACATCGGCGCCGATCTGGCCGGAATGGCGGACGCCGCCGGGATGGTCACCGGGATCAACTCGCACGTCTTCGTGATCTTCTTCGGTCTGGGGATAACGGTCGCAACGGTCCGGCTTCGCTATGCCAAGCTGGCGGGTGGGCTCAAGTGGCTGGCTCTGGTTCTGTTCGTCTACGTGGCCTGCGCCCTTTACATCGGCCCCGACTGGCGGTCGGTCGCGCGCGCCACCTTCGTGCCCCAGATGCCGGCCGGGCGGGAAGCCTGGGCGGCGCTGGTCGCCATCCTGGGGACGACGATCAGCCCGTACCTTTTCTTCTGGCAGGCGTCGCAAGAGGTCGAGGAGGAGAAGGTGCTCGGACGCGAGACGCTCCTGCAGCGGAGCGGAGCCACGCCGGAAGAGCTGGCCAATCGTCGGCTGGACGTCGGGGTGGGAACCTGCTTTTCCAATCTGGTGATGTACTTCATCATTCTCTCGACGGCGCTCACGCTGAACCGCCACGGCGTGACCCACGTCGAGACCTCCCGGCAGGTGGCGCTGGCGCTTCGGCCGTTGGCGGGGCGGGTGGCGGAGGGGCTCTACACGCTCGGCATCCTGGGCGTCGGCCTGCTGGCGATCCCCACGCTGGCTGGCTCGGCCGCCTATGCCTTTGCCGAAACCTACGGTTGGCAGCAGGGGCTGGATATGAAGCTGCGCCGAGCCAAGTCGTTTTACGCCATCCTGATCCTGGCGACCGCCGCGGGCGCCGCCCTGGATTTCGCCCACGTCAGCGCGGTCAAGGCGCTCTTCTGGACGGCCGTGATCAACGGCCTGCTGGCACCGGTGTTGCTGGTGGGGGTGCTGATCGCCGCCTCGGACACCGTGCTCATGCGCGGCCAAGAGAGCTCCAAAGGCTCCCGGCTGCTGGTCGGCGCCACAGTTGTCGCGATGTCCGCCGCCGGGATCGCAATGTTCGTGCTCTAGCTGGGCCTCGATCGGCGAGCGACGCGACGTGGGAACATCGGCGCTAGAAGCCGAACAACCCGGCCTGCTTGTCGTCGCCGGCCACCGACAATCGGCGCAGCATGGCGCGCTTCTTCTTCGTATGTGCCTGCATGCGTCGAAGAACGTTGTCGAGAAACGCCACCGCTTCGATGACGTGCGGACCCTTGTTGAGCATCACACATTCGGCCCGGACCGCCGTCGCCGCGTCGGTGACCTCGGCGCGCGAGGGCGCTCCCTTCTTGGCCAGCCCCTCGAGCACCTGCGTCGCCCAGATCGCCGGAACGTGCGCCGCCTCGCACAGCCAGAGGATCTCTTCCTGCACCTCGGCCAGCCGCTCGAATCCCACCTCGACCGCCAGATCGCCGCGCGCCACCATCACGCCCACGGGCGGCGTCCGCAGGGCCGTCAAGAGTAGCCGCGGAAGCGCCGCGAAGCCCCGGCCGGTCTCGATCTTGAGAACGATGCCGGGCGAACGTTTCTTGCTCTTGGTCCCCTTCAGCAGCTTGGCGAGCTTCTGGATATCTTGAGGCCGTTGCGCGAAGGACAGACCCACGAGGTCCGCGTGGCGCCGCGCGAATACGAGGTCGCGCCGATCCTTTTCGGTGAGACCGGAGAGGCGCAGGTTGGTTAGCGGCAGATTAATCCCCTTGTCGGGGAGTAGCCGAGCGCCCTGGGCCGGCGCGTGGGTGATTCGTACCGTGATCTCACGACCGTCGTTGCCGGCCACGACGCCGCCGATCTTCCCGTCGTCGAACCAGATCGGCTCTCCCCGCCGCACGTCGCGGAACACTTGCGGCAAAGTGCAGGGAATGCGCGCCGGTTCCGGTCCTCCGGGTCCGCGGCGGGCGGGATGACCGGCGGCGGCGCCGCGGGTGAGCACCAGATGATCGCCGAGACGCAGGCGCAACGCCTGCGGCGAAGCGGGCAGGAGACCGACTCGGCCGCGGCCCTGCTCTGTATCCTTGGCGAGAAACACCAGGCGCGAATCGGTCTCCAGGTAGACGGTCCGATCCGTCGCGCAAAGCAAGGCGCCCCCGTCGGCGGTCTCGACCTTCAACCGCCGTTTCTTCCCGCGCACATCGCGAACGATCACGCGGCTGGTCGCGCTCGGCAGATCACCCCTTACGGGCAGGACCGGGTAGCTCTGCGCCGCGGGCGGTGGCGGCGCGCCGACGGGCGACAGCCATACGCGCGCCGGCGCCGTCACCCGCCCGCGGCGATCGCGGTTGGGCTTGAGCTTGAGCAACCCCGGCTCCGTTTCGAGCGCGCCGGTGCGAAGCTTCGGCCCAGCCAGGTCCATCAACACCTTGCAGCGGTGGCCGGTCGCGCGCGTCGCCCGACGAAGATGCCCGACCATCGCACGCCAGGCGGCGGCGTCATCGTGGGCGCCGTTGATGCGCATGATGTCCATTCCGGCTGCCAGCAGTCCTTCGACCAGCTTGCCGTCCGCAGCCGCTTCGGACGGCATGGTGACCATGATGTGGGTGGCCCGATGCGCTGGGCGTGGTCCGAGGAGCCGTTTGGCATGGCGCTCGAGACGAAGCGGACCCGAAAGGAAGGTCACGGGCGGTTTCGTCATGACCCGCCGGGGGTCGGACGGCCCGACCGCAGGTCCAGCCAGGCGCAGCAGGGCGCCCAGCACCGCGTTCAGACCCGCGAGCGTGTTGGCCTCGGAGCGGCCCAACGAAGACAACCCCAAGGCGGCCAGCTCGGCCTGGATTGGTCGCATATCGCGGCGTCGCAGGGCCAGGTAGTGCAGCAGGTTGCGTGCGCTGGCCCGATGCACGGGGTCGATTAGAGCGATGTCCCGCGCAAACCGCCGCTCCATCCGCAGGGCCTCGTCGCGGCACCGGGAGACCATGGCCACCAGATGGGCGATCGTTCTTGAAGTGGGACTGGCTCTCGATGGCGATCGCATGGCTCTTGCTCGTCTGTCCGGCGATGTTCCCTCCGGCGTCTCGCCGCAATCTACACATGCGTCGCCGACCTCGTATCTCGGTCGGATGTCGCCACGGAAACAGTTGGGTGAAACCGTGCGGGTCTCGGTTTCGGCCGCGTCAAGATGACTTAGAGTCGCTCACGAGGTCGATCGATGCTCAAACCAAAGCTCATCCTGGCGCCGATTGATTTCAGCGATCCGGCGCTCGACGCACTGGAGACAGCGGCCGATCTCGCCTCCCGATTCGGGGCCGCGCTGCTGCTGGTCCACGTCGTTCCGGCACTGCCCAAGCTCCCGACCAGCGTCTCGATTTTCAAGGAGGGCGAGTACGACAGTCGCCTTCACGCGGAGGCGGCTAAGCAAATGGCCGACCTCTCGGCGACGTACGCGCAGTCCAGCCTCTCGGTGGCATCGGAGGTCGGGACCTCGGACGATGTCGGGATGGAGATCGTTCGCCTCGGCGAAGAACGTCGCGCGGATTTGATCGTCATCGCCACCCACGGCGCGACCGGTTGGAAGGATCTCGTCCTCGGATCAGTGGCCGAGAAGGTCGTCCGCCTCGCTCGCAGTCCTGTGCTGGTGCTTCGGGCCCAATCGAACGGGCACTCGTAGTACCGACCTTATCGGGGCCCCCTCGTACAACCGGACCGAACACCTGCGGTCAAGCGGGGGAGGGCCTGGACCCGCGCGCCGACGGCGCTACAGCCCGAGGTAGACCGCGGCCCAGGTGAGCAGCGACAGCCCAGCCGCTACGATCAGCATCACGACGACGTTGTGGACGAAGTAGGGGTAGACCAGCATCGCGATGCCGGCCACCGCCTGTGGCGCCCGGCGGAGCTTGCGCCCGTAGTGAAACAGGATGTACCCGACGGACGAGACGATCAGCGACGCAAACAGCCAACCGACGTTGAAGTCCATGGTGCCCAAGTATAGCGCGCCCGGGCGCTATACCATCCAGCTCGGCAGGCGACCCCGCAAGGTGGCATCCAGACCCAGGACGCGCCCGGGCGGGGCGAACAGGAAGATCACGAAAATCGCGCCCATCAAGAGCGCGTTGCCGGGAGGCGCCAGCCCCTGTCCGGACCCGAAGGCGATCGAGAACAGCATGACCGCGCCCAGGAAGGCGCCGACGCGGGTGAGCAGGCCGAGCAGCATCGAGGCACCGACCACCAGCTCGCCGGTGGTGATGAGGGCGCCGAAGATCTTGGGGTGCGCGCGCGCCGACTCCACCATGGGAACGAAGAAATGATAGGGCTTGCCGGCCTCCATCCAGCCACCGAGCGTGTTCAGCAGCGCCGTCCCGTGAAGCCACCCGCCCTGCAGCTTCCCCCACCCTTCCAGCAGCAGGATCAGGCCACAGAGGATGCGCAGCGGAAACAGAACCCCCAACGGAACACGCTCACCCATGATGAATCAACCTTAGCGGGTCGCGGCGCGGCTGCAAGTTCGGCCCGGTCGGGGACCGCCCGGCGGTAACTTTGGCGCGGTTGCGGCGCGGTAAATGTTAACGTCCGCGCGTGGCGGAGACCAAGCGACCGACCAGCCCGGCGGCAGAAGAGATCCTGGGGCTCTATTTCCCCGTCCTCGATCACGGCTTCGTGTCGCTGGTCGACTACCTTGGCACCGACGAGTGCATCGAGCGCGCGGCGCGGGTCAGCTACGGCTATGGCACGCGCAAGCAGAGCCTGACCCGGGGCCTGCTGCGCTACCTGCGCCGGCACAAGCACACCACGCCGAGCGAGATGGTTGAGCTGAAGTTTCACTGCTGCATGCCCATGTTCATCGCGCGGCAGTGGATCCGGCACCGGACCGCCAACGTGAACGAGTACTCGGGGCGCTACTCGCTCATGCCGATGCTGTTCTACACGCCCGACGCCGCGCAGCTGCAGACGCAGAGCCGGCGCAACAACCAGGGCCGCAGCGGCCAGCCGGTGGCCGACGACGTGCACGCCGAGGCGCTGCGGCGCTGGGAGTCGATCCGGCGCGAGAGCACCGAGACCTACGCCTGGCTCACCGCCAACGAGGTGGCGCGCGAGCTGGCGCGCATCGACCTGCCGCTGTCGACCTACACGCAGTGGTACTGGAAGATCGATCTGCACAACCTGCTCCACTTCCTCACGCTGCGGGTCGACGCCCACGCGCAGTGGGAGATCCAGGAGTTCGGACGGGTGATGGCCGGGATGCTCCAGCGGGTCGCCCCCATGTCGTACGAGGCCTGGATCGACTACGACGTCCGCGGGACCCACCTGTCGCGCGGCGAGCTGCAGGCGATCCGCGATCTGGTGAAAGTCGACGCCGACGGTCTGGCCGCCACCGGCAGCCGCCTCGACCGCGCGGCGCTCGAGAAGCATGGCCTGGCCCGGCGCGAGATCGACGAGCTCTTCGCCAAGCTGGCGCCGGCGCCCCCCCTCCCCGACTTCAGCCTCGACGTCGCGAACGCCCGCAGCGCCGAGCACTTCGCCGACCGCTTCGCCCACGCCGTGCCGGCCACCGACGGCGCGCCGGCGGACTAGCGCTCGGTGGTGGCCCGCTGGCCGCGCGTCGCAGTTCAACCTCGACCACATCGATCGCTTCGGGCTCACCGGCGAGCTGGCGGGCACCCATTTCACCTCGCCCGATCCCGACCAGCTGCAGGCGACGCTGGGCTTCGTCTGGTCCGTTCGCCCGACGCTGGATCTGTCGCTCACCGGCCTCATCGGATCGCTGTCGGGCGGCGATCGCTACGGCCTGCTGCTCGGGATCTCGCCCAAGTTGCGCCTGTTCAAGTAGGGTCGAGGTTGACCTTCCCGCAGGGCCACGCGTACCATTTGATATGTACTGCGCTGCCCGACGGGTTGCTGTGCTGGTCTCGGCAGCGGTGCTGCTGGGGACCGGCTGTGGCGCGAGGAGCCTGGTTGATTCCCCGACGGACGCCGCCCAGACATCCGGTTCCAGCGTCGTTGGCAACGACGGCGGGCGCGACCGCGCGGTCGACCACCGCGCCGATGGCAGCACCGTGTGCGACGGAGCGGTCCAGAACGATCCGGCGGCCGCCTGCGCGGCACCCGCCACGCCCGAAGTCGCCTACACCGGTGCGGCCGGGTTGGCGGCGCTGCTCGTTGGCAACTGGATCAGGTGTGAAGGGCCGATTCAGCCGATCGGGCAGGCGCCCGCGCCGGACGGTCAGATTGGCCTCGAATTCGACATTTACCCGGGACAGAGCCAGGGCGGTATGGGAGCCATCCTTCCACCGGCCAACGGCCCTTGCTACGGATTCGTGTTGGCGTACGTCGGAGGGGACCAGTACGACCCCGTGTCGTGGGCCTTCGACGCCGGAACGGCCGGGGCGCCCGGCATCGTCTTCCAAGCCACGACCGGCTCGGCCGTCTACGACCAGCCGAGCTTCTCGGCCGGCGGCAATCGGATGACCTTGACCGATGACATCTGGAACGGCAATTACGTGAAGCTCTAGCGACCCCCGAGGGGATCGGCGGATCCGCGACGTTTGCCGGCCGGGCGCTCCTCACGCTATTGAGGATAAATGTTGGGCCGGCGCGATCGGGCTTCTCTCCGAAATTCGGAGATCGCCGACGACGTCGCGGTGCTGCGGGGTCTCGGATACGCGCAGGAGCTCCGCCGGCGGATGGGCGCCTTTTCGAACTTCGCGATCTCGTTCTCCACCATCTGCATCCTGGCCGGCGGGATCACGTCGCTGCAGCTCGGAACCAGCGCCGTGGGCGGCGCCGCCGCCGGCGTCGTCTGGCCCATCGGCGTCGGATTCTCGTTCATCGTCGCGCTCTGCATGGCCCAGATCGCCTCGGCCTTCCCGACGGCGGGCGGCCTGTACCACTGGAGCGCCATCCTCGGGGGAACCGGCTGGGGCTGGGCCACGGCCTGGTTCAACCTGGCCGGCCTGGTCTTCGTCACCGCCGCCGTGAATGTCGGGACCTACAGCCTGGCGGTCAGCTTCTTTGGGCCGCTGCTGGGCATCGATCCGGCGCGGCTCACGGTCACCGACCAAATCATCGGGGTCACGTCGATCTCCGTCTCGCACGCGCTTTTGAACCACTTCGGCATTCGCCTGACCACGCTGCTCACCGACTTCAGCGGTTATTTGATCCTCGCCGTCGCGCTGCTGCTCACGATCGCGATGTTGCACGGCGCCCACCGCATCGAGCCCGCCCGTCTGTTCCAGTTCGCCAACGAGACCGGCGCGCCGGGCGGCTCGGTCTGGCCGCCGCGCGGGAGCCTGCCCGCGACCGCGTTGCTGGCGTTGATGTGGCCCATCTACACGATCACCGGCTTCGACGCCTCGGCGCACACCTCCGAGGAGACGGTGCACGCGGCCGTCAACGTCCCCAAGGGGATGTTGCGTTCGGTGTATCTGTCCGGGCTCTTCGGCTGGCTCATGGTGAGCGCCTTCGTCCTGGCCATGCCCAGCGTGGGCGACGGCGCCCAGCAGGGCGCAAACGTCTTTCAGTGGCTGATGACGGCGGTGCTGCCCGGCCGGGGCGGCGACGCGCTGTGGGTCGGCATCGTGGTCGCCAACTATCTGTGCGGCCTGGCCTGCATGACCTCGACCTCCCGGATGATGTACGCCTTCGCGCGCGACGGCGGGCTTCCGGTATCGCGTGCGCTCAAGCGGGTCTCGCCCCAGTGGAAGACACCCGTGACCGCCATCTGGACCACCGCCGCGCTCGCGATCGCCTCCACGTTGTACGCCCCCGCCTACTCGACGCTCACCGCGGCCTGCGTGATCTTCCTGTATCTGTCCTACGTGATGCCGACGCTGGTCGGCTTCCGCGCGATCGGCGGCAGGTGGACCAAGATGGGACCGTTCAGCCTCGGCGTCCGCCTCTACAAGATCCTGGCCATCGTTTCGCTAGCCGGCGTGGGGCTGCTGGTCTGGATCGGCGTTCAGCCCCCGAACGAAAAGGCTCTCTCCGTCACGGTGGGCGCCACCGCCTTGCTCGCAGCCGCCTGGTGGCTCGGCGTGCGGCGATTCTTTGGCGGTCCCCCGAAGGCGGCCATCGCGGCGGGCACGGACGAGCCGGCGCGCCCAGACTGACGCCAGAGCCACGGCAATCGCGACCGAGACCCACTGCGCGGTCGACAGTCCGAACGCTCCGCCGCGATCCCGATCGCCGCGGAGAAACTCGATCGCGAAGCGGCCCGCGGCATAGACGCCCATGAAGACGGCAAAGGCGCGACCGTCGCGGCGGCCGCGCACCAGCGGCACCGCGGCCAGCGCAGCGGCGAGGAGGCCGAGGGCCGCTTCGTAAAGCTGGGTGGGATGGACAGGCAGGCTGGGCGCGCCG
>CALAOV010000105.1 GCA_937889515.1 uncultured Myxococcales bacterium | reverse complement strand
AGCAGCGCTTCGCTGGCGGCGCGCGCCGGGGAGGCCGCGTCGTGCGCGAGCTCGTCCAGAACCAGCCGGCGCGCCCGTTCCACCTCCGCCGGGTCGAAGGTGGGCCCGGTGAGAGCGTCCGCCAGCACCTCCAGACCGAGCTCGAGCGACGGGGCCGCGAGCGCAACGTGATAGACGGTCTCGTCGAGGCCGGTCCAGGCGCCCAGGGTTCCGCCGGCCGCCTCGATCTCGCGCGCGGCGGCGCCGGGTGGGCGGCGCCGGGTCCCTCGAAACACCAGGTGCTCGAAGAGGTGGGCGGAGCCGGCCAGCGCCGGCGGATCGTCCGCCGCGCCCGCCGCCACCCAGACCTGAACGGCGACCACCGGCGCGGCATGGTTCTCCTCCACGACCACCCCGACGCCGTTGTCGAGGTGAGACGCGACGCGGGTCTTGGGACCGCCCATCGCGACGGGCGCGACGGTGCTCCGCGCGCCGCCGCCGGTGCCGCCCACCGTGCGGCAACCGCCGAGCGAAACCACGAAGACGAGCGACGCAGACCGGAGCGCCACGCGAGCGAACGAGACAGATCTCACGAGCGGGATGAGGGTATCAGACTCGACGGGGGGACGGCTCGCCTCCGCGCGCGGGGCCCGAATGCGCCCGCGGGCGCGGCCCGGGCGTTGTAGTCTTCGAGCTCCCGATGAGAAGACGCGCGTTCCTACGAGGGCTCGGGGTCGGGATCGGGATCGGGACGACCGGCGGTTTGGCGCTGACCGGTCCGTTGGCGCGGCCGGCGGTCGCCGCGCGCACCGCGGCGCTCGATCGTCTCCGCCAGGCGCAGATCACCATCGCGGCCGGAGCGGCCCCCTTCGATCCGGCCAGAAGCGAGGTCGCGGAGCTGGCCCTCGAGCACGGCGTCCAGACGCGCCGGCAGCTCCCGACCGGAGCCCTCACGATGCGCGCGACGCCGGTCGCCGGAGCCCGAGACGGGTTCGACCTCCTGACGACGTTCCGGGCCCGTCCCGGCGCGCACGCCGGCGTCGGGCTGGCGCTCCGCTTCGGCGAGTGGTCGCGCGACAACTACGTGCTCCTCCCGGGCGCCTGCTACGCGGGAAACCGGTTCGCCTCGCGGTTCGTAGGCTACCCGCCGCTCCTCACCGAGCCCGCCGACATCGGGCCGCACGTGCCGCCGATCGTGTCGGACATCCCGCGCCTCAACCTGCACGCGGGGCCGTCGCGCCTGGACCTCCCCGCGGCCGATCTGGCGACCCCGGCCGCGGCGATCTTCCTGCCCGGGGCCGCGCTGGGGATCATCCTGCTCGTCGATCCGATGACGTCGGCCGGACCTACCGGCCTCACCGTCTCGGAGAGCGACGATCGGACGCGGGCAGGCCTCGGCGCGGGGGCGCCGTTCACCTCCGCGGGCAACCGGGCCGCGAGCGACTCGCCGCACCCACGGCTGCAATCGCCCCCGGCGCCTCGCGCCGGCGAGCCGGTGACCTTGCGCGCGCGGGTCTTCGTCTTCGAATGTCGGAGCGTCGGCCAGCTTTACGAGCGGCTGTTCGGGGTTCGCAAGAGCCTCTCCGGCGCGACCGCGCGGCCGCACACCCTCCCCTTCTCGGCGGCCTTTGCGGCGCACGAGGCCCGGGTCAACCAGCGCTGGGTCGAGACTCCCGGATATTTCGCCATTGGCGGGCGCGAGAGCGCCTACGCGACCTGGCAGTCCGGTTGGAGCGGCGGCCTGGCCGAGACCTTCGCGCTGCTGGGCGGGGGCCATTCGCAGTCGCGCACGCGCGCGCTGCGCACCATCGCGTTCGCGCTCGACGGCGGGCAGGCGGCTTCGGGCTTCTTCCACGGCCTGTGCGACGGCAAGAGCTGGTACGACGACGGGTTCAGCGCGCCGTTGCCGGCCGCCGCGCCGGGCGTCTGGCCGCCGCGCGCGCCGCCCTACAAGCACGCGGGCTGGCACCTGGTTCGCCGCAGCGCCGACACCCTCACCTTCCTCGTGAAGCAGCTGGCGCTGCTCGACCGACGTCCGCCCGGCGCTTCCGCCGCCGCGCCCGCGCCCGCGATCGATCCCGGCTGGACCAAGGCCGCCCGCCTCTGCGCCGACGCGCTGGCGCGGCTGTGGGAGCGAAACCACCAGCTGGGACAGTTCGTCGACATCGAAACCGGCGACCTGGTCGTCGGCGGCTCGACCTCGGCTGGCCTCGCGCCGGCCGGGCTGGCGCTGGCCGCCGACTACTTCAAGGAACCGCGCTATCTCAAGACCGCCCAGGCCATCGGCGAGCACTACTTCGATCGCTACGTGCAGATCGGGCTCACCTGTGGCGGCCCCGGCGACGCGCTACAGTGCCCCGACAGCGAATCGGCGGCGGCGCTGCTGGAGTCCTTCCTGACCCTCTTCGAAGCGACCCGGGAGCGGAGCTGGATCGAGCGCGCGCGCGCCGTGGCGCACTTGCTGGCCAGCTGGGTAATCTCGTACGACGCGATCTCGGTAGGACGGGTCCAGACGGCGTCGGGGGCGACGCGCTCGACGGGCGCCGTGCTGTCGGACGCGCAGAGCCGCACCGGACTGCCCGGCTATGTGCTGCTGTCGGGCGACGCGCTTTTCCGCCTGTACCGCGCGACGGGCGAGGTCGCCTGGCTCGAGCTGCTGCGCGACACTACCCACAATCTGGGGCAGTACCTGCGGCTCGGCGAGATGCCGCCGGCGGGCGCCCCGGGCTCGGGCACCCGCGTCGATCCCGCCGCCTCGCCCGATTGTCCCCGCGTCGACACCAGCGCCTGGCTCGACGCGAAGAACGGGGTCGTGCCGGTGGCCGGCCTCTACGACGCCATCGGCCTTTTGGCATACACCGAGGTGCCGGGGGTCTACGCGCAGTCCAACACGGGATTCGTCTACGCCTTCGACCACGTCGAGGCTCGACTCAAGGAACGGCTGGCCGGCGGCCTCATCGTCGTGCTTCGCAATCCCACGCCCGTCGAGGCGACGGTGCGCCTCTTCTCCGAGACGACCGCCGATGCCGCCGAGCCGCTGCGACCCGGCGCCGTTCTGGCCGCGCCGACCGCCACGGTCCCCCCGGGCACGACGATCGAGGTCGCGATGCCGCCCATGGCCGCGGCACGTTAGCGAAACGGTCGACCGCCGACAGCCGCTCTGCATCTGTCGAGCCTTCGTCTGTTAAGCTTTCGGCGTGGTGAAGGGCAGTCCTCTGCGCGCCCTCCTGCGGCGAATCCGTCGGCGCGTACGCCTCTTCGCGGCGCTCGAGGGGGGGATCTGGGGCGGCGCGATCGTGGCGGCGGCTCTGGCGGTGGGAATCGCGATCGATCGGCGGCGCGGCGGATCGCCGCCGGCCGACGGCGCGACCTGGTCGATTCTGCTCGGTGTAACCGGGGTGCTCGTCGGCGCCATCGTGCGGGGCGCGCGCCGCATCCCGCTCGCGCGCTGTGCGCGGATCGCGGACGCCGCGATCGACGGGCAGGACCGGGTGCTCTCGGCCCTCAGCCTGGAGGCGGACGCTGCCTCCCCGCTGGTGGCGGCGCTGGTGGCCGACGCGATCGGGGCCGCCGGCCGGCTCGCCCCCGGGGCGGCAGTGCCGGCGCGAAGGCCGAAGGGACTGGCGGCGCTGGGATTGACCGCGGTCGCGCTGGGCGGCGCGGTGCTGTTTCCCGTCTCGTCTCGCGCCGCGCGGAGCTC
>CALAOV010000104.1 GCA_937889515.1 uncultured Myxococcales bacterium | reverse complement strand
GTCGCGCGCGCGATCGATCCGAAGATCGATCGATACAGGCGCGCGACGTACGAGATCCCGAAGACGTGCGCCGCCGGCGGCGGGCGCAGCGCCTCCGGTGGAACCTGGGCGAAAAAGTCGGGGAGGGTCATCCCCTGCCGGGCCGCGAAGACCCCGCCCCGTCCGAAGAGCGCCAGCCACAGCTCGCGCTGCCAGCGCTGCAGGGGCTCGTCGAGGTCGTCCACCAGGCCGCCCTCGCGCCAGGCCGCCAGCATCTCCGGCCGCGAGAAGGCGTATTCGTCGTAGAGCGCGGCGATCTGCGCGGCCAGCTGCACGCGCTTCCGATCGTTCCCCCCGTCGTCTGCGCCCTCGGCAGCGGCGCCTTCGGCACTGGCCGGGGTATCGGGAAGATAGGCGCGCACCGGTCCCAGATCACGCGACTGCAGGCGCCGGGGGTCGGCCAGGAGCGCCAGCAACTCCCCCTCCACCAGATCCCGGTCGACGATCAGGATCTCGGGTGCGCTGGCCGTCGCGACCTGCCGCAGAAAGCCGCGCAGGAACTGCGTCTCGATGTGCGCCGCGATGCCCAGGCGCCGCGCCAGGGCCTGCTTGACGTAGCTCTCGACCAGCGGATTGGGAACCACCAGGTGCACCGGGTCGAGAAAGGTCGAGCGTCCCTCGCCGAGGTTCTCGGCCAGCGCCTCGCAGAGCGCCTCCGTGCGGTTCGAGTAGCAGAGCCGGATCACGCCGAGCTGTTCTAGTACAATTCGGCCGTGGCCCCCTTCACGATCTTGCTGGTCGAGGACGACATTGACGTGCGCGAGGCGCTGGTCGAGGCGCTGCACGACAAAGGCTATCCGGTCGACTGCGCCTTCGATGGCGAGCACGCCTTGCAGACCTTGCGCGGTGGTCTGCGGCCGGGCGTGATCCTGCTGGATCTCATGATGCCGCGGATGGATGGCACCGAATTTCGGAGGGCCCAGCGAGACGATCCGGCGCTGGCCGATCTGCCGGTCGTGTTGCTGAGCGCCGACGCACGGATGGACGAGAAGGCCCGCACGCTCAAGGTCCAGGGCGCCGTCCGCAAGCCGATCGATCTCGTTCAGCTCTACCGGGTCATCGAAGGGATCCGGCTCAGTAAAACCAGCGCATGAACCGGCGCAGAAGCCGCTGGGTGGAGGCCCGATACGGGAAGCTGAGGCGGCGGTCGACCAGGGGCGAGAGCCAGCCCAGCAGCGGGTGGTCCTCGACGATGGTTTCGATGCGACAGAACTGACGCAGCCCCTCCGGTCCGTGGCGCAAGCCCATGCCGCTTCCCTTGATCCCGCCCAGCGGCGCTTCGACGCAGAAGTAGTTGACCAGCGCATCGTTGATGCAGACGCTGCCGGTCTGCAGCCGCCGGGCCAGCGCCCGCGCCCGCGGGACGTCGGACGACCAGATGCTTCCCGAGAGCCCCAGCGGTGAATCGTTGGCGACGCGCAACGCCTCCTCGGCGTCGGCGACCTGCATGATGGGGAGCACCGGACCGAAGGTCTCCTCCCGCATGACCGCCATCTCGGCGGTCGCCCCGACCAGCAAGGTGGGGGCAAAAAACTGCCCGCCCAGCTCGGGCCGCCGGGCGCCGCCGGCCAGCACGCGCGCCCCCTTGGCGACCGCGTCGGCGATCTGGCTCTCGGCGCGGGCGAGCTGGGGGGCGAAGGTGACGGCGCCGACGTCGACGTCGCTGGCGTCGGGCCGGCCGAGCTGCGGCGCCGCCTGTCGCAGTCGCGCGATCTCCTCGGCGCAGAGCGCGGCGAATCGATCGGCCACCGCCGCCTCGACCAGCACGCGCTCGGTGCGGATGCAGACCTGGCCGCTCCCGGCGAACCCGCTCCAGACGGCGGCGTGCGCGGCGCGTGGCAGATCGGCGTCGCGCAGGACGATCATCGCCGACTTGCCACCGAGCTCGAGCACGGCGGGGATGAGGCGCGCGGCCGCGGTCGCGGCGATCTGGCGGCCGACGGCGGCGCTGCCGGTGAAGAAGACCATGTCGGCCGTCGCGGCCAGCGCCGCGCCGGCCTCGCCGCGGCCGGGGACCACCTCCAGCACGCCGGCCGGCATCCCCAGCTTCTTCCAGAGCGACGCCACCCGCAGGGAGGTGAGCGGCGTCTGGTCCGACGGCTTGAGCACCACCGCGTTGCCGGCGACGAGCGGCCCCACGCAGTCGGCGTAGTTGTTGAGCAGGGGAAAGTTCCAGGGACCGATGACGCCCACCACGCCGCGCGGGTGCCGCACCACGCGCGCCCGTTTGTTGGCGAAGATGAACGGGTGGCGCAGCTCGTCCCGCAGCGCGCGCCGCCCGGCGCGGCCGGTGTAGTAGCGGGTTAGCTCCAAGGTGTAGAAGAGCTCGATCAGCTCGGCCTCGTAGCGCGGCTTGCCGCTCTCCGCCGAGAGAGTGTCGACGAATCCGTTGTCGTCGCGCATGGCGCGAGCGAGGCGTCGCAGCGCCCGCGCCCGCTCCCCGAAGGGCAGGGCGGCCCATGCCGGTTGCGCCGCCCGCGCCCGGGTCATCGCGGCGTCGGCCGTGGCCGCATCGGCGCAGGGGATCTCCTCCAGGATCTCCCCGGTGGCCGGGTTCTGGACGCGAATCGGATCGGCGGGGTTCACAGGGGATTTCTACCCCGAACGGCGTAGGCGTAGACTCCCCCTATGAAGCTCGGCCTTAACTTACGTTCGCTCGGCCTTCCGGCGTTCGCTCTGCTGTGGGTGGGCGCCGCCGCCTGCGGGCGTACCGATCTGTTTAGCGCCCACGGCGGCGGCAACCCCGGCTGTCCCGCCAACGATCCGACCTGCATCGCGACCGACGGTGGCGGCCTTACCTCGGGCCACGACGGCTCGGTCCCGGACGGCGGCAACAAGACCGACGGCGGCAACAAGACCGATGGCAGCCACCCCGACACCAAGGTCTGCCCCACCGGCAACCACGAAATCTGCGGCAACAAGATCGACGACGACTGCAACGGCCTCGCCGACTGCGCCGATCCGGCTTGCTTCGGCGATCCCGCCTGCTCGAAGCCCGGGCAGGAGATCTGCAACAACGGCATCGACGACGACGGGGATGGGCTCATCGACTGCAAGGATCCCGACTGCGCGGCGAGCGCCTCCTGCAAGCCCAACCCGGGGACGGAGATCTGCGACAACGGCATCGACGACAACGGCAACGGGCTCACCGATTGCCTCGACCCGATGTGCACGACCTTCCCGGCTTGCCTGACCGCCGACTGCTCGCCCGACACCGACTTCGGTACGCTGGCGACCCACGGCGCCAGCGTCACGCGCGCCATGAACACCACCGGCGCCCCGAAGGGCTACGCGACCTGCGCGCCGACCGGCGGGCGGGGCCGGGTCGGGCGCTTCGAGCTCGACGCGACGGCGGACGTGCGCCTGGACTTCTCACAGGTTTCGGGCACCGCCCACGTGGTCGGTCTCTTCCGGGCGGGCGCCAACGAAACCTGCGACCGAAACCCGCTCACCTGCGTCATGGTCCGCGACGACGCCACGGCCACCCAGACCTTCCCTGGCCTGGGGGCCGGGGTCTACTGGCTGATCGTCGAGTCGTACCCAGGGCTGCAGGGCGGCACGACGGTCACCCTGTCGACCGGCGTGGTGGCGACGCCCGAGATCTGCAACAACGGCATCGACGACGACGGCAACGGCCTGACCGACTGCCAGGACGCGGCTTGCGCCAAGGATCCGTCGTGTGTCGCACACGAGTGTGTTCCGGACGTCAATCTCGGGGCGCTGGTGGTGAACGGGCCGGCCAAGGACGTCGCGGCGAATCTGTCGACCGCGCCCCACCGTTACTCGCCGACCTGCGCGGGCACCTTCTCGGGCGGCGACGAAGCCATCGCCTTCACGCTGGCGGAGCCGGCGGGCCTGGACGTCCAGTATCAGCAGACGGGGGCCAGCACCCTCGCGATCTTCCAGCTGCCGCCCGCGGGGCAGGCCTGCGATTCGAATCAGTTGAGCTGCGCGTTCATCGACAACAGCGCCAGCGAGATTGCGTTTACGGGATTCGGCGCGGGGAACTACCTGCTGATCGTCAACGCGGCCAGCTCGCAGCGGGAGTCGATCGATCTGGAGATCTCGGCCTTCGCCGTGCGCAAGCAGGAGATCTGCGGCAACGGGATCGACGACGACGGCAACGGGCTCACCGATTGCGACGATCCGGCCTGCTTCGGGGTCGGGCTGTGCGCGGCGCCGGCCTGCGTGCCGGACCAGGACCTGGGGGCCTTTTCCTGGGGGACCAACAAGGTGGTCACCGTCAACACGACGACCGGCGAGGATCTCTACGAGACCTCCTGCAGCCGCGGCAACGGCAAGGAGAAGGTCCTCAAGCTGTCGCTGACCCAGCCGATGGGGCTCAGCTTCAACTGCACCGACACGGGCTCGCACGTGCTGGCGCTCTCACAGGAGCTGAAGCCTTTGGACTCCTGCGACGCGCACGAAGTCTCCTGCGCCGATCCACAGATCCTGCCGTTCGGGTGCGGCTTCGAGATGCCCGAGCTTCAGCCCGGCAACTACTACCTCGTCGTGCAGGCCTTTCAATCTGGCGAGGAGGGGACGGTGGTCCTCAACCTGGGGGGCGTGCAGGAGACGGTGCGGGAGATCTGCGACAACGGTATCGACGACGACGGCGACGGGTTCACCGACTGCGCCGACCGCAAGTGCGTCACCTCTCCGGAGTGCGCCAAGCTGGCTTGCCGTCCGGATCAGAACCTTGGCCTCCTGCCGCTCGACGGGACGCCGAGCTCGGTGGTCGTCCAGACCACCGGCGCGGGGGACAACGCCACCACGACCACCTGCGTGAGCCAGCCGGGCGGCCAGGACGCCGACGTCGACTTCTCGCTCCCGGCGACCGCCGACTTGACGCTCGACTGGGCGCAGGCCGGCAACCACGACTTCGCGCTTTACCCCAACGAAGGGATGCTGTTCGCCTGCGAGGCGAGCGCGCCGGTCGCCTGCATCCCCTCGGTGGCGACCGCCACCGGGACCCACGTCTTCAGCGCGCTGCCGGCCGGGCTCTACCACCTGGTCGTCGACGCCGACGCGCCGGGCGACGAAGGCGGCGTGGTGGTGCAGCTCTCGGCGGTCGCGTCTGCCACGCACTGACGGCCACGCAGCAGGGAAGGCTCATCGCCGCACGATGTCGCCGGTCAACCGGACCGGCACGCAGCCCGGCCAGATCGGCAGCGCGTCGAGGAGCGGGAAGCCGTTGAGCCAGTCGCACCGCGCGCCGACAGTGATCGTCAGTCCCACCACGGCCTCGCCGCCCGCGGCGGCGACCTGCGCGTTGATCTGGTCGGAGAAGTCGCGGGTCGAGCGCGGCGTCAGGCCGGAGTAGAGAAAGCCGAACGAGGTCTGTCGGACGTCGAGCGTGCCGACCTTGGTCAGCGAGCGCTGGTCGTAGAGGCGTCCGGTGCTGTCGCGCACCGCGCCCGACAGCGACAACGGGTAGCGCGAGCGGGTTGCCGTCACGGCGACGCGGGCGCCGGCGCATCCGGTCACCGCGACCGAGACCAGGAGCCCCAACGTCACAGGGGCGACTAGCCGCCCGCACCAGAAATTCAGCGCAGCGGTGGGCATTTCGCTCCGGGGACCGGAATCGGTGTGGCGTCCGCGTCAATCGAGACGTCCGATTGCAGATAGAGCAGCGGGATCGTCGTCTGCCAGGCCCGCGCTCGGACGTTCGACAAATGGATGTCGTCGCCGCAGGGCGTCCAGTACAACGTCCGGTCCAGCGAGACCCCGCCCGGATGACTCTCTATGACCAGGCCCGCGGCGTAGATGAAAAAGTATCGGACCTGGACGTCCGTGTGGCGACGGGCCTGAAGATGGCTGGCGGTGGAATTCGGTCGCTCGGGCCCCTGCGGGCTACAGCCGATACAGGCAACCGGCCCGAGCAAAACCGGCTGCCGCAGCTCCGACGCCGACATCGCCGTCCAATCACACCCGCCGAGGACGCCGGCTAGAAGAACGCAGGCGCCGATCGTGCGGAGACCCCGGGACATGGCTTACAGGTTGAGTCCAGCGGCTGGGGGTGACAAGCGAGGGACGTCACCCGCGATGCTCACAAGAGGTTCCGGCCCTCCAACTCAAAGTACGAGGCCGCAGCGATCATGTGGCGATCGCTGGTGTAAATCTCGGACAGTCCCTCGGCGCGCGCACACGCGAGGTGGAGCGCGTCCACGGCCCGGATCAACACGGTCGCGGGCAGGGTTTGCAACCGACGACAAGCCTCCGTAACCAGAGACGGTGTGACCGGGAACCACTGCCAGATCCCTTCGTTCTCGTCGCCTTCGAACTGCTTGAGCACCTGGCGTAGGTGTCGGGTCTTGAGATGGCCCTCGCGCAGATGACGATGAACGGTCGCGAAGAGCTCCACGCGAGCGATCTGGCAGGAGACGAGGCCATCGGCGGTGCGCGCCAGCTCGCGCACCCGCTCGGCGCCCGATTCGTTCAGGTAGCACTTGGCGATGTAGGCCGAATCGAAATAGATCACCCCCGGTCGCGCCCCTCAGAGACGACCAGCGTCGAGTCGATCTGGAGGCGCGGCAGTTTTGCGATCGCCGCTTCCCGGTCGGGTAGACCTTTTCGGGCCGCGCGCGCTTCGAAGGGGACCAGCGTCGCGACCGGACGACCGCGGTCCGTCACCACCATCGGGCCGCGGTCTCCGATGCTTCGCACCCAGCGGCCGGTCCGCAAATGCAGCTCGCGAATCGATATCGCCTTCATGTGCACATTGTGACACATCTGAGATGCCCGTGCCGAGCCCCCGGGATCTGATAGACTTTTGGCAGTGGTCGTTGCCGTCGAGAGAAAGCCGCGCAAGCTGCGGATCCTGGTCGCCAAGGTCGGGCTCGACGGGCACGATCGCGGGGCGAAGGTGGTGGCGCGCGGGCTGGCCGACGCCGGGTACGAGGTCATCTACAGCGGCCTGCACCAGACGCCCGAGATGGTCGCCGCCGCCGCCGCGCAGGAGTCGGTCGACGCGGTCGGTCTGTCGATCATGTCGGGCGCGCACATGACCCACTTTCCGGCGGTGCTGGCGGCGCTGGCGGCCCGCGGGGCGGGCGACGTGGTGCTGTTCGGCGGCGGCATCGTCCCCGACGAGGACGCGGCGGCCCTCAAGCTCATGGGCGTGGCGGCGATCTTCACGCCCGGGACGCCGACGCAGGCGATCGTCGATTGGATCGAGCGGGAGCTGCGACCGCGCGTCGAAGGGGCCGCAGCTTGAAAGCCAAACGGGGTCTGCCGGACGTCGAGCGCGTGTCGCTGCGGGCGCTGGCGGTCGTGGCCACCTCCGGGACGTTGCGGACCGGCCTGGCGCTGGTCGCATCGTTGCTGGTGGTCGCGCCGCCCGCCGCCCGCGCCAACGCCAGCCAGGACACCGAGGCGGCGCGCGTGGCCGACATTCTCCGCTCGGCGCTGGTCGCGCACGGTCCCGAGGTCCACCGCTGCTTCGAGCGGGCGCTGGCCGACACGCTCGACGTCGCGGGCAAGATCGATCTCGAGGTCGATGTGGGCGCGGGCGGGCGGGTGACCAAGGCGACGCCTTCCGTCGACGAGGTGAAGTCGCCCGTGCTGCTGGCCTGTCTCGAGGAGAGCGCCGCGACCTGGAGCTTCGCGGGCATCGACCCCGGCAGCACGGTGATCGTGCCGCTCTCGTTCGAGGGCCAGGCCGCGCAGTTCTCGATCAAGGTCAAGGATGCGCCCGACCACGGTCCGCCGGTGCCGAAGGGGAAGCACGGCGCCGGCTCGCCGGCGCCCACGCCGCCGTTTTCGGTCAAGCTGCTGGTCGACGAAGCGACGATGCATGCGCAGAAGGCGGCGCTGGCGCAGCTGACGGTCGCGCCGGCCAACCGGATCGCGCTGCACCGCCATCCGGGGGCGGAGGTGCTCTACCTGCTGCACGGGCATGCGCGCGTGCTGGGGCCCACGGGGGTCGCGCCCGAGAAGCTGGACCCGGGGATGGCGATCTTCATTCCGGCCCTGATGCCGCACGCGATCGAGAACATGGGGCGGCAGTCGTCGGCGACGCTGCTGGAGCTGTTCGTGCCGCCGGGTCCCGATCGGGTCTACCGCGATCCCAAGGACGAGGCCGGGCGCGCGGCCTTCGAGGTGCTGCACGACCCGGCGGTCACCGCGCCGCCGGGCGCGCATTTCCTGGTGGCCAACCCGACCCAGGCGGAGGCGCTGCCGGTCTTCGGCGGCAAGGGTAAGATTCATCCTCTCCTCGACGCGGCCCACACCGGCAGCCGCGGCTTCTACCTGGGGACGCTGGAGGCCGATCCCGGCGCGGAGGTTCCACGTAACACCCACCCGGGGGCGGCGGAGATCTTGTACGTCGTCGCGGGTGCGGGGGAGCTGACGGTCGGCAGCGAGAAGGTTCCCTTCGAGGCCGACGAGGCGCTCTACATTCCGGAGAGCCAGCCCCACGCCGCAAAATTCTCGGGCACCGACAAGGCGCTGCTGGTGCAGATCTTCGCGCCGGCCGGTCCCGAAGATCGCTACCGAGGACCCCCACCCAAATGATCGACTTCGAGCTTTCGGACGACCAGCGCGTCCTTCAGAAATCGGTGCGCGAGCTCTGCGACCGGCTGATCGTCCCCAACGCGCACCGCTGGGACGAAGAGGAGCACTTCCCGCAGGAGGTCATCCCGGCGCTCGGCGAGATGGGCCTGCTCGGCATGCAGGTGCCGGAGAAGTACGGCGGCGCCGGGATGAAGTTCCACGACTACGTGGTCGCGCTGGAGGAGGTGGCGCGCGCCGACGCGTCGGTGGGGCTGACCATGGCCTCGCACAATTCTCTTTGCAGCGGGCACATCCTGCTGGCCGGCAGCGAGGCGCTCAAACAGAAATACCTGCCCCAGCTGGCGACCGGCCAGGTGCTGGGCGGGTGGGGCTTGACCGAGCCGGGCTCGGGCTCCGACGCCGGCGCCGCCCGCACCCGCGCCGTTCGCCGGGGTGACCGCTGGATCATCAACGGCACCAAGACCTTCATCACCCAGGGGTCGGTGGGTGGCATCTACGTGGTGCTGGCCTCGACCAGCCCAGAGAAAAAAGCCAAGGGGTTGACCGCCTTCGTCGTCGAGCGCGGGACGCCCGGGTTCCGCACCGGCAAGAAGATCCAGAAGATGGGCCTTCGCGCTTCCGACACGACGGAGCTGATCTTCGAAGAGGTGGAGATCTCCGACGGGCAGCGCCTGGGCGAAATCGACATGGGGTTCTTCGACACGCTCAAGATCCTCGACAAGGGGCGGATCGGCATCGGCGCCTGGTCGGTCGGCATCGGTCGCGCCTCGTTCGAGGCCAGCCGTCGCTACGCCAAGGAGCGGGTCCAGTTCGGCAAGCCGCTCAGCGAGTTCCAGGCCATCGGGCACATGCTGGCCGACATGGCGACCGAGCTGGACGCCGCGCGCCTGCTGGTCTGGCGGGCCGCCTGGATGCAGGACCAGGGGATGCGGACCACGGCCGAGTCGTCGATCGCCAAGTACTACGCGGCGAGGGCGACCATGCGCGCTTGCAACAACGCGGTCCAGATCCACGGCGGCTACGGGTACACCCGCGAGTTCGACGTCGAGCGCTATCTGCGGGACGCCAAGCTGGCCGAGATCGGCGAGGGGACCAACGAGGTCCAGAAGATGGTGATCGCGCGCGAGCTGCTGCGGGTGGCGGCCGAGGGTGGATAGGTGGATAGCCGGATAGGCGGCTAGGGTGGCGGCCGCGGCTTGCCACGTCGACCGCGTCCTGGCGGGCGACCTGCGCGCGGCGGCGGCGCTCATGCGCGCGCTCGACGACGAGCTTCCGGGCGCGCGCGAGGCGCTGCGCGCGATCTACCCGCACGGCGGGCGGGCCTTCGTGGTCGGCATCACCGGCTCGCCCGGAGTCGGCAAGTCGACGCTGGTCGACGCGCTCCTCACGGCGACCCGGGCGCGCGGCGAGCGGGTGGCGGTGGTGGCCATCGACCCCTCCAGCCCGTTCTCGGGCGGCGCGCTGCTGGGCGATCGGGTGCGCATGCAGCGCCACGCGACCGACGACGGCGTGTTCATCCGCTCGCTGGCGACCCGCGGGCAACAGGGGGGGCTCTCGCGCTCGACGGCGGCGGCGGTGGCGGTGCTCGACGCCGCCGGGTTTCCGCTGATCTTCGTGGAGACCGTGGGCGCCGGTCAGGCGGAGGTCGACGTGGCGGACGCCGCCGACGCGGTGGTCGTGGTGACCGCGCCCGGTCTGGGGGACGAAGTGCAGGCGCTCAAGGCCGGCCTGCTGGAGATCGCGGACGTCTTGATCGTCAACAAGGGCGATCGGCAGGGCGCCGATCGGGCGCTCGCCGATCTGACCACCATGCTGGCGCTGGCGGCGCGCGCGGCGCCGGCGCTGCTCCGCACGGTGGCGTCCTCCGGGGAGGGGATCGCCGAGGTGGTGGCGGCGCTCGAGGTCTTGCGCGCGCGGCCGGCCGTCGAGCGCGCCGCGCGCCGCCGGCGGCAGGCCGCCCGCCAGGTGCTGGCGATCGCGGGGGAGCGGG
>CALAOV010000103.1 GCA_937889515.1 uncultured Myxococcales bacterium | reverse complement strand
AACCGGCGGTGCGCGCGGGATCGGTCCGGTCTCGGCCGCGCCTTGGGGCAGCGCGAGCATCCTGCTCATCTCGTGGGCGTATATCCGGCTCATGGGCGCGGCCGGGCTCACGCGGGCCACGGCGATCGCGATCCTGAACGCCAACTACGTCGCGCACCGGCTCAGGGCGCACTACCCCGTGGTCTACCGGGGCCAAAACGGACGGGTCGCGCACGAGTGCATCGTCGACGCCCGCCCGCTCAAGAAGGTGGCCGGGGTCGAGGTCGACGACGTCGCCAAGCGCCTCATGGACTACGGCTTCCACGCGCCCACCATGTCCTTCCCGATCGCGGGCACGCTCATGATCGAGCCGACCGAGAGCGAATCGAAGGCCGAGCTGGATCGCTTCTGCGACGCCATGATCGCCATCCGCGAGGAGGTCGCCGAGATCGAACAGGGGACGGCCCCGCGCGAGGGGAACCTGCTCAAGAACGCACCCCACACGGCGGCGGCGCTGCTGGCGACCGAGTGGCCGCACCCCTACCCGCGCGATCGCGCCGCCTATCCGCTGCCCTTCGTCCGCGCCGCCAAGTTCTGGCCCTCCGTGGGCCGCCTCAACAACGTCCTCGGCGACCGCAAGCTCTTCTGCACCTGCCCGCCGACGTCTGACTGGGAAACGCCCTGAGCTAGTATTTGAACCAGCGCATCTCGGGCGGGCCATTCAGATCGAACAGGAAGCCGAAGCCGAAGTTGATGAGCCCGTTCGATTCGATCAGCTGGTGCGGCGGATTGGGAAAGGGCGCCGCCTCCTTGACGGCCTCGACCGTCGTGTCGTCCAGAAAATCGAGACCGCTCGGCTGCTCGACGGCGACGTTGCTGAGCCGTCCGTCGGGTTTGAGCTGGATCCGCAAGAAGGTATACCGGTTCTTGTGGCCGTAGATCTCCCCGGTCGGGTCGCGCTGTCGGTACTCCTCCTGGGGGTGCCAGTGCTCGGCGACCTGACGCTTGACCCGGTTCATGAACGAGGCGAATTTCCACTTCTTGGCGTTGAGCGCGGTCTCCTCGCCGTCGTCGGTGTGGGGCAACGCATCCAGCGTCCCGCTGCCGATCGCCCGCGCGAGCTGCTGCTCGGAGGGCATCAGCGCCAGGCCGGACCCCCCGCGCGTCCCGCCGCCACCCGGCCGCGGACGGGCGTCGGCGCCCAGCGCGGGGACCGTCCCAGCCGGCTCGGGCCGCCCCGGATCGAACGCGCCGTAGGTCGCGCCGGCCCGGCCCACCCGCCCCGCCGGGCTGGCCGTGCCGGCCTCTTTCAAGAAGCGACCGAGATCGGGCGTTCGCATGGCCAACCGGCCATCGCCCTGCGAAACCTCCGGCTGTGACTCCGACCCAGTGCCGCCCTGGTCTCCTTGCCGGGCGTTCTCCTTGAAGTCACCGTGCTTCTTCGTTTCGTGCGCGACCGTGCTGTCGTGCTCGGCCACGAATTTCGCGTCCTCCGGGCGCTTCTCCTCGCGCGGCGCGGGGAGCTCGACGACCTGACCGGATGGGTGCGTGTTCTCCTCTTCCTTCTTGATCACTTCGGCCTGGCGCGCCTCTTCCTGACGCTCCAGATCGGCGACGATCTCGCGGGCGGCGGCTTCGTCCACCATCCCGACGTCGATCGACGACGGCTCTGCCCCGGCGGTCAGGGTGCGGGCCAGGTCGGCGCTGCGCGGCGCGAACAGGTAGAGCCCGACGCCCAGCAACAACACCAACTCGGCGTGCAGGAGCGCCGCGACGCCGATCCAGAAGCCGATTCGACGCCCGGACGATCTCGGTCGGTCGTTGCTGGTTCCGCGCATGTTTCCACTCACCCCAGCGTCCCAAATGGTAGCGCCGCCGTGGCGAGAATTCCCATGCTTTTAGAGGCTAGCGCACCACGGGATTGTCAAATGTCACGCGCAGCGACACGGGAAGAGGACGCGCTGCGCCGGGATCGGGCATGGGCGGAAACGGGGCCGCGCGCCGCACGGCCCGTACCGCGGCCGCGTCGAATTCCTCGAAGCCCGAGGACTTGACCACCCGCGGCCCGTCGCCCAGCCGTCCGTCCACCCCGACCACGAACTCGACGATGGTCTCGCCCTGCTCGAGGCGCAGGGCCAGCGACTTCGGAAACTCGCGAATCCGCCTCACCCGCTGCGACACCTCTTGGATGTAGCGCTGGTAGCGGCGATCCAAGGTCCTCTCGGCGATCTCCGGGCCGGCGGCCTGTGGATCCCGGGCGCCAAATTCCGTGGGCGCCGAACCGGCCGAAGGGCGGGCCACCGCGCCCGGCGTGGACGCCGGTCCATGCCCATCGGCCACCGCCACCGGGCGCGCGGCCGAAGCCCGCGAGAAATCGGTCAGGCCGGGGTGAAGCTCATCCGAGGCCGTCCGCTGATTCTGATCGTCCGCGGCACGACCGGCGCGCTCGATGTCGAAGCGGCGCGGGCCGGCTTCCGCGTCGAGCGGGCCAACCGCATGAACCGGCGAGGTCCGCACGTCGAGACGGGCCACGACCGGAAGGACGTCGGGGCGGGCCTGTCGCGCGTCGTCCGAGGCAGCGCCGGCCGGCTCGCCGCCCAGGGTCGCCCCCGAGACGGCCGGGCTAGGCGCGGGCGTCGGCGTGCGGGTGGCGAGCGCCGACCGCACCGAGTCGCCGATCCCGATCCGTGGCTCCTCGCGGATCGCCTGCGGCGAAGCCCGCAGACGCGAGATCTGCAGGCGCGACGGCTGCGACTCCGTGGCGCCGTCGGTGAGGCGCGAGCGGAGCGTCGAGCTGTCGAGCCGGTAGGCCGCGACCCGCGGCGCGCCGCCCTCGAGGCCGCGATCGGACGCCGGCGCGCGCCGGTCCCGGCCGTCGGCGTTGGCCGGGGCGATCGTTCGGGCGATTGGATTGTCGCGCTCGCCCTGCCGCGCATCCCAGGGTCGGACGCGGGGCGCGGGATCGTCGAGCAGCGGCGGCGCGGAGATCTCAACCTCCGTGATCTCGATCGGCAGCACAGTCGGCGTGAGATCCAGAACCGACCAGCTGGGATCGGGCGGGGCCGCCGGCTCCGAGACGTCACCGCCCCGCAGCCGGGCGAACGAGAACAGGGCGGCCAGGATGACGACGTGGGCGGCGACCGAGCCGCCGAGCGCGATCGACCACGAGATCGGCCGTCGCAGACCTCGCGAACGTCGTTTGCTTCGCTTGCCGCTGACTTCCTGGAACATCCTCGAACCCAATTCCCGCTCGCGAAGCTGACCAGATCTCGCAATCGGGACTCTCGAATGAAGGTAGCATGCCGGTCGACCCGACCATGGAGCTCGAACGCCGCCTTCTGCGCGACATGAGTCGTGCCATCGCCAATCACGGCCTCATCGAGAGCGGGGATCGGATCTTGGTGGCCATCTCCGGGGGCAAGGACAGCTACGGCCTGCTGGTGCTGCTCCGCGACCTGCAAGCCCGCGCGCCGATTGAGTTCGATCTGGTCGCCGTCCACCTCGACCAGGGCCAACCCGGCTACGACGGAACCCCGCTGGCGGCCTGGCTGGCCGCGGAGGGCGTGCCGTACAAAATCCTACATGAGAACACCTACGACATCGTCGTCGACAAGGTCCCCGAAGGAAAAACCTATTGCTCGCTCTGTTCGCGCCTCCGGCGCGGAATCCTGTATCGCGCCGCGGGCGAGCTCGGCTGCAACAAGATCGCGCTCGGTCACCACCGCGAGGACGCGCTCGAGACGCTGCTGCTGAACCTGTTCTTCGGCGGCAAGCTGGCATCGATGCCGCCGCGGTTCACCACCGACGACGGACGCTTCGTGGTCATCCGACCGCTGGCCTACACAGCCGAAGCGGATCTGGCCGCGCTGGCGGCGGCGCGCGGCTTTCCGATCCTCCCCTGCAAGCTGTGCGGATCGCAGGACGAAGCGCAGCGCAAGCAGATGAAGGCGCTGCTCGCCGATCTGGAGCGCAAGCACCCGACGCTGCGGCAGACGATGCTGGCCGCCCTCGGCAACGTGAACCCCTCGCACCTGTACGACCGGCGCCTGCAGGGAAGGCCGACGGCCCCGAGCTCGAACGAGGGGCCGAGCGGGCCGGTGGCCGAAGAACCCCTGATCGCCGCCGCTTCGCTGCGGCGGTAGGGCTCAGGCCGTGCCGGGGCGCGAGGCGACCTTGCGGCGATCGCGCGATCGCTCGCCCTTCGCGGCCGGACGGGCGTCCTTCTTGGGCGTCGCGAGCGGCCGCGAGAGCGCGATCGCGAGGACCTCTTCCATCGTGCGGACCGGCCGCACCTCCAGCTTGCTGGTGATGTAGGCCGGGATCTCCGACAGCTCCGGCGCGTTGGCGTACGGGATGATCACCGTGGTCATG
>CALAOV010000102.1 GCA_937889515.1 uncultured Myxococcales bacterium | reverse complement strand
GCATCAACTACTACCCGCCGCGCGGCGACAACAAAGAGGGCTGGGACAACATCGACATCTTCGGGTGGATGGGCTACCCGATGCAGATCAAGATCGACTTCCTCTGCCGCGATTCGATCCTGGCCGCGCCGATCGTGCTCGACCTGGCGCTCTTCATGGACCTCGCGCAACGCTGCGGGATGAGCGGCATCCAGGAGTGGCTGTCGTTCTACTGGAAGAGCCCCCAGAGCGCGCCGGGTCTCTACCCCGAGCACGATCTCTTCATCCAGCTCATGAAGCTCAAGAACACGCTGCGCCACCTGCGCGGCGAAGAGCTCATCACGCACCTCGGCGCCGAGTACTACGACTGAGGGTCTAGAGGCGACTCTCGCTAGTGCAAGAGCGTCTGTTCGTTCGCTGAGTGGGCGATTCCCGTGGGATTTGGGACCGAGCGACAGGGCTGCCGGCCCCGGATTCTCGTCGTATTGACGATGTGAGGGGCGGTACGATGCGCCCGTGCCTAGGACCGTTTGGGTGCTCGGAGCGGGGTTTCCCCGGTCTCTCGGCGCTCCACTGCTCAACGACCTCTTTCGCCCCGAAAGGAATGTCGAGTTCGAGGCGTATTTTCCGGAGAAGGACTTTCCAAAGCTCTCCATGGACATGCTGCGCGACGCAGATCGCCTACAACTGGGGCAAGAGCGTCGATCACCTCTGGGCGGACGCTGAGCAGTTTCTGGCTTTTGTCGATGACGCCTATGAGGGCGACGCGCAGGAGAAGAGACGGCGCCTGAGCCTTCTCGCCTACATCGCGAAGCCGTACGACGCTTCCGACAGTCGCTACCACTCCAGTCAGGCCCCAGGAACTCAGGACTCGTGCAACGTCGAGATAGAGAGGAAGTTCGCCAGACGAGGACTGGTGGTGGCTGGCTACCGGTTTTTTGAAACCGAGGGTGCGAAGGCCAACGCAGATCAGGAAGCCTTGCTTGGCCTCGCGACCTGCATCACGAAGTATCCGTGCACGGGCAACTCATGTGGGAAGTGACACGGCTGGGGTCAGTCTCGGGCAGACGCTTAAATAGATAAACCACTGATATTATTGTCTAATATCTTATGAGAGCACGATCTGCCGGGCAGACGCTTAAATAAGAATCTCAGGCCCAGAAGGGCAGGTAGCGTGCGTACTTGCGCGATGCACCCACCGCCTCGTCAAGCTTGATGAGCCCGTTCTCAGTGGTCGTCGCGATGATCTGCGACACGATCGCGCTCTTGCTCTCGGGCAAGTGGAATCGCTCCCGCAGAGACTGATTGGTCATCCGTTCGGACATCACCCACCTCAAGACGCAGTGCTGGTAGCAAGCCCGGATTCGATCGCCTCGATCCATGTCATCGAAGTCCTTTGGTCCGAATAGCGTGACGTGCGTCCGCCGGTTGCCGGCATGGAAGAGTGGTGCCGGCAGCTGGAAGACCTCCGCGGCGTTGACGACCTTGTCGATGCCGCTGCTCTTTTCCTCGCAGATCCCCATCCTCCTCATGAGGTCCGCGAGGCGCTCGTTCCTCGACTGGTACCCATCGATGAAGCGCTCCACGGGGACGATGGGGTCGCCCGGGTTCGAGATCTCGATGCGGTTGCTGTAGACCTCGATCATCACGGACGCTCCGGTGATTGAAAGATCCTGATGTACTAGGGCGTTAGCCGCGAGCTCGCGAATCGTGATTTCGGGAACCAGCTTCACCTCCTTGCGAAGGGCGTCCTCGATAACCTCGTTCTGCGGCAGTTGCTCCATGATGAAACGAACGAGACCTTGGAACCCAACTGCGTATCCCTTCGTCCCCCCTTGGTCGATGCGGGTTTCGAGCTTCGAGGAACCGGAGTAGACGATTACACGGGGCGCCTTGCGAGCCAGCTCCGGAAAGTCTTCGAGGCGCTTCGCAAGCAGGAGGGCCCCCAGCCGTCGGATTGCGTATTTCCCCTCGACCGCATCCACAACGCGCTCACGCAAGAGACGATCGATGACACCATCACGATCGGAGGGATACGGCAACCTCATGAGCTCGAAGAATGTTTGGGTGTCCAGAAGCTCGACTACCGCGTGCGTCTCGAGACCGATCTTGGAATGCTCTTCGAGCCAGTCGGGCGCTCCCTCCGCGAAGATCTGTCGCAGACGGTCTTCTGTCATGGGAACCAGCGACTCGCCCGATCGCATCAGGTATTTGCCATCAAGATGGTAGGCCGTTCCGCGGGGCCGGCCGGGGATGTGGCAGACGACTACCCGCCCATCGGGATGACTGACCTCTTCGATATCAACTCGGAAACCGAGCGACTCGAAGAGCTTCAACGCCATGCCGGTGGGGTCGCCGATAGAACCCGTGCCGACGACTGGTCGAGGTAGCTCGTTCGCTACGCCGAAAATCAGAAAGCCGCCTCCTTCGTTGGCAAGTCCGACGCAGTAGCCCTGAAGCTTTTGGTAGTCGTACTGGTTCCGCGCTTCCTTGAACTCCAGCCGTTCGTGCTCCGCGGGTGACCGCCGCCAAAGGTCGATCTGTTCAGGTGTCGTCGCCACGGCCTATTCCGTCATGGTATTCGATCAGCCCCGTTGCCGGGACCGCGCACTCTACCCGCGGCGCTCTTAGGCGTGGAGCGGGCTGGCCAGTGAACCTGAACCCCCGCGACGGGGCGAACGCAGCTCTGCGAGGAACTGCTCAGCCGGGATGCCCTCTCCACGGTCAAGCTGATCCTGGGCCTCCTCGATGGCGGCGTGGAGGCGGGCGCGCTCTTCGTGGTCGAGCTGGTCCCCGTCCCGCAGCGTCAGGGTCATGCAACCGATGTTAGCACTCAGGCAGGCCTCTGCGCGGCCTGCTGCCGCGGTGGGGCAGGGAGGCCTCTGCGCCAACGATCAGTGCAGCAGCGTCTGCTCGTTGGCGGGGCGGGGGTGAAGGCCCAGCGGTTCCAGGTGCGGGAGGATCCAGCGCGGCAGCGCGCAGTCGACGTCGGCGGGGAGTAGGCCCAGCGCCTCGGCTTCCGGATCGTTCGAGTGCGTAGCGGAGCCGGGGCCGGGCGCCGCGAGGCAGGCGGTCCAGAGGGCCTCGCGCTCGCGCGCGGACCAGTTGCGGATGACCCAGACCGCCGCCCGGGCGCCGAAGGTGGCGTGGCGGGTCTCGTCGTGCAGCAGCTCGGTGTAGGCCCAGGCCAGCAGCGGTTCACGGATGAGGGCGCGCGCCGCCGCGAACGAGGCCGCGGTGACGGGCTTGCCGAGCGCGTAGTCGGCGACCAACGTGCGCGCCAGCGTTCGCTCACTGGAGATCGTGGCGCGTGGCAGCCCGAGATTCGCCCCTCTTTCGGACGGCGCCTGGCCCAGGTCCGGCGGGTCCAACCGGTTTGCCCGGCCGGGCGCCAGCTCCTCGAGGACCCGCGCGCAGACCTCCAGATGGTGAATCTCTTCCTGGATCACGTGGCCGGCGGTCATCAGGAGGGCCGGCGGCGCGTCGAGGGCGGCCAGGTCGGCCGCGACGCGCGCGGCGCCGATGACGCCGCGTCGCTGGTCGTCGGCGATCCGGCGCCAACCGGCGGCGACGCGGCCGAGAAGATCCGTTGCGTAACGCGAACGCGCGAAGGTGTGGGCGGGCATGCTTCGGGATTCAGCAAGCCTCGTGCCCGAAACGGGCTTCGTAGGTCCGCGCAGCGTCTGGCAGGCGGGTGACCGGATCTGTGAAAATCGACGATCACCGTGACAGCGGTGTCATGCGCGTTCCAAAGCCCGTGTCGCCGGCGCGGTCCCTGCGGCCCAAGATCGCCCGCGCCACGGTCGTGGCGCGGGCGAGCGCGAAGGCTACTGGGACTTGAGGCGGTGGAGCTCTTCGGACAGCTCGAGCGCGCCGGGATCGAGCGCCAGCAGACGTTCCAGCTCGGCGATCGCCAGATCGGGTTGGCCGGTCTGGGCGTAGATCTCCGCCAGATGCTGGGCGGCGGCGCGGTGGCGCTCGTCGATCTGGGTGGCGCGCCGCAGCTCGGCGATTGCGGCGCGGCCGGCGCGGGCGTCGGCGGGCGCCTGGCGAAAGAGGGCCCACCCGAGCGCCGCGCGGTAGTCGGCCTGGTTGGGGACCAACCGGGCGGCCTGGCGCAGCACCTCGACGGCCTCATGGTGACGGCGCGCACGGAGGTGCTCGAGACCGACCTCGTAAAGAGAGTGCGCCGGATTGTTGGAGGGTGAGGGTGGGCTGGATCGCGGCGGCGCCGCCGCCGGAGCCGGGCGCTCGGCCGCGGCGGTCGAGCTCTCCGGCGCCCCGTCCGCTCGGCCCAGCTTGGCCAGATAGGCGCGCCGCCGCGCGGGATCCTGCAGGACGCGGTGGGCCTCGGCCAGGATGTCGAACATTTCCTGGGCGGTCTTTCGGTCGTCGTCGGGCGCCAGCCGGTACCGATCGGCGTGAAAGCTTCGGGCCAGCGCCTCGTAGGCGCGGTCGACCGCCGCAGGGGCCGAGTCGCGCTCGATGCCCAGCACCCAGAAGTAGTCCTGGGTGCGCGCCATCTGCAGCATCATCGAGAGCTCCCCGCTGCCGAGCGGTGGGGGCGCGGCCGGCGCGGGGGCGGGCACGGGTGCCGCCGCCGGCGCGGCCGCCTTGCGGCGCGAGGTCGTCTCGTGCGGTTGAATCATCCCCGCCTCCGACAGCGCCACCAGCAGCAGGCGTGCCTGCTCGCGCGGAATCTGGGCCCGCGCCAGGATCTCCTCGAGCCGGCGCGTGCCGTCGATGCTGCGAATGAACGCCAGCTCGGTCGCGTTGGAGGTCATCTCCTGCAACCGCAGGAGCGGGTCGGCGCTGAGCGCGAAAAATTGATCGGCGTGGCGGTCGAGCGCTGCCTTCTGGCGGGCTTCATCGTAGTGGCGCCGGATCCCTTCCAGAATCAGGGCGGCCGGTGGGCGTTCGAGGCGGCTCGCGCCCCCCGGCGCGCTGTCGCCCGCCTTGAAGAGGAACTTTCCGTCGGTCCAGGCGAAGATCTCGAACAGCTTGGATTCCAGCTGCTCGACCAGCGCGCGTTCGAGGTTGTAGGGAGACAGGGCGCCCATCTCGATCAGGATCTGTCCCTGCTGGCGCTTTTCCTTCTGCATGCGCTGGACGGACTCGGCCAGCGCGTCGCTCGTGATCAGCTTCTTTTCGAGCAGGATCTGTCCCAGGCACTCCCCGAGGACGTTCGAGCGCACGGAGACCGGATAGCCCTCGACGAACATCACGATCTTTTTGACCGCATCGCGGAGCAGCAGGAGCGAACCGGTGGCACGCTGGGCGTAGATCCGCTGGAGCAACCGGGCCAGCGGCGTCCGCTTGAGCGTGCCGGAGAAGGCGGCCTGGGCGGGATCGGCCACCAGGCTCTTGGCGCTGCGCTCGACGTCGCGCCGCTCGCGCTGCTGGGCGGGGTCGCGCAGGCTGCCCTTGGCGACGGGGGGTGGCGTGGGCGGCGCTTCGTCGTCGACGTCGACGGTGGGCGGCGGGGTGGCCGCGCTGGTCAACGCCGCGAGGTGGGGAACCAGGCTCTTGGCGTCGAGCGGCGTCGGCAGATATTCGGCGGGGGCGAACCGCCGGCGCGCCTCGGCGCGGTGGCCGGCCCCCCGGTGGGTGCTGGCGATGAAGACGATCGGCGTCGCGCGCGTGTCGGGATCGCGCCGCAGCTCTTCGGCGAGCGCAAAACCGTCGCCGTCGCCGAGGCGCGTGTCCAGGATGACCACGTCGGGCTGCCGGACGGCGATGCTCCGTTTGGCCCAGGCGGCTTCGGTCTCTGCCGCCAGCTCGTAGCCGGCCTCCTGCAGCGCGGCCCCGATCTGTCGCTGCAGCTCGGCATCCTTTTCGACTATCAGGACATAGCCGGGCATCGCGCGGCCGCCAGTCTACCAGCATATGGCGCGCGCAAAGCCCGTGGACAATCGCGGGGCCGTGCCCGACATTAAGGACTCGATGGCGCGCACACAGAGAAAGGCGAAACCCGGTGGCGGGGGTCGCGGGCGTGCCGCGGAACGGGCGGGCGATCTGGCGGCGATCGTGCTGGCGGCCGGCCAGGGGACCCGGATGCGCTCGGCGCGCGCCAAGGTGCTCCACGAGCTCTTGGGACGGCCGCTGGGCCTCTACCCGATCGAGCTGGCGCGGGCGCTCGGCGCCGACCCGGTGGTCGTGGTGCTGGGCCACCAGCGCGAAGCGGTCGAGGGGGCGCTGCTGGCGCGCCTGGGCGTCGGCGCGGTGACCGTGGTCGAGCAGACGCAACAGCGCGGGACCGGTCACGCCGTCCGGCTGGCCATGCCGGCGCTGAGCGGCTTTCGCGGGAAGCTGGTGCTGGTGCTCTACGGCGACGTGCCGCTGCTGCGCCGCGAGACGCTGGAAGAGCTGGTGGGAACCGCCCGCCGCTACGGTTGCCTCGCCGTCGTCACCACGACGCCGCCCGATCCGACCGGCTACGGTCGAATCGTCCGCGACCAGCGCGGCCACGTGACGGGCGTGGTCGAAGAAAAGGACGCCTCGCCCGAGGAGCGCGCCATCACCGAGGTCAACGCCGGGATCTACTGCGGTCCGGCCGATTTCTTCCGCCGGGCGACCGCGGGCCTCGGCGCGCGCAACGCGCAGGGCGAGTACTACCTCACCGACATCGTGGCCCGCGCCGCCGCCGACGCCGAGATCGGGGTGACCGCCATCGACGCCGACTTCCGCGACGTGGCCGGGATCAACGATCGACGCCAGCTCGCCGAGGCCGAGGCGGCCATGCGCGCGCGAATCAACCAGGCGTTCATGGCCCACGTCACCTTCCGCGATCCCGCCTCCGCGGTCGTCGAGCCCGACGTGGAGATCGGCGTCGACGTCGAGCTGGGCCGCAACGTCGCGCTGCGCGGGCGGACCCGGATCGGCCACGGCGCGCGGATCGGCGACGGCGTCATCCTCACCGACGTCGAGGTGGGCGCCGGCGCGGAGATCCGGCCCTACACCGTCGGGACGGAGGCGGTCATCGGCGCCGGCGCGCGGGTGGGGCCGTTCGCCCACCTCCGCCCGGGCACGCGCCTCGGCCCCGACACCCATGTGGGGAACTTCGTCGAGACCAAACAGACCACGCTCGGCCGCGGCAGCAAGGCCAACCACCTCTCTTACCTGGGCGACGCCACCATCGGCGAGCGGGTGAACGTCGGCGCGGGGACCATCACCTGCAACTACAATGGCTACGAGAAGTTTCGCACCTTCATAGAGGACGGCGCGTTTATCGGGTCGGACACCCAGCTGGTAGCGCCGGTTCGGGTCGGCAAGGGCGCCGTGGTCGGGGCCGGGACCACCGTGACCCGCGACGTGGCCCCGGGGGCGCTGGCGCTGACGCGCGTGCCGCAGATCGAAAAACGCGGCTATGCGCGGAAGGTGGCGAAGAAGTACGCCGACAAGCGCAAGTCCGGTTAGGATGTCCTCGGAGGTTCCGATGGCGACGTCCGTCAAGGCGTTCTTCGACGAGAGAGTGCCCTCAGTGCTCAAGACCAGCCCCGAGAAGGCCAAAGACGTGGCCGCGGTCTACCTGTTCAAGATCAGCGGCGCGGATGGCGGCACCTGGACCGTCGATCTGGTCTCGACGCCGCCGACCTGCGTTCCGGGTGAGCACGGCTCTCCGCAATGCACGGTCGAGGCGAGCGACACCGACTTCCGCGGAATGATCGAAGGGGGCATGCAGGCGGCGATGGCGCTGTTCTTCAGCGGCAAGCTCAAGGTGGGCGGCGATCCGATCCTGGCCACCAAGCTTTCGAAGCTGCTCCAAATGGCAGGGTAGGTAGCGGGCCCGTGCCCGACGGTCGGCGCGCGCGCGCGACCTTCCTGTGGGGCGCGGCGCTGGTGGCCCTGGCGACCGCCGCGCGTCTGGTCTGGGTGCTGACGGTCCCGACCGTCCCGGTCAGCGACTTCGCGATGTACCGCGAGTCGGCCAACTATCTGTCCGAGTTCGGGCGGCTCGATCCCGGGTTCATCTACATGCCGGGGTTCGTCGCGCTGCTGGCGATGGTCAAGGACGCCGGCGGCGATCTGCTGGCCCAAAAACTGATCGGCGTATTCTTCGGCGGCCTCGGCGCGCTTGGTCTGTTCGTCGTTTCCTGGAAGCTGCTCGACGCAGACCCGGTGGTGGATCGGGCCGCCGCCACCGGGGCCGACCGGTCGGATCACAGCCCACGCCCCTGGCGTCGGATCTGTCCCTGCCCGCACGCCGCCGCCGCGACGCTGGTCTACGCGCTGTGGCCGGCCGGTGTCGCGATGGCCAGCGTGGTGGGGACGGACGTGCCGGCGGCGGCACTGCTGGTGTCGGCGCTGGCGCTGCTGGTGTCGCTCGGTCCGCGCCGACCGTGGGTGGCGGCGCTCACGTTCGGCGTCGCCATGGGCCTGGCGGCCTGGGTGCGGGCGGTGGCGCTGCCGCTGTCGACGCTGGCGCTCGGCTACTGGTTGGCGCGGCGCGAGCCGATCCGCCGCGCCCTGCTGTACACGGCGCTGGGGTTGGCGGCCACGTTGGTGGTCCTGCTGCCCTGGGGAATCCGCCATCTCCGGCAGAGCGGCGCGCTCTATTTCACGGACGACCACGGGGGCATCACCGCGCTCATCGGCGCCAACCCGAACTCGGAAGGGACCTACACCCGCGCGCTCAACCGGACGTTCAAGGACCTGACCGGGCGGAGCGTGCTCGACGAGCCGCATCGGCAGACCGACCAGGCGGCCTACGCGCTGGCGCGTGAATGGATGCGCTTCGAGCCGCGCTACGCGCTCGGCCTGGCCGCGTTCAAGGCCGAGCGTCTCTTCGATTCCGAAGAGCGGCTACTCTACTGGCCGATCTTTCGGCCCGGGGTCTTGGTGGGCGCCCGGGCCGCCTGGTTCGCCGCGCGCCACGCCGCGATCGCGGGACTGGCCGATGGGTTCGGCCTGGCGGTGATCGCGCTGGCGCTGGCGGGGATCGCCAGCGCCGTCACCCGCCGGCGCTGGAGCCTGCTGGCGCTCCTTCCCTTTCAACTGGCGCTGATCGCGACCTACACCATCTTCTTCGCCGAGCCCCGCTACCGGCTGCCCATCGAGATCCTGGCCTTTCCGTTCGTCGCGCTGGCGCTGGGCGAGCTCGGCGGCGCTGCGTCGGCGCTGGCGCGTCGCGCGCGCCCGGAGCTCGTGCGCCAGATCCGTCCGCTCGGCCTGGCGGTGGGGCTGGTGGTCCTGTGGCGCTTCGGTTGGCCGGCCACCGTCGACCTCGGCAAGGCGATGCGGGCGCGGCACCGCTGGGCGGCGATCGAGGTGACGCTCGACGGACACACCCGACTCCTGCTCTGGAAACCGGCCGCCCCGCTCGCCGCGGTCTCGCCGATCCAGGGGGCGCCAAACGGCGTGCACCTGCAGACGGGCGACGACGGCGTCGCGTCGGCCCACGTTCGCCTGGGAGAGGGCGCGCTTCCCGCTGGCAGCTACCGGATCGTCCTGCAGGTCGCGGCGGAAACAGCCGGTCCGGCGCGGCTCTCGCTGGGCGGCGGGGGAGGCGACGGTGGCCCGGACGTCGGGGTCGCGATTCCCCTCGGGCCGCCCCGGATGGTCGACCGGCAGATCGCGCACCCCGGCGGCCCGCTCGCCTTCGACGCCGCGCTCCGGGGCGCGCCGCACACGTCGGTCTGGATCGATCGGGCGCGGATCGAACCCGGCACTTGACACGGGCGCCCCCGTGCGTCGCAGCCCTGCGCGATGGTTGCCCGTCGGGGCCGGGCTCGTGTTAATGGTCGGGTGGGGGATGAGCGCCGGATGAGCCCCGAAGTCGTCGATCCCGAGCCGCCGCTGGCGCCGCCGCCCGGCGAGGACTGGGCAGCGCGCGTCGAGGAGCTGCTCGCCGAAGCCGAGGCGGCGCCGTCCGGCGCCGAACGGGCCCAGGTGCTGTGCCGGGTGGCCGAGGTCTATGAGCGGCGTCTCGGCGATCCGAATGGCGCGCTGGTTACCCTCCAGGCGGCGCTGGAAGAGGATCCCACCAGCGGGCGGGTGATTCAGGAGATGGAGCGGGTGGCCCGGGGCAACGGCTTTTGGGGCCAGCTGGTGGCGGTCACCGCAGAGGTCGCCGCCGGCCTCGCCGACACCAAGCAGGCGGCCGATCTGTGGGTGCAGATAGCCTTCTGGAACGAGAGCGGGCTCGCGCTGCTCGACGAAGCGGCCAGGGCCGCGGCCACCGCGCTCGAGCTCGAGCCCGCGCACGGCGGCGCGCTCATGCTGCTCGAGGAGCTCTACCGCCGGCAGCGCAGCTGGGATCGCTACGTCGAGATCCTGGCCCGCAAGCGGGAACGCCCCGGGACCGACCTCGAGAAGCTGGGAGACGCCTACCGCGAGGTTCTGCGCTACGAACCGCGTCACCCCGCCGCGCTCGAGGGGCTCGGGCGGCTGCACGAGGATGCGGGCGAGTGGGAAGCGGCGGCCGAGACGTTTCGCCGGTTGATCGCGGCGCTGCCCGCCGAGACGGCGGTCTCCGATCGGGTGACGGCGCAGCACCGCCTGGCGGTGATCTTGAAGGAGCGCCTCCACGACCTGCGCGGCGCGGAGGAGCAGCTCGCGCTCACGCTGGCGGCGCCCGGCGGCGAGACGCACGTGCCGAGCCTGCTGCTGCTGGCGATGCTCTACCGCGAGCGCAAGGACTGGATGAAAGCGCGTCAGCTGCTGGCGCGCGCCGCCGCGGTGGTGAGCGACGTCGACGAGCGCGTGCGCCTGCTCGGTGAGGCGGCCGAGATCTGCGCCACCGCGCTCGACGACGAAGCGCAGGCTGCCGATCTGTACGCGGAGATCCTGGCGCTCGACGCGACGCGGGTCGAGCTGGCCGAGAAGCTGGCGGACATCAAGCTTCGCCGCGGCGACTTCGCCGGACTGCTCCCCCTGGCCGAACGACTGGCGTCCGCCGCCGAGGGAAAGCCGGCGGCGGAGCGGGTGCGTCTGTGGCACCGGGTCGGGCGCGCCCGCGAGGCGACCGGGGACGACGCGGGCGCTGCCGAGGCCTACCGGGCGGCGCTGGCGGTCGAAAGCCCGGTCGCCGACCAGCCCGCGGGCGTCTCGCCAGCGGCGCTGCCCGCGCTGCGCGATCTGGCCGCGCTCCATTTTCGCGGCGAGGCCTGGGCCGAGGCCGCGGCCGCCACCGAGAAGCTGCTGGCGGCCACGCCGGCGACCCTGACGCGCGAGGAGCAGCGCGCGGCGTTCGAGCGTCTCGGGGTCTCGCGGTTGCGATCGGGCGAGCCGGCCCTGGCGGTGGAGCCGCTCGAAAAGGCGCTGGCGCTGGATCCGCGTCGCCGGAACGTCCTCGAGACGCTGGTCGCGGCGGCGCGGGCGGCGGGAAACGACGACGCGGTCGTGCGGCACACCCAGACGCTGCTGGCGGTCACCGAGGATCCCAAGACCAAGCTGGAGCTGCTCGAGCACCTGGCGACGATCCACCGCGATCGCCGCAACGATCCCCAGAGGGCCATCGCCGCCTACATGGAGGCGCTCAAGATCTGGCCGGACGAGCGATCGATCATGCACCGGTTGCTCGAGCTGCTCACCGAGACCAAGCAGTGGAAGCAGTCCGTGCAGCTGCTCGCGCGCCTGGCGGAGCTGGCCGAGGGCGAGCTGCGCGCGCCGTACTACGTCGCCGCCGGCAACATCTTTGCCGAGGAGCTGCGCGCGCCGGGCGAGGCGGTCGAGGCTTTCGAGAGGGCGCTGGACGCCGATCCGAGCGACCTGAAGTCGTTCGAGCGGATCGATCGGCTGGTGACCGAGGCGCACGACTGGAAGACCCAGGAACGGACCTACCGCCGCCAGATCAAGCGCATGGGGGCCGACGTTCCGGCCGACAAGCGCCCGGTGATGCTGGCGCTCTGGCAAGGTCTGGGCGAAATCTACCGGACGCGCCTCAAGGACTTTCCGGCCGCCGTGGCCGCGTTCGAGGTGGCCGCCGGCCTCGATCCCGATTCGATCGATCGGCGCAAGGTGCTCGCCGAGCTGTACCGGCTGTCCGGTCCCGAGACCTATCCCAAGGCCGTCGCCGAGCACCGCGCCATCATCGGGCGCGCGCAGACCGCCGCCGAGATGGGGCCCGAGCTCAAGACGCTCCTGCGGCTGTTCGTCGAGATGGGGACGCTCGACGAAGCGCACGGGGCGGCCGCCGCGCTGGTGCTCATCGGGCAGGCCGACGCCGACGAACGCGCGCTCTACCAGCAATACCGCCCGAACGGCGTGGTCCGCGCCCGCGCGCGCCTGACCGAAGAGGTCTGGCAAAAGCAGATCTACCACCCCGAAGAAGACCGCACGCTGTCGCAGATCCTGGCGACGCTATCGCCCGCGGTGGCCAGCGCGCGCGCGCAGACGATGAAGGACCTCGGCCTCAAGCGGAAACAACGTCGCGACGTCGCGACCGATCAGTCGATGCCCTGCAAGGTGCTGGCGTACGGCGACGCGGTCTTCGGCGCCTCGACGCCGGAGGTCTACGTCGCGCCCGAGACGCCGGGCGAGATCGACGTGGTCAACCTGCGGGGGGCGGTGGCCGGCACGCCGGCTCTCGTGCTCTGCAAGGGGATGTTCGAGGCACGCTCGGACATCGAGCTGGCCTTCATCGTGGGCAGGACGCTGGCGGCTCTTCGTCCCGATCACCTGTTGCGCTGGCCGGGCTTCGTCCCCACGCTGGCGGAGCTGGAGATCGTGGTGTGGGCCGCCATCCGCCTCATCGACGCGGACCGTGTCGTTCCCACCGAGAGCGCCCCCGCGGTTCGGCAGTACGCCGCGTTCCTGGGCCGGACGCTGCAACCGCAGCTGCGCGAACAGCTCGCGGTCCTCGTTCGGCGCTTCGAGGCGACTTCGGGTGGCGATGCGGGCGACGGCGGCGCGGGACATGCCGCCGCGCACGCCGCGGCGATCGGCCGCTGGTCGCGGGCGGCCTGCTTCACCAGCATCCGAGCCGGGCTTCTGCTGGCGGGCGATCTGGAGGTCGCCGCCCGCCTGGGACAGACGGCTGCGTCGGCGGCCGGGATCGACCCGAGCGAAGTGATGCGCGACCTCATCGCCTGGAGCGTCTCCGATGGGTATTTCGAGCTGCGCGCGCAGCTCGGCCTGCGGACCGTCAATCTCGGCTTCCGCGGCTGACGCCCCCCAAGCCCGATTTTCGGCCGATTTCGCCAGCGCTAAATCCACGTAACTACAGAGCGGGTGAGGGGATCTGCTCAAGTTACATACATTTCCGCTGCACGAAACCTGTCGTTTACCTCGCCTTGATAGCGTGCTCACTCCACCCCAACACCACCATGCGAGGAGCACACCATGACCGTAGGAGCAGGAACCGCTGAGGCTGGACAACCGTCCAGCCGCGCAACACTCGGGCTAACCGGGTTGACGATCAACGCGATGGCGTTGATCGCACCCGGTGCCTTCCTCTGGCTCACTTTCCAGATCCAGGCCCTGTACGGCGCACCCATGGCGGGCTCGGCGATGTGGTTCGGCATCGTCGCCGCGCTCTTGCTCTGCTTCGCCACGGCGATCAGCTACGCCGAGCTCTCCAAGCTCTATCCGGGCGCGGGCTCGTCGTACTTCTTCGCGGAGCAGGCGTTCTTGAGCAAGACCCACGCCTACAAGTTCGCCCGCATCGCGAAGTTCGTGACCGGTTGGGCGAGCCACCTCTACTACTGGGTCTATCCCGGTTGCATGGTCGGCGTGACCGCTCTGCTGAGCGGTTACCTACTCAATCAATTTTTTCCCGACACCTTCAGCGGCAGCTACAACAGCCTGCCGTTCATGATCGTGTTCTGCGTCGGGTTCGCGCTGGGCGTCGCCTATATCGCTTTCCGCGGCGTCACCGGAACGACCGGCGTCAACATGCTGATCAACATCGTCCAGATCACCGCGCTCTTGGTGTTTTCGGTGATGGCGATCTCCTACCGGGTCAAGCACCCGGAGGGCGCGCAGGGCCTGCAGCTCGTCAACGGCACGGCCATCGATTTCAACGTGGCGCAAGAACCGGTCATGGAAAACAACGCGCCCAAGAAGGATGCGACCGGGGCCGTCGTGATGCAGAACAAGATGGACTCGGCCGGCAACCCGGTGCCCGAAATGAAGGACGGCAAGCCGGTCCCCTTCATCCTGAGCTACGCGGCCGATCAGGCGGTGACCCAGGAACCGGTCGACGCCGACCACCCGAAGGATCTCACGCCGCACTTCAAGTTCCACCAGACCGCCGGCTCCGTCGTGGCGGCGCACGGATTCTCGCTGGTCTTCATCCAGGCCTGCGTCGCGATCTTGATCCTGGTCGGCTTCGAGTCGGTGACGTCCATGGGTGAAGAGGCCAAGAACGCCAAGCGCGACATCCCGCGCGCGGTGCTCCTATCGCTCGGCATCCAGGGGCTCATCTGCTACCTCATCGAATACTTCGCGGCGAACTACTTCCTCAACCAAGGCTATAACTTAGCCAGTGCCGGGGCGTCGGGAGCGCCGCTCGGCGACATGATGGTCATGGTCGGGACCTGGATGTTCGGTAGCGCCTCCGCGGGGCGCGCCTTCATGCTGGTTCAGGCCGTCACCGTCTTCCTGGCGCTGATCGGCACGACGCTGTCGTGCCTCAGCACGGGGGCGCGCGTGACCTACGCCATGGGTAAGGACGAGGAGGTGCCGGGCCACTTCGGCATGCTCCACGGCAAGACGCTGACGCCGCACCGGTCGATCTGGACGCTCGCCATCATCTCGGCGGTCATCGGGATCATCACGGTGTCGGTCTATCTGGGCGGCACCACGCCGACGCCGCTCGATGCCAAGTACAGCGGCTTCTGGTACAGCATCGGGATCTTCAAGGATCCGGCCACCTACGCCAAGCTGCCGAATACGCTGGTCATCGTCACGCTGGTGAGCAACTTCGGGACCTTCCTGCTCTACATGCTCACCTGCTTGACCGCCATCGTGGCCTTCCGCGAGCACCACAGCTTCAGCGGCTTCAAGCACATGTTCGTGCCGATCTTCGGCCTGGTGGCCAACCTGCTCTGCATGTTGTTCTACCTGGTCGGGCCGTTCATGGTCACTGGCATGAGCGTCAAGGAGCCATACATCGCGCTGGCGGTCGTCGCCGCCTGGGGCATCTACGGCGCGGTCTACTTCCTGCGCGGTAGCAAGGTGAAGTCGAAGTCGGTCTACGCCGAGAAGCCGATGACCTCACCCGCTTCGTAGACAGCGTTCTTTTCACGTTGCCACTTTACTGATTGCTGCTTTGCCCCCTTCTCCCCGGTTGCCTGGGGGGGAGGGGGCTTTTGTTCGCTCGGCCTCGCTTCCTCGGCCGTGCCCGAGCTCAGCCCGGCGGATAGGCCTCTGAGCCCATCTCCGTCGAGTCGAGACCCGACCATTCGACCTCGGCCGCCACGCGGTTGCCCATGAAGCGGTCGACCAGACGGAAGAACCCGTAGGCGGCCGGAAAGACGAAGACGATGTTGGCGATGACCCCGATGACCTGCGCGCCGAGCTGCTGCGCGTCGCCGAAGAGGAGCCCCCGCACGGGACCCGCGACGCCGTTCCAGCCAGAGCCGTACGTGCCGTCGGCGAAGAGGCCGAGAGAAAGGGCGCCCCAGGTTCCACAGACGCCGTGGACCGCGAAGGCGCCGACCGGATCGTCGATGCGGAAACGGGTCTCGACCCAGAAGACGGCGCTCACCACCAGGACCCCGGAGATGAGGCCGATCAGCACCGCGGCGGCCGGGCTCACGAACGCGCAGGGCGCCGTGATCGCGACCAGGCCGCCAAGCAGACCGTTACAGGCCATCGCGACATCGGGCTTGCGCAGCCGGTACCAGACGAAGACCAGCGCCGTGATCGCGCCCGCGCTGGAGGCGAGCATGGTGTTGACGGCGATGGTCGCGATGCGGGGATCGTTGCCGGATAAGGTCGATCCGGCGTTGAACCCGAACCAGCCGAACGCCAGGATCAGCGTCCCGATCATCGTCATCGGCAGGTTGTGCCCGGGGATAGCGCCGATGGTCCCGTCGCGCCGGAACTTGCCCGCCCGCGGGCCGAGCACGATGGCGCCCGCCAGCGCGGTGAGGCCGCCGGTCATGTGGACCACCGACGAGCCGGCAAAATCGACATGACCATGCCCGAGCCCCCAGTTGGTCCCCATGGCCGCCAGCCAGCCGCCGCCCCACACCCAGTTCGCGTAGAGGGGGTAGAGCAGCATCGACATGAAGAGCCCGTAGACCAAGAAGGCGGAGAACTTCCAGCGCTCGGCCATCGCGCCTGTTGGAATGGTAGCGGCGGTGTCCATGAACACGGCCGAGAACAGGAACATCGTCAGGTTGGCCGGATCGTGGGGCGCGGTCAGCAGCGCGAAGCGGGCGGCGCCGAAGAGGCCCAGCTCGTGGCCGGCGATCCGCACGGTGATCTCGTGCGCGCCGACCAGCCGGTGGCCGAGCGACGGCCAGATCGCGACGCCGCCGTGCTGCAGGCCGTATCCCAGGAGCCAGAACCCGAGCACGCCGATCGGGTAGATGATCAAGTTCATGGCCATGGTATTCACGGCGTTCTTGGCCCGCGTGAACCCGGTCTCGACCATGGCGAAGCCGACCTGCATGAACATCACCAGGAACCCGGCCATCAGGACCCAGACCAGATTCAGCGCGATCTCCGAATGACCCTGATTCATGGCGATGTCTCCCACTGGCCGTCGTCCCTGCCGTTGCCCCCGTCAGCGCGCCGCGGGCAGCGCCGTCGCGGGATCGCGGTGGCGGCCGCTCAACCAGATCAGCGCTCCCAACCCCGAGATCACGCCGAGCACGATCAGGACCTTGGCGAATCGGCGCGCGATGCGCGCGATCTTGCGCCGGGGCGGGCGCGGCGCGTCCGGTGCGCGCCGCAACGCGGCCGGCGGATCCCGCAGGTCGGCCAGCAGATCGGCCGCGCCCGCGTAGCGATCGCGCGGTACCCGCTGGATGGCCCGCAAGATGATCGCCTCGAGCGCGGGGTCGATCCCGGGCACGTAGTACGACGGGGGCCGCGGATCCTCGTTGGCCTTCGCGCGCAAAAGCGCGCTGGCGTTGGCGCTGGCGAAGGGGATGTTCTTGGTCAGCATCTCGTAGAGCATCGTCCCGACGGCGTAGACGTCGGTGCGGGCATCGCCGCGCCGCCCGCCGATCTGTTCGGGCGCCATGTAGTCCGGCGTCCCCAGCGTGGCCGAAAAGCCAGCCCAGGTCAGGCGCCGCTTGGATTCGTCGAGCGCGATGCCGAAATCGAGGATCTTCACTTTCCCGTCGGAAGTGAGGAGGATGTTCTCCGGTTTGATGTCGCGGTGAACCACCCCTTTTTCGTGCAAGTAGGCCAGCGCCTCGGTGACCTGGCGCGCGATGTCCAGCGCGCGCTCGTTGGCCAGCGGGGCTTCGGCCTGGATGATGCTGCGGAGCGAACGCCCGTCGACGTACTCCATCGCGATGTACATCCGACTCTTCTCGACCGGCTTGCGCACCTTGACCACGTTGGGGTGATCGAGCCGTTGCCCCATGGCCTCTTCGCGCTTGAAGCGCTCGTAGAAGACCACGTCGCTCTCCAGCTGGGGGTGCGGGATCTTGAGGGCCACGGCGGCACCGTCGCTGCTGTCGACGGCCTTGAAGATAGACGCCATGCCGCTTCGGGCCAGCAGCTCGCCGAGCTGGTACTGATCGAGCTGGTCGCCGGCGACGGGCTCGCGCATCAGCGGGCCCCGCGTAAGAACATGGCGGTGACCTTATCATGAACGCCGCGACCGAGACCCGTTTCGAGCTGGAGGTGGCCGCCGTCACCGACGTCGGCACCGAACGCGAGAACAACGAAGATCAATGCGGGCACGTGCTCGAGAGCGAGTCGTGCGGCCTCCTGGTGGTTGCCGATGGCGTCTCGAGCGCCGAAGCGGGTGAGATGGCCAGCCAGACGGCCGTCGCCGCGACCCTGCGCACCTTCAGCGAGCAGCCGCCCGGGACGCCCACCGCCAAGCGGCTCTATCGCGCCGTCCAGCAGGCCAACATCGAGATCTACGATCTGGCGACGGTGGTTCCCGAGCTGCGCGGGATGACCACCACGCTCACCGCCGTGGTGGTCGACCGGGGCGAGCTGACGGCCGCCCACATCGGGGACAGCCGGCTTTACCTCTGTCGCGATGGCCGGCTGGTTCAGCTCACCAAGGATCACACGGTGGCCGGCGAAAAGTCCCGCATGGGACTCATGAGCAAGAGTCGGGCGCGCGCGCATCCCGACCGGTCGGTGCTGACGCGGAGCCTGGGGCGCGAGCTGATCGTCCCCATCGATCGGATCTCGAACCGCCTCTACCGGGGCGACACGCTGCTGGTCTGCAGCGACGGGCTCTACAACACGCTCGGGGACGAGGAGATGACGCCGCTGCTGCTGCAGGGCGACGACGCGATGGGCGCCTGCCTCCGCCTGGTCGACACCGCCAACCGGCGCGGCACGCTCGACAACCTCACGGCGGCGGTCCTCCGCGTCGTCGAGGGTCCCGAGCGTCCGGCGGCCGCCGCGGGGCTGGGTGCCAGGCTCCGGGGACTGTTCGGCCGTCGGGACGGTTGAAAGTTTTCGCGGCCTCGCGTAAGGATCCGAACGCTTTTCGGAGAGGTGGCTGAGTGGCCGAAAGCGCCTGATTCGAAATCAGGTTTGGGCGCAAGTCCAACGTGGGTTCGACTCCCACCCTCTCCTCGACCCTCAATAAAAAAATAAACATAAACAACGCCGGGGCTAAGCGGGGTTCCTGAGGATCGCGTCGGGGGAGAACGAGCTTCGCTCGTTCGACCCCATCGCGGGAGGTTTCAGGAACCCTCCCAGGGTTCCTGTGTTGCGGAGAGATGCCCGAGTGGCCGAAGGGGCACGATTGGAAATCGTGTGTACCGCAAGGTACCGAGGGTTCGAATCCCTCTCTCTCCTCGATTAGATCGGGGGGCGTCGGCGCTACGCGCCTTTGGCCCCCCGCGCCCCCGCGAGACTCGCGCGGCGAAGCCGCGCTCGCTCGCCTAACCTGGGGCGCTTGGGTCCATCGGGCCCGGCGGGCGGCGTGGGCATCTTGACGCTTATCATGTAAGGCATCATGATGTCTTCATGAGAACGACCCTCACGCTCGATGAGGATGTCGCGCGCCTGTTGGCAGATGAGGTCCATCGTCAACGGCGACCTTTCAAGCAGGTCTTGAACGATGCCGTCCGACGCGGGCTCACTCCGCGCCTGGCGGACGCCGACGTTCCCGCGTACCGGATCGTTCCGCACCGAGGCAAACTGAGACCGGGGTTCGATCCGACGGCGTTCAATCGGTTGGTCGACGAGCTGGAGGACGACGCGATTGCGGCGAAGTTGCATCCTCGGCGGCGATGATCATCCCCGACGTGAATGTACTTCTTTACGCCCACGTCGAGACGTTCGCCGAGCACGCCAAGGCGCGGGCGTGGTGGGAGAAGCTCCTGAACGGTAGAACTGAGATCGGCGTCGCGAGCTCGGTTCTGTTCGGGTTCATTCGCATCGCAACGAATCGAAGGCTGTTCGACCCTCCAATGTCTGTCGAGGCGGCGCTGTCCCGTGTCGAGGCCTGGCTGGCCCGGCCCCACGTCCGCTTAGATCGGAAGAGCACACGTCTGAACTCCAGTCACTGACCAA
>CALAOV010000101.1 GCA_937889515.1 uncultured Myxococcales bacterium | reverse complement strand
CGATGGCAAAGGCCCGAACGCCGCGCAAAGCTGGCGCCAAGTCTGGCGCCAAGTCGAACAAGCGCTCGAGCCGAACCAGCTCAGCCCAGAAGCCTGCGCCTGGAAAGCAGCCCGCGCGTAGCGCAGCCCGTGCGAAGGGAAAACGGCCTTCAGGCGGCGGCCGAAAGGCCGTCGGCTCCTCGCAAAAGCCAGCGGAACGTCAGCCACTGGTTCCAGAAACGCCGCCTCCGTTGCCAGCGCCCATCGCCAGTTTCACGTTCTGACCGAGGTCACTCCCGAATGTCCATCACGAGCGTCCTACCCGAAAAGCGCGAGGCTGCCGCCAAGGCGCTGCGCGAGATCCTCGAACGGATGGGAATCGAAGCCGAGGTCAGCGCGTTCGACGACGGCGAGAGAATCTTCCTCGATGCGCATGGCGCTGAGTCGGGCCTTATTATCGGGAAAAAGGGAGCGACATTAGACGCGCTGCAGTATGTAGTCAACAGGATAGTCAGCAAGAAACCGAACGACGGTCCCGGCGTGGTCGTCGATGCGGAAGGATACCGCGGCCGGCGAGAGGACTCGCTGGCCGATCTGGCGCGGCGACTCGCCGAGAAGGCGGTCAAGACCGGTCGACCCGTACCGGTCGAGCCTATGAGCCCGGCCGATCGCCGAATCGTCCACGTCACGCTGGTCGACCATCCCGGTGTGACCACCGAGTCGGATGGCGAAGGGCTTTTTCGCCGCGTCGTCATCTATCCCAAGGCGCCGGCCTCTCCAGGCGCTTAGACCCGGCCGGCTACGGGCCCGCCAGCAATCGGCCCAGGGCGTCGTCTGCGACGCTGCCCTCTAGGGCATCCGCCAGAAGGTCTGGGTCGTCTGCGGCTCCCTCCGAAAGATAGGGCAGCGTGCCAAGCGCGCTCCGGCCGGTGACCGTCGCGATGAGCTCGGCATTGCTCGGCTCGTGGGGACCCGGTTGCGGGGTCGTCCGGTTGAAAATGAGGGCCGCGATATCCAGACCCCGTCGTGCGGCCTCCCGGAGCGTGAGAGCGGTGTGGTTGACGGTGCCGAGCGCGGTCCGCGCCACGACGAGAAGCGAGAGCCCCAGCCGCTCCGCGAGATCGGCGGCGGTGAGCGCATCGACATAGGGAACGAGCAGGCCGCCGGCGCCCTCGACCAGCAGAAAGTCACCTTGGGCCGCCAGCGCGTGGGCCCGTTCGACGATCCGATCGAGATCGATCCGGACGCCTTCGGCCGCGGCCGCCACCGACGGCGCGGCCGGTAGACCGAAGGCGTAGAGGCAGACGTCGGCCTGCGGAATCGGGGGACGGGCCGAGCGCCAAAGCGCGCCCGCGTCGGCCGGTTCGGGACCACACCCGGTCTCAACCGGTTTGAAGGGGATTGGCGTCAGGCCGCGCCGGGCGGCGTGCCGAAGCAGCGCGACCGACACGGTGGTCTTTCCGACCCCCGTGTCCGTTCCGGTGACGAAGAGACCACGCAGACGGGGACGGGAGATCAACCAACCGCCTCGGCCAATGCGTCTACCAGGGCGGTCAGATCGGCCCTGTCGTGTGAGGCCGAGAGCGTGACCCGCAATCGTGCCGAGCCCACGGGCACCGTTGGCGGTCGGATCGCCGGGACAAAGATTCCCCGCGCCGCGAGAGCTGCGGACGCGGCCAAAGCCCGCGCGTTGCTGCCGACCAAGATCGGCAAAATCGCCCCGCCGCTCGCTCGGGCCTGGACGTCGAGGCCCAGCCGGGCGATCTGCTCGCGCAGCCAGGCACAATGGCTGTCGAGCAGCAGCCTTCGCCGTTCGCCCTCGGCGCCCGCAACCAGCGCGAGCGCCGCATCCGCCGCGGCGGCGACCGGCGGGGGGAGCGCGGTCGAATAGATGAACGTCCGAGCCCGGTTGACGAGGATGTCGCGCAAGGCTCTGTCCCCGGCGGCGAATCCGCCAGCCGAGCCCAGGGCCTTGCCCAGCGTCGCGATCAAGACCTCGGGGACCACCCCGGCGGCGGCACACACGCCCCGGCCGCCGGGCCCGAGGACGCCGAAGGCGTGGGCCTCATCGACCATCAGGATGGCGTCGTGCGTGGCGGCGGCTTGGGCCAGATCGGCGATCGGCGCGAGGTCTCCATCCATGCTGAACAGCGATTCGGTGACTAACAGGCGGCGTCGAAACCGCCCGGCACCGGCCAGCAGGCGGGCGGCGGCCGCGGCGTCGGCGTGCGGATAGACGGCGATCTGGGCACGCGACAGGCGACAGCCATCGATGAGGCTGGCGTGGTTGAGCGCATCGGAGACGATCAGATCGTCGGGTCCGGCCAAGGTGGTCAGGACGCCGACATTGGCCTGGTAGCCGGTCGGGAAGACCAGTGCCGCCGGCCGCCCCAGGAACGCGGCCAGATTGGCCTCGAGGTGGCGATGCGCCGGAAGATCGCCAGAGACCAAACGCGAGGCCGAGGCCCCAAACCCGTCCCGTGAGGCCGCTTCGGCCGCGGCCGAGAGGATGTCCGTGTGGCTGGCCAACCCGAGGTAATCGTTGGAACAAAAGGAGACCCGGGGACGACTGGAGACCCGCAGGTGTACCCGGGAGGCGCCCTCGGCCTCCGGGCACGACCGCAGGCGGTCGGCGGCGGCGAGTGCCGCCAGCTCCGCTTCCAAACTGGCCGAGAAACCGGCTGCGGGGGACGTCATTCGCTCCTTATATCAAGCCGGCCGGCCCGAGGACCCTGTTCCACGTGGAACAGCGGGCACCGGCGATCCGGCGGAACGACTGGGGGCGACCTGCTGCTCCTGGAGCGGCTCCTTCGTGGAGCGGCGGCAGAGCGGGTGGTGGCGGCGACCCAGAGGTGCGGTGGCCATCCGGATGGGCGGCGATTGTTCCACGTGGAACAGGGCCCCCGTCAAACGGCGACTTCGAGCAGCAGCCGCCGTCCGTCCAGATAGACCCGGCGCCGTCCGGGCCCAGTGGTGTCCACCGCAGGGGCAGCCTGCGGCGTGGTGAGAAGGAAGACGCGCCCGCCCGGGTGAACGAGCCGCCGTCCCAGCGCCAGCCAGATGTCGGGCGGGAAGGTTGCCCGCGAGACAGCGAGGTCGACCTTTTCCCCGGCATCGGCGACCTCCTCACCGCGACGGGGGTCGAGCCGGACACGACCGGTCAGGCGGCAGTCTCGGATCGCCGTGCGCAAGAACGCGCCCTTTTTGGCGATGGGCTCACAGAGCTGGATATCCAGCGCCGGGCGCAGCAGGGCCAGCGGCAACGCCGGCAGTCCGCCGCCGCTGCCGACGTCGAGCAGGCGCGCCGGACCCTGGATCCAGCTCGCCAGCGCGAACGCGTCGGGAAAATGCGTTTCCACCAGCGCCCCCACCGACGGTGCGCCGGTCAGGTTGATCCGGGCATTCCAGCGAAGAAGAAGCTCGGCGTATCCGAGGAGGGCGTCGATCTGTCCGACCTCACACGGGACTTGCCACGCGGCCGCCAGCGCCGTGAGGCCCAGCCGTGGATCGCGCTCGACAGCCTCTGTCGCGCACATCGCCGGCCACGTATTATCACGCCGATGCTCGAAACGCCGAGGCTGGCCGAGGTGCTGTTGCCGTTCGTCCGCGACTTCGCTGGCGGAGGGGAGGGGACGATCGAGACGCTGGCGGGGGATGCGTCGACCCGCCGCTACCATCGGGTGCGGTTGGCCGGTGGCTCACCGGGCAGCGTCGTGGTCATGGAGCTTCCCGACGAGCCCCTCAAGTCGGACGAGGCGACATCGCCGGGTCTCGGTCCTCCGGAGCTGCCTTTTGTCAACGTGCAGCGGTATCTGGAAAAGGGCGGGGTTCCCGTGCCCCAGGTTTTTCGTTACGACGTTCAACGCGGCCTGGTCGGCCTAGAGGATCTGGGCGATCGCACCTTCGAGGCGGTCGTCCAGACCGCGACGGTTTCCGAGCGCGCGCGTTTCTATCGCGCGGCCATCGCGCAGATTGTGGCCCTGCAGGCGCTGGGCGACCGGCGCCCAGACCGCGGCTGCATCGCGTTTTCTCGCCGGTTCGACGAGACGCTCTTGCGGTGGGAGCTGGCGCATTTCAAGGAGTGGTACCTCGAGGCCGAGCGCGGGGTGGTGCTCGAGGGCGCGGAGGCGGCGGTGCTCGAGACCGCCTTCGACTGGATCGCCCGGCAGCTGGCCGCAGCACCGACGACCCTGGTCCACCGGGATTTTCAAAGTCGCAACCTCATGGTGGTCGGCGACGATGGCCGGACGCCGGAGCTCAAGGTGATCGATTTTCAGGACGCGCTGCTCGGCACGCGTGCCTACGATCTGGTCGCGCTGCTGCGTGATTCTTACGTCGTCCTGTCGGCGGCCGAGCTCGACGGGCTGGTCGGGGATTTCGTGGCGCAGGCCGGCCTCGAGGACCGGGCCGCCTTTCGACGCCTCTTCGTGCTCCAGACCTTGCAGCGCAAGCTGAAGGATACCGGGCGGTTCGTCTTCATAGACCGCGTTCGCAAGAATCCCAGCTTCCTGCGCTGGATTCCGGCCTCGCTCGGCTACGTGCGCCAGGCGCTCGGCGAGGCCCCGGCGGAGCTCGGCGCCTTGCGCGATCTCCTGGGGCGGCGGGTGCCCGATCTAGCTATTTAGCTATTTATAATTTGTAGTGTGGAAACTGGAGCCGAAAGTGGCGCATATACTGCGGGGCGGCAGCGGCAAATGGAGGCACAACGCAGAGAGGAGCGGGGGGCGCAGACGATCCTGATCGTCGATAGCGACGAAGCGATCCGCCGTATCCTCGATCTCACCTTGCGGCAGGCCGGTTTCACGGTTGGCCTTGCCGCCAACCGTGAAGAGGCGATGAAGCGCCTCGCCGACGGGCCGGATCTGGTGATCGCGGCGGCCAGCGATCCCGACGCGCTGGCGTTCTGCCGGCTCGTCAAGCAGACCGGCGATCGGATGCCGCCCGCGGTGGTGTTGATCTCGGATCCCGGCCTCGAGAGCAAGACGCGCGGTCTCGAGGCCGGCGCCGACGATTTCGTGGTCAAGCCGATCTACGTCCAGGAGGTGGTCACGCGCGCGCGCGCCCTGCTGCAGCGTCGCGAGCGGGAGCGCCTGGAGCTTTCGGCTTACGCGCAGGCGTCGCCGGCGGACGGCGCCGAAGCTCCCGCGCCGGGCAGCGACCACTTCATCAGCGACATCGGCGACGTGCCGCTGGTGGATCTCCTGCGAGCGATCTCCGCGCATCAGAAGTCCGGTGTCGCCGTCATTACGGCCGCTGGCGGCGCTCGGGGCGAGATCTTCTTTCGACAGGGCAACGTCGTCGACGCCGAGGTCGGACGACTCTCCGGGCGCGACGCGATCTATCGACTCTTCTGCTGGACCTCCGGTCGCCTCGAGATCGAATGGAAGAGCATCCGGCGCAAAGACACGGTCGAAATGCGCCCGCACGATCTCCTGATGGAGGCGCTGCGCCGGGTCGACGAATGGCGCCGCTTGCTGGCCGGGCTGCCGCCGCTCGATACGATCTTCGAGGTCGACTACCGCGTCCTCGCCGAACGGTTGGCCGATATCCCCGACGAGGTGAACCGGATCCTGCGCCTCTTCGACGGGATGCGAACCTTCTTGCAGGTCATCGACGACTGCGGTCTTTCGGATCTCGACGCGGCGGCGGCGATCGGAAAGCTCTGTCACGAGCGGATCGTCCACGACATTCGGGTGCCGGCCGCCGAAGAAGATCTGCTCGGCGCCGATCTGGAAGGGTGGCTCTCGGAGGCGGCGGGTCCGTTCCGATCCCCCCCGCGCGTCGAGCGCGATCTGTTCGGCGCCTCTCCCGAGGCGGGGATCGGTGTTCACGGCCGACCGACCGCTCCGCTCGAGCCTCTGGGCGAAGGCGGGCGCGATGCGCTCGACGACGACATGCGAGTTCGGTTCACCGACCGTCTCGTCGCCGAGGGGCACGTGCCGGAGTCGTCGTCGGAGGCCCCCATGCTGCCTCTGGGACCCGGATTCCCGACGACGCTGCAGGGGTTCGGCAGCGCAGCGCCGGAGCCGTTGCGCTCGGCGGTCGAGCTACCCGTGGTGCCCGGTGAGATGGCGAGCTCCATCGAGGCGGCGGCCACCGCGATGGAAGATGCGACACCCATCGTGGACCCGGCCATGTTGACGGCCACGGGGGCGGAGGCGGAAACGGACGAGGCCTCGGACGACGCGACGCCGATCATGGAGGCGGTGCCGCTGGTGGAAGCCGAACCGCTGCCCCGATCTTTGTCGCCCCTGGCCGCGGCCTTGCCGATCGGAACCGAGGCGCGCTCGGCCTCGGGGGAAATCGTGGTGCGTCCGTCCAGCGCGAAGATCAAGCAATCGCCTGCGGCCGAGGCGCGGCTGGCCCATCTGCGGGAGGAGAATGCGCGCCCGTTCGTCCGTCCGTCTCAATCGCTGACGCCACCGGGCAGCGCGCGCGCCCTCGACGAGCTGCCGCCGCTGGTCGAAGGTCCCGCGCCCGAGCCGTTGCGGAGAACCACCGAGCTGGTCGACGCCTCGGAGCTGGAGGACCAATTTTCCGCCTCCGACGCGGCCGACGAGCTGGGCCTCACGTCCCACCGGCGCGGGATGCTGGTGGTGGCGGCCATCGCGACGCTGGTCCTGGTGGTCGGCACCGTGATGTTTCGGTCGCGCCGCAAGTCGGCGCGCGAAGCGTTCACCGACGACGTGGCCGCCGGCGACAGCGCACCACGGGCGTCGGCGGCGGGCAATCCCGCATCGGCGCCCACAGGACCCACGATCGTTCCCATGCCCGCCCCGACGCTGCCGGCGACCGCCGGCGCGCTGGCCGACATGGGTCGGGACCCCACCGCCGCCGATCCCGGCGCGACCGGTGGCCGCCACCCGCCCGCCGCCGCCGCCCACGACGATCTCGACGAGCGGGCCGCCGACCCGAAGATGGCGCGCGTGCGGGCCGCCGAAGCCGCGCCGCTCCTGCTGGCCTGCCACACCTCGTTCCAGGAACTGAGGATGAAGGACGCCGAGGCCGCCTGCACCGCCGCGCGAGACGCCAACATGGACTCGGCCGAGGCGCACGGTCTGCTGGCGCACGCGCTCTTCAATCGCAACCACCGTCGCGAATCGCTGGCCGAGGCCGAACGGGCGGTGAAGCTGAACCCCAAGTGGGCCGACGCCTACGTCATCATCGGCGGCGTCCATCAGGACGCCGGCGAGATGGACGACGCCAAGCGCGCCTATCAGCGCTATCTCGAGCTCGATCCGCGCGGGCAGTTCGCGGGGGACCTGCGCGCGATCGTCGACCGTCTCGGAAAACTCTGAGTGCTGGTCCTCGGGATCGAGACCTCCTGCGACGAGACCGCCGCCGCCGTCGTCGAGGATGGCCGGCGGGTTCGCTCCGATGTCGTCGCGTCGCAGATCTTGGCGCATGCCCCCTACGGCGGGGTCGTCCCCGAGGTGGCCTCGCGCCAGCATGTCGCCACCATCGTCCCGGTGATCCGGCGCGCGCTGACCGATGCGGCGATTGGGTTCGGGGATCTGGATGCCGTCGCCGTCACCTGCGGGCCCGGCCTGGTCGGCGCGCTCCTGGTCGGGGTCGAGACCGCCAAGGCGCTGGCGTTCGCGCTAGGCAAGCCACTCGTCGGCGTCAACCACCTGGCGGGACACCTGGCCGCTGCTTCGCTGGAAGACCCCACGCTGCCGACGCCGCCTCCGTTTCCGCACCTGGCGCTGCTGGTGTCGGGTGGGCACACGGCGATCATTCGCGTCGATGAGCCGGGCAAGACGCGCCTCCTGGGCGCGACCCGCGACGACGCCGCCGGCGAAGCGTTCGACAAGGTCGCCAAGCTGCTTGGGCTCGGCTATCCCGGCGGCGTCGCGATCGACAAGCTCGCGGCGACGGGCAATCCGCGCGCCGTGGCGCTGCCGCGGGCGCTGGCCGGACGAGACGATCTCGATTTCAGCTTCTCGGGCCTCAAGACCGCGGTCGCAACCTGGCTCGCCAAAGACAGGGCGGCGGGATCGGCGAGATTGCCCGAGGGTGCCGCCCTGGCGGATCTCTGCGCCAGCTTCCAGACCGCCGTGGTCGACGTCCTGGTCCGCAAGTCGCGCCGTGCCCTGGCGCGCGAGGGGCTGGGCGCGCTGGTGGTCTGCGGCGGCGTGGCGGCCAACCGCGGCTTGCGCGCGGCGCTGGCCGAGGCCGCGCGCGCCGACGGCTTCGCGCTCTTCATCCCGCCGCCGAAGCGCTGTACCGACAAAGCGTCGATGATCGCCGCCGCGGGCAGCGAGCTGTTCGTGCGGGGCAAATACGCCGGTCTGGATCTGGCGGTCGATCCAGGCCTGGAGCTGTGACCGGCGATCGGGATCAGCCGCCGATAGAAGATCCGCGGCGGGTGCTGGCGCGGTACGGGTTCGAGGCCAAGAAGGCCTGGGGACAGAATTTCCTGCGGGATGCTTCGGTGCTCTCGCGGATCGCCTCGGCCGCGCGTGCCACGGCCGAGGACGTCGTGGTCGAGATCGGCGCCGGCCTCGGGGCGCTGACGGGCGCTCTCCTGCGCGCCGAACCGCCGCCGGCCCGAATCCTGGCGATCGAACGTGATCCGGACATGCTGGCGGTGTTGGCGGGCGAGCTGGGCGGCGGGTCGCGGGTCGAGATCGTCGCGGCCGACGCCGCGCACTTCGATTTCGCCGCGGCGGCGCGGGCCTCGGGGCGGCCCCTGATCGTCGTCGGCAATCTTCCCTACCAGATCGCGAGCGCGCTGGTGCTGGCCCTGGTCGACGCCGGTCGGCGCGGCGCCATCGCCCGCGCGATCGTCATGGTCCAGCGCGAGATGGCGCAGCGGATCATCGCGCCGCCCGGAAGTCGGGTCTACGGCCGGCTGACCGTTGCGATCACGCAGCATGCGGAGGCGAAGATTCTCTTTCACGTGCGTCCGGGGTCGTTTCATCCAGCGCCGGCCGTCACCTCGTCCGTCCTGAGCCTGGTTTTTCGGGCGGCGCCGCTGGCGCCCGTGCGCGACGCGGCGCTGTTCGAGGAGGTCGTCAAACAGGCGTTTGCCACCCGCCGGAAGATGTTGCGTCGTGCGCTCGCGGCGCGCTTCGGCGAAGAGGGGGCGGCCGCGGCGCTGGCGGCGAGCGGCGTCGCCGGGACCAAACGGGCGGAGGAGCTGTCGGTCGCCGATTTCGCCCGGCTGGCCGACGCCCTTGCGGGCGCGCCCGCGGGACGCTAGGCCAACCGGCGATGCCCGAGCTCCCCGAGGTCGAAACGATCGTGCGCGGACTGGAGCCGATCGTACGGGGGCGCCGGATCGAATCGGTCTGGTGGAGCGGTCGGCCGCTGCACCTCGCGCGGCCGATCGATCTGCGGGGGCTGCGTGCCGTGGCGGTCTCGCGCGCGATCGCCCGCGTGCGCCGCCTCGGCAAGTACATCCTCGTCGAGGTCGACGGCCCGGGCGACGCGGGCGTCGTCATTCACCTGGGCATGACCGGCCGGTTGCGGGTGCAGCCGGGTGCCAGCCTGCGTGCGCCGCATACGCATGTCGTCTTCGGGCTGGATGGCGGTGACGAGCTGCGCTTCGTGGATGCGCGCCGCTTCGGCTGGGTCGCGCCGGGGCGGTCGCTGGCCAAGGTGGAGGCGCTCGCCGATCTGGGACCCGACGCCCTGTCGGGATTCGACGCCGCCGCGTTGGCCGCGGCGTTGACCGGCGTCCGCGCGCCGATCAAGGCGTTTCTCCTCGACCAGAGTCGGATCGCCGGTCTCGGGAACATTTACGCTTCCGAGGCGCTCTTCCGAGCCGGGATTCATCCCGCCACGCTCGCCCGGCGGGTGCGGCCGCAGGCGGCGGATCTGCTGGAGGCGGTGCAGACCGTGCTGGCGGGCGGGATCGCGCGCCGGGGAACCACCCTGCGCGACTACGTCGACGCCGCGGGCCGCCGGGGCGACAACGCCGCCGCGCTGCGGGTCTACGGCCGCGCGGGGCAGCCCTGTCCGAGCTGCGGCGCCGCGATACGCAAGCGCGTGGATGCAGGTCGCGCCACGTTCTTCTGCCCCAGCTGCCAGCGGCTCCGGCGCTGACCACCGACCGGTCCGAGCCTAGGGGGTCTTGAGAGCCGCGAGCGCGCGCGCGAACGCGTCGAGCGGTCGGGTGACCCGTTCTTCGTGAATCAGCGCTCGCATGGCCGTATCGGCCGCCGCCGAGGTGAGGTCCGACTCGGCGGTCTGGAAGACGGCATCGAGATCCTGCCGCAACCCCGCGAAGAGAGGCACCTCCGGATCGGGTGCGCGCCGGACCAGCACGTCCCGAATGGCGGCGATCTCCAGTCGCAGCCTGGGGAGCTGATGGCGGAAAAAGTCGGGCACGGCGCCGCCTTCGATCACCCCGCGGGCATAGGCTGCGAAACGGTCGAGCGCCATGGAGATGGCCGCCGCCGCCGCCGCGCGCGCCGGCGCCAGGGCCGCCGGATCGCCGGGGTCCGTCAGCGCGCCGGCAAGGGCAGTTCGCGTCCTCGCCGCCGCACGCTCGACGGCGTCCTCGAGCAGCTCACTCAGGAACTCCTCGTCGGCGGGCGTCGCGCGGTGGTCGCCGAACAGCCAGGACCGCGGCTGCACGAACTCGCGGACCTCGATCGCGGCCTTGCGGTAGCCCTCCTCGACCCGGGCACGAAGCGCGATCCGTTCGGCGTCGAGCAGGCTGTTGACTCGCTCCGCGACCCGCTCGAGAGCGCCGCGCAGGTCCTCCAAGCTCAGCGGCGTCGGCCCGATCGTTCCGGCGGGGGGGCCGGCGTCCCGTGCGGCCGCGAGAAAACGGTCCAGCGCGGCGACCGCGGTGGCGCGCTTGAGATCGAGCGCCTCCGCGAAGAACCTCTTCTCGAGGAGCGCGCCGAGCGCGTCGAAGGCGGGATCCGATCGCCCCGCGCGTCGGGCGGCCAGCGCGCGCGTCGCGGAGAACGGGACCACCGCGTCGAGCAGGTCGCCGAGCGCGCTCTTGACGTGGCGGACCACCGCCTCGACCTCGGCGGCGTCCGCGCGATCGATCTTGTTGATGACGCCGACCACCCGCTTGCCGGCCGCATGCGCCAGCCCCAGCGCCTCTCTCTCGGTCGCCTTGGCGGCCTGACCGGCGGCGAGGACCCAGACGATGGCATCCGCGTCGCGCAGAAAGTCACGCGCCACGCGCTCGTGCTCGGGACGAATGGAGTTGAGGCCCGGCGTATCGACGATCTCGACTCGGCGAAGCGTCTCGACCGGCAGAAAAATCTCGACCAGTCGGATGTCGCGCGCGTCGTCGTCGCGGAGCGCGGTGAGAAACGCGGCGACCGCGCCGGCCGGGATCGGGCGGGTGGTTCCGTCGTGATGGATCACGCGGGCCTGGGGGACGGCGCCGTAGCGGAGGACATTGATCGTCGCCGTGGTCGGCGTGACGCCGGTTGGGGCGACCTCGTCGCCGCACAAGGCGTTGACGAAGGACGACTTGCCGGCGTTGAACTCGCCCATCACCGCGACCAGCAGGGGACGGTCGAGGGCCTCCGCCGCGCGTCCGGCCGAGGCCGCCAGACCGACCAGCGCCGGGGTCGCCGCGGCGAAGTCCTGCGCCCAGCTCAGAAGCCCGGCCAGCTGACCGGCGGGCGGCGCAACCGGGGCGGTGGCGCGGGCCAAAGACCGCCGGCCGGAATCGCCGGGCGCGAAACGGCCCAGCAGGAGCAGGTTCGATTCGGAGGCTCGGCCGTCGACGAAGGCGGCCAGCGCCTCCCGTAAGGCGTCCCCCGCCGCGAAGTCGCCGGCCTTCGCCAGAGCCCCCTCGGAGGTGGAACCGCCGGCGCTCGGCGCGGCGATGCCGCCGGTCGCCTCGCCGGCCGCGGGCTGGTGCACCAGCTCGGCCAGCGCGTCGGAGTCTTCGGCGCCCAGTGCCAGCGAAAGGCGGGTCGCGAACGCGGGCGGCGCGCCCAGACGGGCTTCGGTGGCGGCGGCCGCCAGCGCAGGGGGCCAATCTCCGGCGGCCGCGCGGGCCTCTCGGAGGGCGGCCCACGCCCGCGGATCGTCGGGCGCATCGTCGCGCGCGGCTTCGGCGAGCGCGAGCGCCTCGTCGCTCCGCCCGGCGCTTGCGAGAAATTGCACCAGCGCCGCGCGCAACGACAGGTTGCCGGGCGCCTGCGCCAGCCCTTCGCGGAGCAGCGCCTCGGCCCGCGGGCGATCGGGGGTGGCGGCCGCCGCTTCCGCGAAGATCGCCGGGTCGGCCGAGGCGGCGCGCGCGGCCCGGGTCAACCACTCGGAGGCTTGGCGCTGGTCGCCCAAGCGCGCCAGGATCCGCCCGTAATCGAGCGCCAGCTGGCGGTCGTCGTCGCCGACGAGATCGAGCGCCTTGCGCAGCTCGCGGGCCGCTTGCTGCAACCGACCCGCGGCTGCCTGCACCCCGCCCAGGGCGGCGTGGACCCGCCCGCGCAGCGCCGAGAAGATCGGATCGGCCGGATCGACCGCCAGGGTCAGCGCCCGGCGGAGCGCATCGGTGGCGGGCTCCGTGCGCCCGAGGCGCCCCAGCACCTCGCCGAGCTCGGCCCAGGCTTGGGCGTCGCCGCCCCCGTAGTCGACGGCGTGGCCGAGCGCGACCACCGCCTCGTCCAGGGCTCCGCGTCGGGCGAAGAGCTGGCCCAGCGCCAGAAACGGCAGCGGCGCTCGGGGGGCACGCCGGGTGATCTCCGCCAGCAGCGTCTCGGCCCCAGCCGTGTCCCCCTGCCCCGCCAGCGCGCGGGCACGCGC
>CALAOV010000100.1 GCA_937889515.1 uncultured Myxococcales bacterium | reverse complement strand
GACCACCGAGATCTACACTCTTTCCCTACACGACGCTCTTCCGATCTACGGGCAGATGGTGGCCCTGGACCTCGGCGCGACAACGAGCGTCAACGGGGAATGATGGTCTTCGCGGAGCTCTTCGCGACGGCGGCGTACCTTCTTCCGGTCGCGATCTGGACGTCTCTGCGGGCCGCGCGGCGCGGCGCGAATGAAGCGCGCTTCGCCGTGGAGCTCGCGGTGGTCGTCGCCGGAGATCTCCTCGGTGTCCTGTTGCTCGCGCGCGTCTTCACCCTCGAGACCGCGACGCTGATATCGCGGGTCGCGTGGGTCGTGGGCGGCGGACTTGCCGGCCGAAGGTGGTGGTGCAGCGGCGGCCGGCCCGCTCGGCTCGACCCGCGCCAGCTGCGCCGCCTCGCGGAGCTGGCACCGGTCATCGGGGCAGCGGTGCTCTTGAGCCGCCGCCTCTCGCGGCCGTGCGCGATCTGGGATCGCGAGTGGCACATCCCGCTGGTGACCGCCCTGCGCGGACAACGCCTGCCGTTCATGAACGTCTATGACCCGGCCGGGGGGCTCTTCTATCACTTCGCCGGGGACGTTCAGGCGGCGATGCTCCAGACCCTCTCGGGGGGGAGACTTCACGCGTCGCTCGCCCTGTCGCTCTCGCACGACATCATGTTCGCGCTCATCGCCCTCAACGTCGTTTGCTTCCTGCGCGCGTCGGGGATTCGGCAGACGGCGCTGGCGGCCGTGATTTTCGGCGCCATCGTCATGATCGGTCCGGTGACGTTGCTGCGCGACGACATCCACAAGCTGGACACGGGGTTTGCGCTGGTGAACTGCCTGACGTTGAGCTTTCGTCCACACGTCGCGCTCGCCTACCTTCTCGAGCTCGGGTTTCTGGAGAGTGTGCTCGGCGCCCTTGTCGCAGACGATCCTTTCTCGGATCGGCGGGCACGTCTGGGGAATCTCGCGATGTTGGCGGCGGTGCTGGCGATCACCGACGAGTCGTCGCTGGGCATGTTGGGCCTGGGCCTGGGAGCCCTCTGGCTGGCGAACCCGAACATCCTGGCGCCCAGCCGCCGAGTCGGCTTGCTCGCGCTGCTCGCGCTTTCGGCTGCCATCGTCGCGACCGTCGTGATCCTCGGCGGCTCGATCGGACCTTCCGCGCCGCACTATCACCTGGCCCTCGTGGCCCCGCGTGCGCCCGGATACGCGAGCCCTCCCGTGGCGCTGGCGACGGCCGCCGGACGAGCGCTGATGCTTCAGGATCTGCTGCCCGTCTTGGGTGTGCTGGCTGGGTTGATCGCCGTGGCGGTCCGCAGGCGCGATCGTGTGACCTTCGGGCTGGCAGCCTTCTACGCGACGCTCGCGGCCAGCTCGATCTTTGCGCTGACCTGCTTGGACTTCGAGGGCAAGGCTGCCGAATCACATCGCTTCGCGACCGCCGTCTTCATTGCGGCCCCGCTGCTGGCCGCCTTGGCGATCGCCCGCGAGGCGCGCACCTCCGGGGGCCTGGCCGCCTCGGGAATCGCGTCGATGGTCATGTACGTGACCATCGGGCTCGGCGTCGCCTCCACCGTCGAATGGCTGGAAAGTGGCGTGGCCGTGCGCCAAGGGGCGGCCGTGAAGTCTCGCTTCGAGGGGTGGGGCTCCGATCGCTTTTACGAGGTCGACTGCCGACGTGAGACCGGGACGAGGCTCGGTGAAAGCACAACGCAGACCTACGTTGACACCTCGGGGTTCTATCTGTGGGCCGGCTGCCACCCCGTCTTTGCGCCCGCGCCACCCATTGGGCCGGGAGAGCACAAGGTCAAGATCGGAAGGCCGTGGTTTGGCAGCAGCGCCGTCGCCCAGCTCCGCCAGCGTCTGCCCTTGCCGGGCGAACGCTTGGCCGTCGTCTGTCTGACCGCCATCGGGGGCTCGAGCCGAGACCCTGTCTGCGCGCGTGCTGCTGCCTTGGGCCCATGCCGACCCCGCGGCACCGCGTTCACCTCCTGCAGCTTGGATGGCCCCGCGCGCGCCGGGCTGACCGGCATACCGTAGCCCCGCTATGGGGTTGCCAGCCAACGCGATGGCGGCCGTGTAACGCGATATCGCGAAGCGGCCACCGAGGTTCGTCATCGACGTCTGCTGCGCCGCAAGACGCGTCAGAAAGTGTTACGGATTGGCGAGGGTCGCCCACGTGTTGGGCGCCGCTTGACCATTGCCGACCCCGGTCATGATTCCAGTGACGATCGTGGGAAAGGTTTGGACGCCCGTGGTTCTGTTGAAGAGGGCGTACGATCCGTTGCCCGTGCCTCCGTTGTCCCACCAGACGGGAACCATGCCGGCTGTCGTCACGTCTTGAGAATAGGCCAGGGCATGCGCGGCCCGGTTGGCCGTCGCCTGCACACCCTGGGAGCCCCATTCCCCGATGACGATGGGCTGGGTGGGCAACCAGACTCGGATCTGCTGGCTGATGGAATTCTGCATGTTGGTGTAGTCCGTGGTGCTTCCCCAGGCGATGGCGGTGGTACCCAGACCGAAATTGGTGGGGTAATAGGTGTGAATGGAGATGAGGAGGTTGGGATCATTAACAATGGTTGCCTTCAGCATCGACTGTATGCCCGCCTGATTGGGGCTGGCGCCGACCGGTTGGATCATGATGATCCGTGTCGCGTTAGCTCCGCCGGTTCCGCGGATCGCATTGACACACGCCTCGAGGTACATGTTCAGGTCCGTTTGTGCCTGCGAAGTATTGCCGCCGCCGGCCTCATTCGGCTCATTGAAGCACTCCAACATCAGACGGCTATCAAAGGATTGGAAGGCCGTGGCGATCTGGGTCCACACCGCCGTGACTTCGGCCGCCACGCTTTGGGCGGCTGCGGTTGTCGCTGGGAAGGTTACCCAGCCGCTGTTTCCATCCGCTTCGTGGTGCGTGTTGACGAAGACGTACATGCCGGCGTCGACGGCCCACTGTGCGGTCTGGACGACTTGAGCCATCCACGCCGAGTTGATGGTGTAGGTCGGCGCGGCGCCGAGGTGAGAGGTCCAGGTTACCGGGAGCCTCAGGGTCTCGAACCCCGCTGCGTGCACGGCGTTGATCAGCGTTTGGTTCGGCGCAGGGTTTCCAAAACTGGTCACGTTGGGGTTGCCATCGAAGGAATTTCCCAGGTTCCAGCCCGGGGACATGAGCTTGACTACCTCTTGCGGCGTCAAGGCGCCCGTGGAGCCGCCGGTCGCACCGGTCGTGCCCCCCGAGCCCATGGTTCCGGCCGATCCGACACTGCCGCCGCTGCCGGCGCGCCCACCGGACCCCGCCGCGCCCGGCTGGCCGGCCGCGCCGGCTGCGCCCCCAGTTCCGCCGGAACCGGTCGATCCGCCTTTGGCCGCTGCGCCTCCAGCGGCGCCCGCGCCTCCGGTGCCGGTCGTGCCGGTCGTGCCGCCTTTCCCGGAGGCCGCCCCCCCGGTTCCGGTCGCGCCGCCGGTATCTCCATTCCCGGTCCCGCCTGTTCCTCCATTTTCGCCCGTTCCGCCCGAGCCCGACGAGCCGGAGGGCGAGCTTCCACAGGCGGGAGCAACCACCAGAAAGAGCGCAAAGCCAACGGGGAGACCATTCATGAGTCGAGGGCTACCCATAGCCCTAAGTTACCCGAAGTTCCGAAACCGCATCATTTTACTCGACGCTCAGGCGCGGGGTGGTCGGGGCGGCGGCCAGTGGGAGCCTGGCGGGGGCGAGGCCCGCGGCGCGGGCCGTGAGCTCGATCGCGCCGGCCTGCTTCGTGGTCCGGACGATGATCTGGGCGAGGCCATTGAAGGTGCTGCGGCTCCAGGCGGGTTCCGGCAGCTTGTCGTAGAGGCGCAGCTCGACGCCCTGGCTGAGGCCGGCGCTGGCGCCGTAGTTGGCGATGGCGACGGCGACTGTGTTGGGGCCAGGCTGGACCAGGGCTTTCACGTCGTAGACCGAGGCCGCGCGCGAATCACCGCCGGGCCCGATGCGTTTGCCGTTGATGAACACGCGGCCGTCGCCGTCAATCTTGCCGAACCGGAGCTCGACCGCCTCGGCCGCGAGGTCCGCGGAAGTGACGGTGAACGTCGCGCGGAAGAGCCCGCGCTCGCGGGGGCCGAGAGGGCCGTTTCCGCGGCGGACGTCGGTCGTCTGCCAGGTCGAGACGTCGAGGCCCGGGGCGGCCTCGGCGATCGTGTCGGCATACGGGTCCGCGATCTTCTTCCAGCGCCATCGGTCGATCGCGCGGGCCCGCGCAGCAGGGGCGCCCACGAAGACGTCCGGCTCGCGGGAGGCTGGATCTCCGTTGCCGACGCCGATGATGCGTCCGGGGCCGCCGAGGGTGAAGGCGACAGGGACGTTGGCGGTGGGGACGACGCGGCCCTCGGCGTCCACGACGGAGACGGTGACGGCGGCGACGTCCTCGCCGTCGGCGCGCAGGCCGGCGCGATCGGGCGTGAGGCGAATGGCGGCCGGGACCCCGGTGGTCTCGACGCGGGTCTCGGCGACGACGGCGCCGCCGCGGAAGGCACGGGCGGCCAGCGTGCCGGGCGCGTACTTGACCTTCCACTTGAGCTCGGAAAACGGCGCCATCTTCTGACGGCCGAGGCTCTGGCCGTTCAGGAGCAGCTCGACTTCCTCGGCATTGGTGTAGGCGCGGACGTCGATCTCCTGGCCCTCGCGACCGCGCCAATTCCAATGCGGGAGGAGATGGACCATCGGCCGCTCGGTCCACCACGATTGGTAGAGCCAGAAGTTGTCCTTGGGAAAACCGTCCGTGTCGAGGATTCCGAACTGCGAGCTCACGCAGGGCCACTGGTACGGGGTGGGCTCGCCGCGATAGTCGAAGCCGGTCCAGACAAACCCACCGGAGAGCCACGGGCGCGGACCGAAAAAGCCGGCCCATTGCTTGGCGGTGTTGGACCACTCGGTCTGGTTGTCGTCGTAGGCGCTCATGGTGCAGCGCGCGCGGTCGGTGGCATAGCTGCCGCGGGTGGTCAGGGTGCTGCCCTGCTCGCTGCCGACGTTGGGCTGCCGGGGGTTGGCGGCGTGATAGGCGTCCATGCGGTCGACACCGATGCGGTAGCTCCAGCCGCGGACCTCGATCGCTTCGTTGATGCCGGCGCGGTCGTTGCCCGCGGTGGAGTTGTAGGTCACGGGGCGCGTGGGATCGAGGCGCTTGATGAGGGCTTGCATGGTGGCGGCCGTGCGCTTGCCCGAGGGCGTGCCCTGGGTGGTGAACTCCTCGTTGGCGAGGGACCAGATCGCGACGCTGGCGTGGTTGCGATCGCGCCGCACGAGGCGCTCCAGGCGATCGAGGTTGGCGGCGTCGCTACCGAGTAGGCGGCTTTCATCCATGACGATGAGACCGAGGCGGTCGGCGGCGTCGAGAAGCTCGGGCGTGGGTGGGTTGTGGGCCGAGCGATAGGCGTTGCTGCCCATCTCCTTGAGCCGCTCGAGGCGGAACGACTGGAGCCGGTCCGGCAGGGCGACGCCGACGCCGGCGTGGTCCTGGTGGTTGCAGGTGCCGCGGATGACGTAGGGGCGGCCGTTGAGGAGGAAGCCTTGTTTGGCGTCGAAGGCGAACGTGCGCAGGCCGAACGCGGTGGTGACCCGGTCGACGACGCGACCGGCGACCTCGACGGTGGTGACGAGCTGATAGAGGCGCGGCGTCTCGGGCGACCAGAGCAGGGGGGCGGCCACGCTGGCGGTGCCGGCCACGTCCGCGGTTGCGGCTCCAGCTACGCGGGCGGGGCGCCGGGTCGTGGCGACCGACTGGCCGTCGGGCCCGAGGATGGTCCACACCACCTCCGCGCCGGCGGGGACGGCCGCGGTGTTGGTGAGGCGGGTCTCCATTTGAACCTTGGCGGGACCGCCGGGGGTGTTGTTCTTGAAGCCTCCGCGAACGAAAATGCCGTCGGGGGCGATGGCCAGCGGACCTGTTTTGACCAGCCAGGTGTGGCGGTAGATCCCGGCGCCCTCGTAGAACCAGCCTTCGCTCTCGGTGGCATCCACCCGCACGGCGACGACGTTGCGTCCGCCCGGCTCGGCGACGTCGGTGATGTCGTAGCGGAATCCACTGTAGCCGCTCTCGTGGTGGCCGACGAACCAACCGTTGACGAAGACGGTCGCGTCCCGGTACACGCCATCGAATTCGAGCCAGAGGCGCCGACCGGCGTCCGCCGCGGGTAGCGTGAAGGTGCGGCGGTACCAGGCGACGCTGTTCTGGGGAAACGCGCCGCCCAGAGCCTTGAAGCCGTGCCCGGCGTCGGCGCGCGGGTCGAACGGCAGCTCGACGGCCCAATCGTGCGGGAGATCGACGGAGCGCCAGCTCGCGTCGCCGAATCCGACGCTGGCCGGCCCGATACCCGAGCCGGACTTTGCCAGGCTCTGGCCATTGCCCCATTCGTTGCCGAGGTGGAACTTCCAGCCGAAATCGAGCAGCAGACGCTCGCGCGCGACGGCGGGGGCGTCGCCGGCCGGTGCGGCGGAGACCAGCCCGGCTGGCAGCTGCGCGACGAGCAGCACGGGGAGGAGGCGAAACAAACGGCGCACGCGGGTCATCGCTCGCAGCCCAACGCACGATCGCATGGCGAGCGTTGTTACTCCAGCGCGTTGACCGCCTCGCGCTCGATGGCGAGACCCTTTCCGTGGCGGGCGAAGAACTCGGCGAAGCCCTTCACGTCCTTCGGGTCGGGCTGGACCGGCTTGCCGATGGTCTTGGCGATCCGCGCGTCGAGGTAGT
>CALAOV010000099.1 GCA_937889515.1 uncultured Myxococcales bacterium | reverse complement strand
TCCCACGCCGGTGGTGACGCCGGCGCCCGCACCGACGATCAATCTCACGCCGACCCCACCCGCCGCGCCGGCGACGCCCACGAAGTCGGGCACCGGACCCGACACCGGCGTCGGCCTATCGCCGACCGCGCCGTCGATCGGCGGTGGAACGATGCTGTCGACGAAGGAGGCGGAGACGCTCACCCCCAGCACCAGCGGCGCTGCCGACGAGTGGAAGTTCGACTTCCACGGGTACCTGCGCGCGCCGTTACGTGCCAGCATCGGGCCCGCGACGCCGACCGAGCTGCCGAGCATCTACAACGTGTCGGGGTCTGGCCTCCCGCCGGCCGGGACGTCCTACAACCCGCAGACCGGAACCCCACCGGCGGTCCATTGCTGCCAGCTGCACGGCGTGCCCCGCGTGCCGGGCGCGCTTTACACCACCTGGAACTACACCAACACGGTGACCGGCCCCTGGAGCGATCTCGACTTCCACTACGGCAACTCGAGGGTCACTGCCACCGTCATCGTCGACGCCTATAACCAGACCGACGGAAGCTACCGCGCGCTGCAGTCGCAGCAGGGGATCGATCAGGCGTTCGTGACGCTGAACTTCCCCGACGTCTTCGGCGACTACGGTGGCCTGGTCTGGAACGTCGGCACCTTCCAGAATCGTTACGGTACCGCCGGGAAATACGACGGCGGCATGTACGAAACCTATCTCTTCGGGCGCACCCACCAGACCGGTGAGACGCTGACCGCCAACCTGTCGAACCTGGACGCGAAGGGCGACTGGGCCGTCACGCTCGAGCAGGGTCTCGGGGCGAAGATGGACGTCGTCCCGTTTTTGAACGACCCCTATTACCAGGTGCTGACCAACGTCCCGTCCGGGAGCAACAACGGCAAGGTCTATCTCTCCCAGCGCGACGCCGAGTACTTGCCCTACGCCGGACCGGTCCCGATGGGCTCGACGTTCATCGCGCACGCGCACGTCGGCGCGAAATATCAGAAGTTGCTAACCCTGGGCGCGCACTATCTGTTCGCCTGGACGCCCGACGACAACTGGGATCCAATCAACTCGCGGGGCGTCGACGTCTCGGATCTCACGCCGCGCGCGAAGGGGCCGATCCAGGGGAGCATGGCCGTCGCCGGCGTAGAGGCACGTCTCAGCGGCGGAGAGTACGGCGAAGGGTACGCGGGCTGGTCGCACATCGACGCCCGCAACATCAACGCAATGGCCGACATCATCGAGGTGCTGCACTCGTACGGCGGCTATCAGTTCAAACAGAACTTCTTCGGCCAGACGTTCAACAACCACACCGGCGTCTACAACGGCCCCGAGAACGAGACCGGCACGGTGGACAACTTCAGCCTCCAGTATTCGTTCAGCTTCGGCGCGCTGGCCCGGGCGCCCGAGGATTGGTGGGGCGACGGCCCCGACCTGGTGCTGACCGGATTCGGATTGCTCTCGGTGGTCAACAGCAAGGCGCCCCCCGCCGGCCCGCAAGACGGCTCCTGGGACATGAGCACCAAGAAGCTGAAGTTCGGGCTCGACGCGGTCTACACGCCGCTCTACTACCTCGGATTCGGCGGCCGGTTCGACGCGGTCCTTCCCGATCTGGACTCGGCCTACTCGCGCACGCCGGGGAACCCGGGCGGCAGCTCACTGGACTTCGGCGTGCTCACGGGCCGCATGATCTTCAAGACCGCCTTCGTGACGCATGAATCTGTCACTTTGGAATATCAGCACTACTTTCTGGGCAAGAACGCGTTCGCCTCTTATCCCTACGAATGGGTACCGCAAGCGGACGCCAACCTGATCGCGATCTACGCGACGATGTGGTGGTAGAGGGTGACCATGAAGAAACAAACGAGCTTGCTCCCCACCGCGCTGGTCGCGTCCCTCGCCATCGGCGGGTGCTTCGGCTCCGACCCGAACCAGAATTCCCAGATCGCCGGCGACGCCGCCGCCAGCGGTGGCGGCGGATCGACCGGAACCCTCGCAGACGGCGCTGCACCGATCACGGGGGTGGCCCTGGCCACATTCGACACGAACCCGCAGGGGTTTGCCTTCAGCACCTACGCCGATCCGAATTCGACCAACCTGGGCGCGGCGAACAGCGCCGCGACGCCCAGCATCGGCTGGATTGGAACCGAGGGGAGCCCCAATCCCGGTGCGCTCCAGATCATGGCCCCCTTCTCGGGCGCCAATCAGTACGTCGACATCCAATCGAAGTCCTACCCGATGACCGGCCTGCAGAACTGGACCGGCGGGAAGCTCCACGTCCGGATCCGGGTAGACGCCAGCTCGACCTTCAACGGACAGATCGAGCCCTACGCAGACACGGGAGCAAGCTTCGACTTCGTCGGAACGTCATTCAACACCGGAAAAGGCTCCGATTGGCAGGAGTTTGTGGTCAATCTGGGCAGCGCCATGACCCAAATCTCCGGGTTTGACCTGACGCAGGTCGTTCTTTACGGCGTCCACATCGGGACCGGAACCGGGGGCGGGACCGCCACGCCGGTCACCTTCTTTATCGACAGCTTCTCCATCGAGGGCGCCCCGGCGGCGACCACCGGGGCGCCCTCGATGGAGAAGCTGTCGATCGGAAGAGCACACGTCTGAACTCCA
>CALAOV010000098.1 GCA_937889515.1 uncultured Myxococcales bacterium | reverse complement strand
GCCAGCACCAGCAGCGCCAGCGCCGCCGGCACCGCGAACGCGCCCGCGGCCGCCAGCCGGTAGCGCAGCGCCGCCAGGAAGTATCCGGCCGCGATCAGAAAGGCGACCAGCGACATCGCCTCCGGCGTCGACGAGATCGGGTTCACCCGGTGCATGCAGCGGGCGGCGATGTCGCAAAAATGCAGGACGATGCCCAGGCCCAAGACCAGGCGGCCGACCTTGTCCGCCGACCTGCCGAGACCGAGCAGGTACCCGAGATAGATCGTGGCCGCCAGCGCGTAAACCCCGATCTCGACCGCCGTCAAGGTCGCCACTCCGTAGATCTACCATGATCCGCTCCGTCGGCTTGGAGGTCGCAGGTTGGCATGCTAAGCCATGCCCATGGCAACCGAGAACATCGTCGAGGTCACCGACTCCAACTTCGAAGCCGAGGTGCTGGGCTCCAAGCTCCCCGTGCTGGTGGACTTCTGGGCCGCCTGGTGTGCCCCCTGCCGCGCCATCGCGCCGCACGTGGAGGCCCTGGCCAAGGACTACGACGGCAAGGTTCGGGTCGGGAAATGCGACATCGACTCGAATTCCGACGTCGCCTCGAAGTACGACATCCGGAGCATCCCCACCCTGCTGGTCTTCAAGGACGGCAAGGTCGCCGGTCAGGTCGTGGGGGCCGTGCCCCGCGCCAAGATCGAAGACATGATCAAAAAGACGCTCTAGGCGTCTCGGCCGCGCGTTCCGGCCCGGTCTCGCCGAGCCCTCACGCCTCGAGGGCGGCGGGCAGATTGGGCCCGTTCGCGATCACGATCTCGCCCGAGAGCGAATCGCCCGCCCGCAAGCCATCGGCGAGGACCGGGTAGGCCGCGGGCGCGACCACGGTGACGCCCCGGCGGCGGCTGCCGAAGAGCGATCCCCAGCCGACATACCCGAAGCCGCAGAGGAACAGGCAGAGGAACGGGATCGAGATGAAGTGGCGGTGATCGATCGCCACCCCGATCGCGATCACGAAGTAGGCGGCCATCGTCAGCTCGATGAACGGCGTCACCGACTTGGCGGCGCGGTACTTGTTGCTCGACCAGCTCTCGAGACGGCCGCGGATGCCGTGCTTGGGCGTGCGCACGAACTCGGTCTCGCGGCCGAGAAGCGCCTCGAGCACTGCCCGCGTCTGATTCACGCACAGACCGATGCCGATCGACATCACGAGCGGCAGCCGCTTGAGCGCCGCCCAGGCGAAGCGCGGCTTCTCGTTCGGGTTGCGCAGCAGCGCGATCTCGCGCTGAGAGGCCAGGTAGAACGATGCTACCGACAGCGTCGTGCCGAAAAAGAGCGGCAGATCGATCATCAAGACCTCGCGCCAGCCGTGGTGGGTCCGGAGCGCCAGGTTCGGCAACAGCAGGATCGACAGCACCCACAGCAGCGGATAGGCCAGGTTGTTGGTGAGGTGGAAGAACGCCTCCGATTTCTGCGCGAAGGTCGCGTTCGACCGCAGGATCGTGGACAGCAGCTTCATCGCCACCTGGACCGAGCCCTTGGCCCAGCGGAACTGCTGCGACTTGAAGGCCGACATCTCGACCGGCAGCTCGGCGGGCGCCGCGATCTCGGGCAGGTAGACGAACTTCCAGCCCCGCAGCTGCGCCCGGTACGAAAGGTCCATATCCTCGGTCAGCGTGTCGTGCTGCCAGTCGCCGGCGTCGGCGATGGCCGCCCGCCGCCACAGGCCGGCGGTCCCGTTGAAGTTGAAGAAGCGGCCCGACCAGTTGCGGCCGGCGTGCTCCATGATGAAGTGTCCGTCCAGCATCAGCGCCTGGACCTCGGTCAGCGCGGAGAAGTCGCGGTTGACGTGCTCCCAGCGGCACTGCACCACGGCCACCTTGGGATCGCTGAAGTGGTCGATGGCCCGCTCCAGGATGTCCGGCAGCGGCAAGAAGTCGGCGTCGAAGATCAGGATGAACTCGCCCTTGGCGGTGTGCAGGCCGTGTTGCAGCGCGCCGGCCTTGAACCCGCTGCGGTCGGTCCGGTGGATGTATTCGACGTCCAGCTCGGGGTAGCGCACCGCCAGCTCTGCGATCTTGCGCTGGCAGATCTCCTGGGTCTCGTCGGTGCTGTCGTCGAGGACCTGGATCTGGAAGCGGTCGCGCGGGTAGCGGATGGTCGCCACCGAGTCGAGCAGCCGCTCGACCACGTACATCTCGTTGAAAAGCGGCAGCTGGACGGTGACCGCCGGCAGCTCCGAGAACCGCCCCAGGGGCCGCGGCCGATTATGCCGATTCCGGTAGTAGTGCCAGACCAGAGAGCTGCGATGAAACCCGTAGAAAGCCAACACCAGCAGGACGGTCAGGTAAGTCCCCACCACCAAACCCGAAATCGTCATGCACCCACTCTAGAGATTCAAATGTCACCCAATTGTAATTCGTTGTGTTTCTTTGTGCGCAATGTGGGTGCGCCTAGGGAAAAGTAACCGTCGGCCACCCCGTCATGTAACGCGACGAAGGAGACAAGGTTTCGAGTCGACCGTTCCGATTAGATCGCTTGGGGGAGGGACGGCTTTGCCGGCCCGAGCTCGTCGCGGGAGGCGCGGAACCCTTCCAGGGTTCCGATCAAAACAAATACATCAGGCGGACGCGCAGGCTGAGCATGTCGTCGTCGTAGGGGTTGAGGGTGTTCTCGTTTTCGAAGTGCGACTTGGCGTAGCCGAACACCGCCTTGACGAAGAGCTGCCGGTAGCAGAGGTACTGAGCCGCGAAGAACATCTGCAAGTTCGTCGAGCGCTCGTAAGAGCCGGTCGAGGCGTTGACGTTGAGGTCGTGGAAGCTCGTGAAGTTCGCCCCGAGACCGAACAGCAAGTTGGGCAGGGCACCGTGGAAGGGGGCGGCGTTGGCGAATCCACCGAAGCTGTACTTGTTTCCGGACTGCGACAGATTCTCCATGCCGGCCGACTGCGTATTCGCGACGTCGACGATGGCGACGGCGGCGTTCGCGCCAAACTCGAGGTAAGGCGCCAAGACGATCTGCGCCGACCCGCCGCCCCCGCGGTTGCGGATGGTGTTCTTGTTCTGCGGCGACGGATCCTGGGCAAACTCGTATTGGTATTCGACGGCGCCTCTCAGCTTGAGCCAGCCAATGTCGAAGATGACCGCGGGGCGGCCGCCCACCACGTTCTCCGAACCGGAGTTCCCGTACTGTCCGAGGAGCTCGAAGCGAAGGTAGCGGGTCGGGTAGACGTGAACCGCGACATCTCCGGGTCCCGATGGCCGGTAGAGCAGGAAGTCGGCGGCGTAGAGCACGGGCGGCGTGTTGTTGACGTCATAGGCGCCCAGCCGCTCGTCGCTGTTGAGGTCCAGGCCCATTCCCAGCGGGTAGACGTCGAACGCCTGGAATCGACCCACCGTCACGTCCCACTGTTGCCAGACGCCGGTGCGGACCCAGACGTCATCGGCATCGACGAGACCGTTGGCCTGGGCGTTGATCTGATCCTTGTTGGCGACGATCTCGGCCTGGGCCTGTACGAACCAGCTCCCGTTGGTATAGGTCGGGGTGACCCGAAACAGGAATCGACCCTGCTGGAACAGCTTGGTGGTGTGGTCGGACGGCTGATTGCCTCCCAGGCGGACCAACCGGTACATGTTGTCGAGCCAGCCATAGCCCGACAGGCCGATCCCGGTCTGCGGCGTGTAGGGCCACTGCAGACCCTGCATATCCAGCCAGAGCGAGCTGCCGTAGAGGCCCCGCGTGTACGGCTCGGGATACGCCGACGCTGGCAGCTGCTGGATGATGCCGGGCTCTGCGCTGGCCGGCGTCTCGGGAGCGGCCGGCGGCCCCTGGCTCTGCGCCGGGGCCACGCTCGCCGTGGGCGCCGCCGGGTGGGCCGCCCCGGGCGCATCACCGGCAAACGGATCGTCATCGCTGGCGCGCGCGGAGCGGACAGCCCCGAGCGCGATCAACGAGACGAATGGAACGACGACAACGGCGGAAAAGGACTTGGAGATCGGTCTCGCGCTCATCGGCTCACGGCTTGGCTCACGGGGTTACGGTAAACGTGTCGGACAGCGAGCAATTGCTGCCCAGTCCATTGCTGCACGGGGTGGCGGCCGCACTGGCGTTCGGTGCCACGATCACTTTGACCGTGCCGCTCTCGACAGCCCAGCTGCTCTGGGCGGTGTTCCAGTACTTCAGATCCTTGACCCGCAGGGGAATGGTGACGCGCGCGCCCTGGTTGGCGGCCAGCGAGACCCTGCGAAACGCCTTGAGCTCTTTGTAACTGGCGCCGGCGCGGTTGGTTACCGACGTCCCCGGATACTGGACGAACACGAACACGGTCTCGCTGCCGGCGACGCCGGTGTTGTTGTAGACGTCCACGGTGACCGGGACGGTGCCGTCGGCGGGGACGGTCGAGCACGGGACCAGCGGCGTCGAGGCGTCGAGGCCGTAGTTGAAGGTCGTGTAGGAGAGCCCGTAGCCGAAGGGGAACGACCCGGTCGTCGGGCTGAGCGCGGTCCCCTGGTGATCGAAATAGCGATATCCCAGCCAGTAGTCCATCTGGGTGGTGCCGTTGTTGTTCCCGAAGGTTGGCCAATGGCTGGCGTTCGAATCCCAGGTGATGGGCAGCTTGCCGCTGAAGTTCACGTCGCCGAACAGCAATTTGCCGAGCGCCGTGCCGCCCGCCATTCCCGGATACCAGGCCATGACGACGGCAGACACGCTCGAGTACCAGGGCATGTCGATGACGCTGCCGCCTTCCAGCACGACCACCACCGGCTTACCGCCCAGGGCCGCAGCGGCGGTCACCGTGCTGCTGATGAGGCCATTTTGCACCCCGCTGTTTCCCTTGGCGTCGAGACCGAAGTTCACCGCGTGGGTGGTGGAACCGATCCCGCCCGTGGTGCGATCGCCCGCGCCGGTGTACTCCTCCCCCTCGTCCTGCGGCGTGAGCCCCGCGATCACGACGGCGATGTCGAATCCTGCAGCCTGTGCGGCGCTGGCGCTGTTGTAGCCGGTCACGGTGATGCTACCGGCGTCGGCCTTGATGCCCGCCAAGGGGCCCACGGACTTGGCCGGGTCGGAGAAGACCCGGCTCGATCCGTTGTCGCCGGTGCGCACGTTGGTGGTGAAATCCATCGAGCAGGTGAGCTGGGGATTCATCCCCGTGGAGAGCGAGCAGCTGTCCTGACTGTTGGTCTGCTGAATCGTGTACGAAAGGCTAGCGCCGATGACTGCGATCTTCTTGACCGTGGTCCGGTTGATCGGCAGCGCGCTGTTGTCGTTCTTGAGCAGGACCATCGACTCTTCCGCGGCCGTCTCGGCCAGCGCGATGTGGCTCACGCCGATGGCGGGGTCGACCTGATCGTTCTTCTGGATGCTGGTGTTCCCGTCCAGCATCGTGAATGGCGTCTTGAGACCGTAGCCCGTCATCTTGTCGGAGTGGAAGCGGTACTTCTGCTCGAGGATCCGGGCCGTCGACGTGGCGAGCTTCGTCGTCGAAACGCTGCCGGCGGTCACCAGCGCGGTGAGGGTCGAGTAGTTGTATCGCCAGGGGAGCTCCATATCGAGGCCGGCATTGACGCCGGCCTGCGCGATCGGCTCGAGCGTGCTGGCCTGCGGGTAGGGGACCTGCTTGCTGGTGCCGTTCGACATCGCCCACCAGTCGGACAGGACGTAGCCCTGGAATCCGAAGTCGGTCCGCAAGAGGTCGGTCAGCAGGTGCACGCTCTCGGTCGAGTGCGTCCCGTTGACCTGGTTGTAAGCCGCCATGACCGAGGAGGCCCCGCCTTCCTGCACGATCATCTCGAAGTGGCGCCCGTAGACCTCGCGGAGCGTCTGCTCGTCCATCGTGGCGTTGGCGGTCTCCCGTCCGTCCTCGATGTTGTTGGCCGCGAAGTGCTTGACGCAGGCGCCGGTGTACTGCTGAACGCCGCTGACGAGCGCACTGCCCAGCCGGCCCAGCAGGAACACATCCTCGCCGTAGGTCTCCTGCGCCCGTCCCCAGGCCGGGTGACGGAGGATGTTCACGGTGGGCGCCAGCAGGACCGTGTTGCCGGAGGCGAGCATCTCGTCGCCGATAGCCTCCCCGATCTTGTACTCGAGGTCCGGATCGAACGTCGCACCGCGCGCCATCGCAACCGGGAAGGCCGTCGAGTAGTCGCTCTTGCCGTCGCCCGTGGCATTGAGGTTCACGCCCCGCGGGCCATCGCGGTAGTAGAAGCCCCGAATTCCGCGGCTGGTGTTGGTGTCTTGATTGAAGACGTTGTAGTTCGCCGTGCCGCTTTGAAGCAGACCACTCATCTGTTGCGCTTTTTCGTCGGTCGACATGGCGGATGCGGTCGCCGTCGCATTCGAGTGATTGGTCGAATCGGCCGTGTATCCGCCCGTGTACGGGAGGGGATCCGAGGTGGCGCTGGTGCAGGCCATTTTGGCCGGGCCGCCCGCCGCGCCGGCGGCGCCGGTCGACGACGTGCCGCCTGAGCCGGTGCCGGCCGCGCCGCTTCCGGTGGTGCCAGCGCCGCTGCTGCCGCCGCTACCACCGCCGGTGCCCGTGAGGATCACGATGTCGCCGCCCTGGCCACCCTGGCTGCTCCCGCCGGATCCGTTCGTCCCGGCGACGCCCGAGCTGTTGCCACTCCCGCCGCTTCCCTGACCGGAGGTGCCAGCCGTGCCGCTGTCGCCCCGGCCGGGGGCGGCACAACCGACGGCCAAGACCAAGAGTCCTGCGGAAACAACCACGGAGGACGAGACGAAGCGGGTGTGACACATAGTTAAGCTTCTCCTTTCCAGAGCAACCGTATTAAGACCGGTGGGGGCCGGCGGATATGCGCGAGCCGACACCCAAGTGGTTACACCGGAATCGGGCCCGATGGCCAGTCTAATGAGCTACTTCGGGGGGTCCGGCGCTGATCGGCTCGGGCGCGCCGACGGTTGACGGAGCTCCGGGAATACCGGCCGCGCCGTAGAGCAGCGGGCCCTCGCCCGCGGCGCGTTTGCGGGCGATCTCGGCCAGCGCCTCGCCGGCGCGGGT
>CALAOV010000097.1 GCA_937889515.1 uncultured Myxococcales bacterium | reverse complement strand
CCGCCGAGCTCCAGCCGCTCGAGGCGGCGCTCCGAGATCAGGTGGACGGCGCGACGTTGCTGGATCTTTTCGAGAATGAAGAGTGGTGGCGATCGTATCGCGCCGAGTTTCCGCTGGTCCGCGTGGTCATGGCGGACCACCTGCTGGCCGCGCGCGGGCCCGACATCGGGCGGGCGGGCGACAACCTGATCACCCTCGCCCGGAAGCAACGGCTGAGCTCCGGCGTGGTCTCCATCGGCGATCGCACCTACGTGATGGCGGCCAGCCGGCTCTCGGCCAGCCCCGAGCGCGAGCCGGTGCTGCTGCTGGGACGTCCCGTCGTCCTGCCGGCCGTCGTCGCGCCAACGGTCTCCCAGATTCCCCGGTTCGGCGACCATCCCATGGTCTGGGGCCTGGCCGTGGCCATCGGCCTGGGGGGCATCGGCCTCGTGATCGCGGGCCGTCGACGCCAGGACGCGGGGGTCATCCCCGAGCCGATCCTGCATGAGCCGACCTCCAAGTTTGGAACGCCGGCGCGGCCGCGTGCGGTGGCGGGGACGATCCCGGCCACCCGCACCCCGCCCCACGCGCGGGGACCGATCACCGACGGGAAGGCCATGAGCATTCCCAGCGTCGGGGCGCCCATGATGGTCGCCACCTCCATCCCTCGAGCCCTGGGACCGGCCCAGGTGGGCTCGGTTTTCGGTCGCTATCGGTTGGTCGATCGATTGGGCGAAGGCGGCATGGCCGAGCTCTTCATCGCGGAGGCCAGCGGTGTCGAAGGGTTCACCCGCCACTTCGTGCTCAAGCGCCTGCGGCCCGAGCTGGCCCGCGACAAGGAGGCGGTGGCTCAGTTCATCGACGAGGCGCGGCTGCAGGCCGGCCTGGTGCACTCCAACATCGTGCCGGTGTTCGACTTCGGCGTGGTCGGCGGCGAGTACTTCATGACCCAGGAGTACATCGTGGGCCGCGACCTGGCCAAACTGGTGAACCGGCAATCCGAATTCGGCGCCTACGGGCTGCCCGAGACCCTCGCCTACTATATCGCCCACGAGACGTTGATGGCGCTGGCCTACGCGCACGAGCGGCACGACAGCGCCGGAGCGCACATGGGCATCGTCCACCGCGACGTCTCCGTGGGCAACGTGATGGTGTCGCTCCAAGGTGAGGTGAAGCTCTCCGACTTCGGCATCGTCAAGTCGAACCGGCGCGTCAGCCAGACCCAGGTCGGCATGGTGAAGGGGAACGCGAACTTCATGTCGCCCGAACAGGCCCGCGGCCAGGCCGTCGATCACCGGAGCGATCTGTTCTCCCTGGCGCACGTCCTGCACTACTGCCTGACGGGCCGGCTGATCTACACGGGCGAGAACGATCTGGACGTCCTTTACCGGGCCGCCAACGGAATCACGCCCGAGGATCTGATCGGGATTCGAAAGCTGCCCGATCCCGCCGCGGGCATCCTCGAGAAGGCGCTGGCGCTCGATCCCGCCGAGCGGTTTCAGTCGGCCGCCGAATTCGCCGACGCGCTGGCGGCGCACGTGGGGGGCGGCAAGAGCGGGACCGCCAAGCTCATGCAGCGCCTCTTCGCGGAAGAGATCCGCCGCGAGCGAACCTCGGCCGCCGCCGGCTAGGCGGCGCGGACCATCGCCTCGCGCGGCGGCCTCGGGGGCCGGTCGACGCCCGACGTCCAGGACGGCGGGTCGCTGGCCGGAAACGATTCGACCCCCGCCTCGTCGACGCAGTCATCGTCGATCAGGATCAGATCTTCCTCCGCTAGGGTTACGACCTGCCCGGCCCATCGGACCGGATCGAGCCCTCTCGCCGCGTCCTCCATCAGAAGCACGTCGTCTTCCGTCAAGACGACCACGTCCGATTCTGACTCTCGGTCCAAGGCTCCCATCAATCCCTGCCCATCGCCGTCGACATCGTCTTGGATCATCACCGTTCTCCTGGATGCGCCATCCCGTGGTCGCGGCTTCGGCAACTGCACCCGCTGTGCCAGACGGCCCCCGACCGGAACCCTCGACGGTCCCGGCTCTACCGACACGCCCAGGTGACGAGCTTCTTGGTAGGTAGTCACGTCGACGTAACGGGCGCTGCCGCATTGCGATTTCGCGCACCATTCTTAGATTTGTGGAATGACGTCAACCGCGACGGCCCGCAAGGGCCCGGTGCGCTTCGCCGTGATCGGCCAGGGATATTTCGCGCAATCCGCGATCTTGCCGGCCTTCAAGAACGCCAAACGCAGCTGCACGCTGGCGGCGATCTTCTCGGACGACCAAACCAAGCTGCGGGCCCTGCAGGACCGATACCGCGTCGAGCACGCCCTGCCCTACGAGCGCTACGACGACTTCCTGAGGACCGGCGCCGTCGACGCGGTCTACATCGCGCTGCCCAACGATCTGCACGCCGACTACGCGATCCGGGCGGCGCGCGCCGGCGTCCACGTCCTGTGTGAGAAGCCGATCGCGGGCTCCAGCGCCGACGCGGAGCGGATGATCTCGGCCTGCGCCGACTGCGGCGTCAAGCTGATGATCGCCTACCGCCTGCACTTCGAGGAAGCGAACCTCTCGGCGATCGAGCTGGTCCACCGGGGAGAGATCGGCGAGCCGCGCTATTTTTCGGCGCTGTTCTCGCAGCAGATCCTGGCCGGCAACACGCGCACGCAGTCGGTTCACCACGGCGGGCCCTTGCGGGACATCGGCATCTATTGCATCAACGCGGCGAGGTACGTCTTTCGGGACGAGCCGACCGAGGTGGTCGCGTTCGCCGCCCAGAAGCGCGGCGAGCAACGTTTTGCCGAGATCGACGAGCAGGTCGGCGCGCTGCTTCGCTTCCCGGGCGAGCGGCTGGCGCAGATCACGTGCAGCTTCGGCGCCGCGGAGCAGTCGAGCTACACCGTCGTCGGGACCGAGGGCTCCCTCTGCGTGAGCCCCGCCTACGGCGCATCCACCGATCTGGCCTGGGAGCTGACCAGCAACGGCAAGTCGAAGAAGAAGATCTTCAAGAAGCGGGATCAGGTGGCGCCCGAGCTGATCGAGTTTGCGGGCTGCATCCGGCAGGGTCGCGTGCCGACGGCCTCGGGACGGGAAGGGCTGGCCGACCTCCGGGTCATCGAAGCCATCGAGGCGTCGATCAAGAGCGCCGGGCGGGTCGAGGTCAGCCGCCAGCAGCCCGAGCAGCGCCCCAGCCTGCGGCAGGAGCGCCGGGCCCCCGCGCACGAGGTGCCGACCCTGGTCAATGTCCACCCCCCCACCGCGCACTGACGGCCCCCGCGTGCGGTAGGCTCGCCCCATGGCCAAAGAGCTGGAAGCGTCCGTGGTCCGGGTGCGGGGTGGCGTCACCACCTCGGTGCAGGACTGGCTGGCGGTCGAGCGTCCGCTGGAGATCCGAGCCCGCGCGGCAGGCATCGTCCGCGTCATCTCCACCACCATGCGCACGCCCGGCGAAGATCGCGCGCTGGCGGCCGGCTTCCTGTTCGGGGAGCGGGTGATCACCGACGGCCGGCAGATCCACTCGCTGGAAACGGTGGACGAGGACACGGTGATGGTCGAGCTGTCCCCGGAGGCGGAGGCGGCGCTGGAGACGGCCCGGCGGCCGTTCGTCACCAGCGGCGCCTGTGGGGTCTGTGGGCGGACCGATCTGTCGGCGCTGCTGGCCGTTCCGGCCGATGTGCCTCGGTCCAGTGACCTTTGTCTAACGGCCGACGTCGTTCACGCCCTGCCCGCGGCGTTGCGCGCGGCGCAGGCCGCCTTCGCACGCACCGGTGGACTGCACGCCGCCGGCCTCTTTCGGCCCGACGGAACGCCGCTCGACGTGCACGAAGACGTGGGGCGCCACAACGCCGTCGACAAGCTGATCGGCACCCGCATTCTGGAAGGACGCTTGCCGGATCCGGACAGCGTGCTGGTGGTCAGCGGGCGCGCCAGCTTCGAGCTGGTGCAGAAAGCCGCCGTGGCCGGGATCGCGGTGATGCTGGCCGTCGGTGCACCTTCCAGCCTGGCGGTCGAGATCGCCCGGTCCGCCGGGATGACGCTGCTGGGGTTCGTTCGCAACGGCGGATTCAACGTCTACTGCGGCGCGAATCGCGTCGAAGGGATCCACACGCGGCAGGGCGCCCATGGCCAATACGCCTGACGCGCCCGGCGGCGCGGCCGACGCCCACCTCGCGACCGGCGCCCCGGGCGACGAGCCGCCCCCGGAGAAGAAGCCCGCCAAGATCGGCAAGCGCGACCTCGTCGCCGCCGGCTTCACGTCGATCTGGGAGACAGTCCACCGGGGCGTTCGGGACATGGGGATCAAACGCAGCCTGCGCACGCTCACCACGATCAATCAGAAGGACGGCTTCGACTGCCCGAGCTGTGCCTGGCCCGATCCGGACGGCGAGCGCAAGGCCGCCGAGTTCTGCGAGAACGGCGCCAAGGCGATCGCGAGCGAGGCGATGAAGGCGCGGGCGACGCCCGACTTCTTCGCCAAACACTCGGTCGCCGCTCTGCTGCAGCAGAGCGATTTCTGGATGGACCAGCAGGGGCGCCTGACCCACCCGATGGTGCGACGCCCGGGCGCGACCCACTACCAGCCGATCGCCTGGGCGGATGCGTTCGAGCTCGTCGCGCGCGAGCTCAAAGCGCTGGGGTCGGCGAACGAGGCGGCTTTCTACACCTCGGGGCGCGCCAGCAACGAAGCCGCGTTCCTTTACGGGCTCTTCGCCCGCCAGCTCGGCACCAACAACCTGCCGGACTGCTCGAACATGTGCCACGAATCGAGCGGCACCGGCCTGACCCCGACGATCGGCATCGGCAAATCGACGGTCAAGATCGAAGACTTCTCCTACGCCGACTGCATCTTCATCATCGGTCAGAACCCGGGCACCTGCCACCCGCGCATGTTGACCGAGCTGCAGAAGGCGGCCCGCAACGGTTGCAAGATCGTGAGCGTCAACCCGCTGCAGGAGTCGGGGATGCTCCGGTTCAAGAACCCGCAGGAGCCGCTGGGCCTGCTCGGTCGCGGGACGGCCATCGCCTGTCTGCACCTGCCGGTCCGGGTCAACGGCGACGTCGCCCTTCTGAAGGGCATCATGAAGGAGATGCTGGAGGCCGATCGCGCGTCGGGCGGTCGGGTGCTGGACCACGACTTCATCGCCCACCAGACCGAGAGCTTCCAGACCTTCGCCGCCGATCTGGAGGCCGAGAGCTGGGAGAAGATCGTGGCGAGCAGCGGCGTCTCGCGCGAGCTCATCCGCCAGGCCTCCGAGATCGCCAGCGCGTCGGAGCGGATGATCTGCTGCTGGGCGATGGGGATCACCCAACACGGCAACGGCGTGGCCAACGTGCAGACCATCGTCGACTTCGCCCTGCTGCGCGGGCAGATCGGACGCCGGGGCGCCGGCCTGTGCCCGGTGCGCGGCCACAGCAACGTGCAGGGGGATCGGACGGTCGGCATCTGGGAAAAGATGAGCGACGAGTTCATGGAGGCACTCGGCAAGGAGTTCGACTTTTCGCCGCCCCGCCAGCACGGGTTCGATACCGTGGCCACCATCCGCGCCATGCACGACGGCCGGGTGAAGGTCTTCGTGGGCCTGGGCGGCAATTTCTTGAGCGCCTCGCCCGATACCCACTACACCGCGGAGGCGATGCAGCGCTGTGCGCTGACCGTGCAGATCGCCACCAAGCTCAACCGGGGACACCTGATCACCGGACAGCAGGCCTTGATCCTCCCCTGCCTCGGCCGCACCGAGCGCGACCTGCAGGCCTCGGGGGAGCAGTTCGTCACCGTCGAGGACACCACCGGCGTCGTCCATCAGTCGCGGGGTGTCCTGCCGCCGGCCTCCGAGCACCTACGCAGCGAGCCGGCCATCGTCGGCGGCATCGCGCTCGCGACGCTGGGGAACCAGACGCGCGTCGACTGGCAGGGCCTGATCGACAACTACGACGGCATCCGGGAACACATCGAGCACGTGGTCCCCGGCTTCTCGCAGTACAACCGGCGGGTCCGGGAGCCGGGCGGCTTCTACTTGCCGAACGGCCCGCGCGAGGGGAACTTCACCACCCCCACCCGCCGCGCGCAGTTCACGGTGCACCCGATCCCCGACCACGCGCTCCGCGAGGGGCAGCTGCTGCTCACCACCGTGCGCAGCCACGACCAGTTCAACACCACGATCTACGGCGAGGACGACCGCTACCGCGGGATCTTCGGGGGCCGTCGGGTGGTCTTCCTGAATGCGGACGACATGCGGGACCGCGGCATCGAGAAAGATCAGCCGGTCGACCTGATCAGCCATTTCGCCAGCGAGCGGCGGCGCGCCGAACGGTTCCGGGCGGTCCCCTACCAGATCCCCCGGGGCTGCGCGGGCGCCTACTATCCCGAGACCAACGTGCTGGTCCCCGTGAACAGTGTGGCCGCCGGAAGCAACCAACCCGCCTCCAAGTCGATCGTGATTACGCTCGAGCTGTCGCCGCCGGCCTGACGCGGCAAAGGCCATTTTTGGAACGGCGGGCGGCGCGCCAGTCCGTTACCTGGCCGTGACTCTCTGGGCGTCGCGTTTCGACGGCGGCGCTACCTACGCGATGCGTGGCCCCGATCGTCGCGATCCTGCGGCCCGTGCGGTGCAGGCCAGCCCAAACGGGACCTGGCACGTCCTTCGCTTACACAATCGACAAGGTTCCTTACACATTCGGCACGACGATTGAGGGAAGGGCAAAGTTGAGTTCCAAGAAGCTAAGGACACACGAGGACGTTCTTCACCCTTTCCAACGGGCGGTGGACATCATTTTGATCGCGGTGGCGCACCGGTTGGCCTGCGCCTTCCACGGCCAACCCTGGCGACCGGAGATGTGGGGCGCGACCATCGTCGCTCTCGTCGTCTTCAGCGTCGCGGCCGAGGTGCTGCACGTCTACCGGCCCTGGTACACCGAGCATTTCGCGAGCGAGGCCAAGCCGGTTTTGCTCTCCTGGATGGTGACGGCGTCGGTGCTGATCTTCTCCCTGTTCGCCACCAAGACCTCGACCCATTTCTCCCGAGTCATATTCTTTGGCTGGTTGGTTGGCGCGCCGCTGGCGCTGTCCGGCTGGCGGATCGTGAGTCGCATGATCCTGCTGACGTTGTGGTCGAGAGGGAAGAACCTCCGCTCCGTCGCGATCGTGGGGGCCACCCCCGGCGCCGAGCGGCTCTGCGAGCAGATCCGAGAGCGCGCATGGTTGGGGTTGAACCTGGTCGGGGTCTACGACGACCGGAGTGCAGATCGCCGGCATGTCTTCACCGGCACGCCTTGCCAGCACGTGGGGGGCAGCGCCGATCTGATCGGAGCCTGTCGGGCGGGTCTCATCGACGTGGTGTACATCGCGTTGCCCCTGCGCGCCGAGGAGCGGATCGGGGATCTGATGCGCGCCCTGACCAATACGACCGCCAGCGTCTACCTGGTGGCCGACTTTCTGGCTTACGACATGTTGTGCGCCCGCTGGACCGCGATCGGGGTCTCTCCGCTGCTCAGCGTGCAAGACACGCCGTTTCGCGGTGGCTACGGCTGGCTGAAGCGGGTCGAGGATCTGGTGGCGGGATCGATCATCCTGCTCATCATCGCCATCCCGCTGGCGGTGATCGCGCTGCTGGTCAAGCTCACCTCGCCAGGACCGATCTTCTTTCGCCAGCGCCGGTATGGGCTCAACGGCAAGGAGATCCGCATCCTGAAGTTCCGTACCATGACGGTCTGTGAGGATGGTCCGCACATCGAGCAGGCGCGGCGGAACGACCCGCGGGTCACCATGCTGGGTCGAATCCTTCGCCGGACCTCATTGGACGAGCTCCCCCAGTTTCTCCAGGTGGTGACCGGCGAGATGTCGATCGTCGGTCCCCGCCCCCACGCCGTCGCGCACAACGAGCAGTACCGGGCCCTGATCCCGGGATACATGCTGCGGCACAAAGTGAAGCCTGGAATCACCGGGTGGGCCCAGGTCAACGGGTGGCGCGGCGAGACGCCGACCATCGGCTGGATGAAGAAACGCGTGGAGCACGACCTCCACTACATCAACAACTGGAGCTTCTTCTGGGACCTGAAGATCATCTTCCTGACCGTTCTCGGCCGTCAGAAGAGCCGCCAGGCGTATTGATCCCCCGACACGATTGTGGCGGAGCTCGACGGAAGGGGTCGGCCGGCCGGCTCGCTAGTCGCCCAGCGAAGGCCGCGCGGGCTCGTAGAGCTTCCGGACCGAGTCCCGGAGCAGCACGATGAACGTGAAGATGCCCAGCGCGGTGCCGAGCGGCATGTAGAAGCAGTTGATGCCGGCCACCAAGAACGTGAAGATGCGATGCGTCCGGGCGCGCAGGAAGAGGCCCGCCAGCAGGTTGAGCGCGCCCGTGCCGAGCAGACCCGCGGCGCACACGCCATAGAACCACTTCATGCCGGCGAAGAGCTCGGCGGGCGGAGGCGCGGCCTGGTTGGCCCAGACCTTCGGATTGCTCATCATGTTGTTGAACATGGCGTAGTGCCCGTACAACATGAGCATTCCCAGGGCGGCCAACCCGACACCGACGAAGTGGAACGCCGCCAGCAACTTCAGCTGCTCCCCGTCCCTCGCGCGCTGCGCCTCCGACGCCGCTCCAAGATCGTCGTTCATGCCCAAGAGGATGGGCGGATGCCGAGATCGTGTCAATCGATTGCCAGGCGCCTGGCGCTTGCGATTGATTTCTGGCGCGCGGCACGCGATCCTCGCGGTCACATGGGGGGGGCGAACGAGGTGATGCGATCGGGGTCCGTTTTGTCTTTTGTCCGCGGGGTCGTCGCCCTGGGCCTCTGGCTGGTGGTCGCGGTCGCCGCCGCCAAGGATTCCAAGAAAACCAAACCTTCCGCGGACAAGGCCACCTCGTCCGCGCCGTCGGGGGTGACCCCCAATGCCTGCGGCTGCTACGCCAAAGGAAACGGATGCGCCTGCACCAGCAAGAAGGGGAAATGCGACTGCCCCGGCGAGTGCGAGCCGGTCGGCTGCGCCGAGAAACGCGACAAGGAGATGGAGAAGGAAGCTGCCGACGCCGTGAAGCGCGCGCAGGACGATGACAAGCGGCGGGAAGACGCCGAGACCAAGCGGCTGCACGACGAAGAGGAAAAACGTCAGGCCGCGGAATCGGCGGATTCGCAGCCCTCGGACGACGACAAGGGCGCGGCCGAAAGCGCGCCGGCCGAGCCGAGCTCACCCGCGAAGGGCGAAAAGGGCGGTGGCAAGCCGGGCAAATCCGGCAAGGCCGGCGGCAAGGCCGGAAAACCCAGCAAGCCCCCGGGCGAAGACAGCGGCGAAAAGTAGCGACCCGCCCCGACTACCCCTCGACGAGCCCCTCCGGCAGGAGCGGGCTGCCCTGCCCGGTCACGATCAGCCACAGCTGGTGCGCGGCGCGGGTCACGCCGATGTGGAACAGGTGGCGCGATTCGTCGTCGCGGCCATAGCTGCTGGCGTTCACGTCCAACATCACGACGTAGTCGAACTCTAGCCCCTTGACCTGGCGCACGTCGGTCACCTCGACGCCCGGGCGAAAGGCGAACTCCTGCGCGCGCACCCGGCGCAGCGCCGGCACCTCCGCGCGGCGCAGGCCTTCGTAAGTGCGATCGGCCTGCTCGGGGTGGCGCGCCAGCAGCGCCACGGTCGCGCGTGGCTCCCGGACGACCAGGTCCCGCAGCGCCTCGGCCAGAAACGCGACGGCCGCCCCGGCCGACGGAAAGCGAAACGCCTCGACCGGCGCCCCGCTGCGCGGCGCCTCGGGCGGATCGGGATCGGCCAGGGGGCCCATCGCCGACTGCGCCACCGCCAGGATCTCACGCGTCGACCGGTAAGCGATCCGCAGCGGCTCGACGGCCACGTGGGCCAGCGCCAGGTGTCCGAGGACGGCGCGCCAGTCGCCGAAGCCGTTGTCGAGGAAGAGCCGTTGCGAGGTGTCGCCCGCCAGCGTGATCGACGGCTTGGGCGTGCGCCCGATCAGCACCGACAGCTTCATGGGCGACAGATCCTGCGCCTCGTCGACGAACAGGTGCGCGAAGGGCTTCTTCACGCCCCGCAGCAGCTGGTTTGCGCGCAACAAGATCGCGACGTCGTCCAGATCCAGCAGCGGCAGATCGTCCTCGGTGCGCAGCCCGTCGATGCCGGTCTCGCCGCGGATGTTCTGATCGTCGTCGGCGTCGTCGTCCGGGTCGGTGTCGCCCGCGCCCTCCACCCGCCGCAACCCTTCGGGAAGATCGCTGTCGACCGTGCGCTGCCCGGCCTTGTGCTCGAGCCCCATCGCCGTCCAGTGCATCTCCGGCGGGAGCGCGGTGCCGCGCGCGCCGTCCCGCGGGCTGCGCTTTTTGCGACCCCTATCGCCGCCTTTGTCGCCGGCCTTGGCGCGCGTGCCGTCCCCCTCGCGCGGATCTCGGGCGACGATCGCGGCCACCCGGTCGACCATGATCCCGTGCGCCTCGACCACGTCGCGCTCGGGGACCGGCATCTCCGCCGCGCCCTGGAGCAGCGCCAGCAACCGCGATCGGTCGGTGAGCAGGTCGGCCCACAGCTCGACGGCCGCGCGTGAGGTACGTTTGCCGCGGTATCCGCCGCAGAGGCGTTCCAGCTCGTGCAGCAGCGCCGGATGGCTCTTGACCCGCGTCACCGCCGGGATGGCCTCGTCGATTAGGCCGGCCCGCAGCCAGGGGATCTCCGCGCGCAGCTCGCGCTCGCCGAGCTCCCGGAAGGTCATCACGCGCACGCCGTCGATCCCCAGCGACGGGAGCACCTGGCCGATGTAGGCGGCCAGCGCGGCGCCGTGGGTGACCACCGCCAACCGCCTCGGCGGGAAGCGGTCGGGATAGGTGTAGGCCAGATAGGCCAGGCGGTGGAGGCCGACGGTGGTCTTGCCGCTGCCGGCGCCCCCCTGAATGACGACCACGCCGGCGTCGCGCGCGGTGATGATGTCGAACTGCCACGGGTCGATCAGCGCGGCGATCTCGGGCAGGTGCCGATCGAGCGCCTGCCGGCCGGCCGGGGCGGCGCCGAGAACGCCGCGCGCCGGCCGTGCGGCGGTGATTGCGCCGCCGGCGACCGCGCCCGGCGAGCCAGTTGTGGGGCGAGTTGCGGTCCCCTGGCCACCCGCCAGCTCGTAGATCGGCAGATCGGTCCGTACCCACGCGGCGGCCGGACCGTTCGGCACGCGAGCCCAGACCCCTTGCGGGCAGGCAACCCGCGAAAGGACCCCGCCCTCGATGGTGAGGATGCGGCGAACGATCACCTCGCCCTCGACCTCGCGGTCGCCGAACTGCTCCTCGTAGTCGCTCCCCTCGGCGTAACGGTAGAAGAGCTGGCTGACGGGCGCGTGCCGCCAGTCGACGATGTTGATGCGGCTCTTGGCGTCGACGAAGGTGGCGCGACCGACCAGGACGTCGCGCTCGACGGCGCCGCGCCCGCGCACCTGCTCGCGCAACCGTAGGTGGCCGAAGTAAGGCGCGGCCGGGTCGACCAGAATCGTCTGCAGATCTGCGCGCGTGAGCGCCACCCCTTGCAGCCGCTCCATCTGGGCGACCAGCTGGGGGACGTCTTCCAGGCGCGCCTCGCCGATCTCGTCGCGCAGCGCCACCAGCTCGTCGACGTAGCCGCGCCGGTAGGCGGAGGTTCCCGCGCCGGCCACCCCGCTGGCGCCGGCCAGCGACCGGCGCGCGGCGGCCGCCTGCTCGGCGAGGCTGGCGAGCACGCGCGCGAGCAGCCGCTCCTCCTCGGCGGGAATGTCCGGATCGGCGACCGGAAACCCCCCGGTCATGGGCCGCGCGAGCTCGGCGTCGTCGGTCACGCCCCGAGGCTACACGACCCGCCGAGCGGCATGAAACCAGACAACCCGCGCCGACGGGGCCCACCGTCGGCGGCGAGGGGCGGCCTTAGAACCGGAGGTTCAGCAGCGCGAGCCGGTAGGTCGGCGCCGGATCGGTGGAGAAGCGGGACGCCACGGCGGCGTCGGCGCGATTTTCCTGCACGACGACCTGGGTGAGGCCAACGCCCGTTCCCAGCAGGACGCCGCCCGCCGCCCAGTATCCGATCCGGGCCGCATGATCCTGGTTGCCCAGGTAATAGATCGATCCGCCGACCAGCGCGCCCAGGACGGCGCCCATGATCGCGCTGACCGCGATGGTGCTCATATAGTTGTGGGGCGAATCCTCGTGGACGACGGTGGTGCGTCGGGCGGGCTCGACCTCGACCGGCGGCGCGGCGACTTGGACCGCCGCAGGGGCCACCGGCGTGTACGGCTGAGCCGCCGGCGCCGGTGCGTTCTGGGGCGTGACCACCACGCTGTCGGCGAGCAGGCTCGCCTTCGGCAACGGAACCACGGGAGCCACCTCGTGCGCCGCCTTCGCGAACGCAGCGGAGCTCGACAGGACCAACATCGACACCGAAACCACCACCAAATCTACTGATCGCATGTGAATACCTCCGGGGTGGCGAATTGCACCGGTTGTGCCAGCCAATGGGCCGCGCGAAACCTGAGCCTTTGGGAGGGTCGGTTCACGCGCGGGTACCGGGGAGGGGACCGCGGGTCACCGAGGCGTAACGCAATGACGCCTCCTCCCGTCCGCTCTCTCGCTGGATTTACCTCTAGATCTCGCGCACCTCGCGTTGCGTTTTGGGGCGGCATCCTTAGTTTCTCGAGATGATTCCGAACCAGGGACCGCCGGAGTCCCCGATGAAGGTCGTGATGCTCGTCGAAGACGACGACGAGACGCGCGAGGCGCTGGCGACGATCCTGGAGGAGGCGCGCTACCGCGTCCTTCGCGCGGCGAACGGCGCCGCGGCCTGGAGCCTGCTGCAGGATCACGGCGCGGCCTGCGACATCATCTTGCTCGACCTGATGATGCCGGTCATGAACGGCTGGGATTTTCGCCGCAAACAGCGGGAGAGCGCGAGCTTCTCGTCCATCCCGGTGCTGCTGATGTCGGCCGGCGGAAACATCGCGTCGTCCTGTGTCGACCTCGGCACCTCGGACTACATCGCCAAGCCCGTCGAGGTCTCGGAGCTCTTGAACAAGATCCAGCGCTATTGCAGCTGACATCGGGGGGTGTCGTGAATTTGTCGGGGACTAGCATTGGGAGCACGCCGCGGACCGCAGGGATCTCGCAGCTCGGACGCTACAAGCTGATCCAGCTGCTGGGGATCGGTGGCATGGCGGAGGTGTTCAAGGCGCGCTGTGCCAGCCCCGGGGGTATCGACCGGACGGTCGTGGTCAAGCGGATCCTGCCGGTACATTGCCGGGATCCCGAGTTCGTTCGCATGTTCGTGGCCGAGGCGCAGCTCCTGGGCCTCTTGGACCACCCGAACGTCGTCCAGGCCTACGACCTGGGCGAATTCGAAGGGACCCTGTTCATGGTCCTGGAATACGTCGATGGGCCGTCGCTGTCTCGGGTCATGAGCACCCTCCGCTCGGCAGGTCGGCAGATGCCGGTGGTCGCGGCGGCGCACTTCGCTCTGGAGGTCTGCCGGGCCCTCGACCACGTCCACACCCTCAAGGGCGGCGACGGCGAAGCGCTCAACGTCATTCACCGCGACGTGACCCCGTCGAACATCCTCCTCACGCAGTCGGGCGGCATCAAGCTGCTGGACTTCGGGGTGGCCAAGTACCGCGCCTCCCAGGCCCTCTCGGTCGAGGGGACCGTCAAGGGCAAGCCCGCCTACCTGGCGCCGGAGGCGCTGGAGGCCAAAGCCATCGACAGTCGGGTCGACATCTTCTCCCTGGGGATCGTCCTGCACGAGATCCTGACCCTGCAGAGCCTGTTCGAGTCGGACAGCCAGGTCCTCACCTTCCGAAAGATCCTGGAGCTGCCGATCGCCCCGCCGTCCAGCATCCGGGCGGACGTGCCCCCCGCGCTCGACGCCATCGTCATGAAGGCGCTCGACCGGGATCTGAATCGCCGCTATCAAACTGCGAACGAGATGGCCGCCGACCTCAATCGGTTCGTCGTCGAACAGCGTCTGCGCATGGATCTGGTTTGCGCCTTCGTGCGCGACGTCCGCACCAAGATGGTTCCGGCCCGGTTCCCCCCCACCCCCGCCCCCACACCGCGCGACCGCACCTCGCAGAAGTCGACGAAGCGGTACAAGAACCCCCTGTCCCTGGGGGCCAGGTTGCGCCGATTCTTCTTCCGGACCGCTGGATCGAACCTGCGAAACTGACGTCGCTCGGCCCTGCTCTGGGAAGGCCCGGCCCGTCAGCGGTGGAACCAGACCCGCAGGGTCGACAGCAGCTGATCGGTGTTCACCGGTTTGGCCAGGTAGTCGGAGGCGCCGGCATCCAGGCACTTCTCGCGATCGCCCTTCATGGCTTTCGCCGTGAGCGCGACGATGGGCAGCCGCCGCAGCGACGGCTGTTTGCGGATCAGCTGCATCGTCTGGTAGCCATCCATCTCGGGCATCATGATGTCCATCAGAACCATCGCGATATCGGCGGTGGTCTGCAACATCGTCAGCGCCTCGCCGCCGGTTTGAGCGGTCACCACGCTCATCCCGTGTCGCTCCAGCACGCTGCCGAGCGCGAAGATGTTCCGCACGTCGTCGTCGACGACCAGCACCTTACGACCCCGCAGGTCGTCGTCGGACCGGTGGAGCTTCTCGAGCATCTGTTGCTTGTGCGGCGGCAGCTCCGAGATGGTGCGGTGGAGAAACAGCGACGTCTCGTCGAGCAACCGTTCGGGGGACTCGACGCCCTTGATCACGACCTTGCGGGCCAGCTCCTGAAGCTGCGCGTCCTGTTCGGGCGACAGCTCCTTCCCCGTGAACACCACCACCGGCACGTCCTTGATGGCATCGTCGTCGCGGATGCGTGCCATCACCTCGAAACCCGAGATGTCGGGCAGCCGCAGATCCAGCACGACGCAGTCGAACGCGCTGTCGTGCAATATCGCGAGCGCCTCTTCGCCCCGGGCGGCCGTCACGATCTCGATGTCGTCGTGGCCCAACAGCTCCTTGATGCTTAGCTGCTCCGCGTGGTTGTCCTCGACGATGAGCAGCCGCTTGTTTCGGGCGCCCGCGTAGTCCTTGATTCGCCCCAGCGCCGCCTCCAACCCGTCGGTGGTCGCCGGCTTGGTGATGAAAGAGAACGCTCCACGCGACAGACCGTGCTGACGGTTTTCGTCGAGGGTCACGATCTGCACCGGGATGTGGCGAAGGTTGGCGTCCTGCTTGAGGTGGCTGAGCACCGTCCAGCCCAGCATGTCGGGCAGGAACACATCCAGCGAGATCGCGGTCGGATGGAACTCTCGGGCCAGGTCGAGCGCATCGGCGCCCCGCGAGGCCACCAGCACCTTGAAGCCCTTGTCGTGGGCCAGATCGGCCAGCACCTGCGCGTAGTGCGGATCGTCTTCGATGATGAGCAGGCTCGAATCCCCCGGGTGGAGGTCGGCGCGATCGTCCGAGAGCGGCTCCGGCAGGGTGTCGGCCACGCGAACCACCGCCGAGACCGCGGGATGCATGGCGATCTGCATGCGCGCGGACTCGCGATATGGCACCGACGGCCCCACGTACTTGAGCGGCAGATAGAGGGTGAACGTACTGCCGATCCCCGGCGAGCTGTGGAGCTGGATCTCGCCCCCCAGGAGGTTCGACAGCTCGCGGCTGATCGCGAGGCCGAGCCCAGTGCCCCCGTACTTGCGGCTCGTGCCGGCATCGGCCTGCTGAAAGGCCTCGAAAATGATCTTCTGCTTCTCGGCGGCGATGCCGATCCCGGTGTCGGCCACCTCGAAGGCCACCACCGTCCCGGCCTGTTGAAGGATGGGGTGCTCGGCGGTCCATCCGGCCGCCACGGCCGACACGTTCAGCCGCACCCCGCCGTTCTCGGTGAACTTGAAGGCATTGGAGAGCAGGTTCTTGAGGACCTGCTGGACCCGCTTCTGATCCGTCATCAGGCTGCGGCCCAGCTTGGGGTCGAGCTTGACGTCGAAGGTGAGACCGCGCGCCTCCGCGTCGTGGCGGAACGGTCTTCCGATCGCCTCGAGGAGATTGCCGAAGGCGATCTCCGCCGGCTCCACCGTCACCGTGCCCGATTCGATCTTCGACAGATCGAGGATGTCGCTGATCAGGTTCAAGAGATCCGTCCCCGCGCCGTGGATGGTGCGGGCGAACTCCACCTGCTTGGGGGTGAGGTTGGCCTCGGGGTTCTCGCTGAGCTGCTGGCCCAGGATCAGGATGCTGTTGAGCGGCGTGCGCAGCTCGTGCGACATGTTGGCCAAGAACTCCGACTTGTACTTGGAGGTGAGCGCCAGCTCCTCGGCCTTCTCCTCGAGCGCGCGGCGCGCCTGCTCGATCTGCTGGTTCTTTCGCTCGACCTCGGCGTTCTGATCGGCAAGCTGCTGCGCCTTCTGTCCGAGCTGCTCGTTGGTCTGCTGCAGCTCTTTCTGCTGCCCCTGCAGCTCGGCCGCCAGCTTCTGCGACTGGTCGAGCAGCGCCTCCGTCTGCATGGTCGCCTCGATGCTGTTGAGGACGATGCCGATGCTGCTCGTCAGCTGATCGAGGAAGGCCAGGTGGGAAGCGGTGTAGGCGTTGAGCGACGCCAGCTCGATGACCGCCTTGACCTGTCCCTCGAAGAGGACCGGCAGGACGATGACGTTGCGGGGCAGCGCGCTGAAGAGACCCGACCCGACGCGGACGGTGTCGGCCGGCAAGTCGGTGATGAGCATGCGCCGCTTCTCGAACGCGCACTGGCCGACCAGACCCTCGCCGAATTTGACCGAGGTCGGGTGTCCGTTCTTCCCGTCATCGGCGTACGCGGCGACCAACCGCAAGGAGGTGGCGGGCGTCTCCTTCTGCTCGTCCGCGCTCTGATAGAGGACGCCCTGGTGGGCGCCCACGAGGGGCGCCAGCTCCGAGAGCAGCATCTGGCCGACGCGAACCAGATCCCGCTGCCCCTGGAGCATGTTCGTGAAGCGGCCGAGGTTTGTCTTGAGCCAGTCCTGCTCGGTGTTGCGATCGGTGGTGAGGCGCAGGTTGTCGATCATGGTGTTGACGTTGTCTTTGAGCTCCGCCACCTCGCCGCGCGCGTCGACCTGGATGGATCGCGTCAGGTCGCCCTTGGTGACGGCCGTGGCCACCTCGGCGATGGCGCGGACCTGCGTCGTGAGGTTGGCGGCCAGCAGGTTGACGTTGCCGGTCAGATCCTTCCAGGTCCCCGCCGCTCCGGGCACGTTGGCCTGACCGCCCAGGCGGCCTTCCACGCCGACCTCGCGCGCCACCGAGCTGACCTGCTCGGCAAAAGTGGCCAGCGTGCTGGTCATGTTGTTGATGGTGTCGGCCAGCGCCGCGACCTCGCCCTTGGACTTGACGGTGAAGTTCTGTTTCAAGTCGCCGCTCGCGACGGCGGTCACCACCTTGGCGATCCCGCGGACCTGCTCGGTCAGGTTGGCCGCCATGACGTTGACCGTGTCGGTGAGATCCTTCCAGGTGCCGCCCACGCCGGGGACCTGCCCCTGCCCGCCCAGCTTGCCGTCGGTGCCGACCTCGCGCGCCACGCGCGTGACCTCGGCCGCGAAGGCGTTGAGCTGATCGACCATCGTGTTGACCGTGCTCTTGAGCTCGAGGATCTCCCCCTTGGCGTCGACCGTGATCTTCCGCGACAGATCGCCGCGGGCGACCGCCGTGGTCACCTCGGCGATGTTGCGGACTTGCGTGGTCAGGTTGCCGGCCAGCAGGTTGACGTTGTCGGTGAGATCCTTCCAGGTGCCGGCCGCGCCCGGCACGTTGGCCTGACCGCCCAGGCGCCCTTCGGTGCCGACCTCGCGCGCGACGCGGGTCACCTCGCCCGCGAAGGAACGGAGCTGCTCGACCATCGTGTTGAGCGTCTCCTTGAGCACGAGCAGCTCGCCGCGGACGTCGACCGTGATCTTCTTGGACATGTCGCCGCTCGCGATGGAGGTCGCCACCTCGGCGATGTTGCGGACCTGCGCGGTCAGGTTCTTGGCCATCGAGTTGACGTTGTCGGTCAGATCCTTCCAGGTGCCGGCCACGCCCGGGACCTCCGCCTGACCGCCCAGCTTGCCCTCGGTGCCGACCTCGCGCGCGACGCGGGTCACCTCCGAGGCGAAGGCATTGAGCTGATCGACCATGGTGTTGATGGTGCTCTTGAGCTCGAGGATCTCGCCCTTGACGTCGACGGTGATCTTGCGCGACAGATCGCCCCGCGCGACCGCCGTGGTGACCTCGGCGATGTTGCGGACCTGGGCCGTCAGGTTGCCGGCCATGAAGTTGACGCTGTCGGTGAGCGCCTTCCAGGTGCCGGCCACGCCCGGGACCTGCGCCTGGCCGCCGAGACGGCCCTCGGTGCCGACCTCGCGCGCGACGCGGGTCACCTCGCCCGCGAAGGCGTTGAGCTGATCGACCATCGTGTTGATGGTCTCCTTGAGCTCCAGGATCTCGCCGCGGACGTCGACCGTGATCTTGCGCGACAGATCGCCGCCCGCGATCGCCGTCGCAACCTCGGCGATGTTGCGGACCTGGCCGGTGAGATTGCCGGCCATGGAGTTCACGCTGTCGGTCAGATCCTTCCAGGTGCCAGCCACGCCCGGAACTTCTGCCTGGCCGCCCAGCTTGCCGTCGGTGCCGACCTCGCGCGCCACGCGGGTGACCTCGGCCGCGAAGGCGTTGAGCTGGTCGACCATCGTGTTGATGGTCTCCTTGAGCTCCAGGATCTCGCCGCGGACGTCGA
>CALAOV010000096.1 GCA_937889515.1 uncultured Myxococcales bacterium | reverse complement strand
ACGATATTGGTCAGTGACTGGAGTTCAGACGTGTGCTCTTCCGATCTCCTGGCCCCGCCTGGAACTTCCTGCGCAACCCGGTGCGCGCGAGCACCTCCACCACGGAGCGGCGCGGCTGGTTGACGCTGCACGGGACGGCGGTGCCGCTCGACCAGGCCGACGGCGTGTCGCCGACCTTGGTCGTCCGTCGCCAGGAGCACCTGCGCGCGCGCATCGCGGCGCGCATCGACTTCACGCCGGCGCGCGATGGCGAAGAGGCGGGGCTGGTCCTCTATCGAGAGCCGCGACATCGCTACGAGATCGGCGTGCGTCGCAATGGTGCCGGTCGCGAAGTGTTCCTGCGGCAGACCGTCGGCGCCTACCTCTCGACGGTGACCGCGACCGCGCCGGCGCCGGGAAACGCCCCGTTGGTCCTGCAGATCGAGGCCGAGCCGACCCGCTACACGTTCGCCTGGGGACCTTCGCAAGATCACCTGCAGCCGCTGGGGGCCGCCGAGACGCGCCTTTTGTCGACGGAGGTCACGGGCGGCTTCATCGGCACGTATGTGGGCATGTACGCCCTGGCGCCGAGCGGCGACCCGAGCGCCCCGCCCGCGGCGTTCGACTGGTTCGACTACGAGAAGCACGAATGAAACCCGAGTCACACGAGACCGCCGTGCCCACGTCGCCCCAGCCCCCACACCCGACGGCCCTGCGCTCCGCGGCCCTGCGCTGGACGTTCCTTCTCGGCGCTGCTGCGCCCCTGGCCTGCCTGCTGCCACCGTCCGCCAAACCGTCGGCCGCCGCGGCAGCGAAACCGCCCGCGCTGGAAAAGATGACGGAGGTGGACGCCTGGACGGCGGTCCCGCTGATGACCCCCGGCACCAACATTGGCAATACGCTGGACAACACCACCGCCTGGGAAACCGGCTGGGGGAATCCCCCCATCACCAAGGAATACGTCGAGAGCCTGGCGCATCTCGGGTTCAAGACCGTCCGCCTGCCCGTGGCCTGGGACACCTACGCCATCGACGGTTGGATTCAGCCCGACAAGCTCAGCCGGGTCGGCGAGGTCATCGACTGGATCACCGGGGCCGGCATGTTCTGTGTTCTCAACATCCACTGGGACGGGGGCTGGATCGACTCGGACAAGAAGGAAACCTTCCCGAAGACATTCGACACCTTCAGCCCCGAAGCGGAGAAGAAGTTCCGGTCGTACTGGGAACAGATTTCGACTTTCTTCGCGGGCAAGAATGAAAAGCTGATCTTCGAGGCGCTGAACGAGGAGACGAACTTCAAGAATGAAGGCTCGGAGCAGAAGGCCTACGCGACGCTGACCCGCGTGAACCAGCTGTTCATCGACACCGTGCGAAAGACCGGGGGCAGCAACGCCAAGCGTCTGCTCATCGTCATCGGGTACAGCACCGACATCAAGAAGACCTGCGGCAGCGCCTACGCGCTGCCGAAGGACACCCTCCCCGGCCGGCTCTTCATCTCGGTGCACTACTACACGCCATACACGTTCGCTGGTCTCGACGAAGACGCCGACTGGGGGAAGATGAGGCCTACCTGGGGAACGCCCGACGACGTCAAAGAGCTGGACGAGCTCTTTGACATGATGAAGGGGTTCTGTACCCGCAACGACATCCCGGCCTTCATTGGCGAGTTCGGCGTCACGAACAAGAAGGAGTCGGCCTCGCGGATCCGCTGGTTGTCGGGGGTGGCCAACGCATCGATCTCCCGAAAAATGGTTCCGGTGCTCTGGGATGTTGGAACCGACGTCTCTCGCCGCGAGCCGTATTCGGCGAGTCCCGACCTCACGCAAACGCTCGCCGGCCTTGCGCCTGCAGTGCGCGTCGAGCCCGGAAAATAGCCGCAGCCGAGTCGCGGGACGCGCTGGTCTCGTTCTCACTTTCGACCTATAGTCGGATTTTCAGAACGACGCTGGCCGGCATCAGATGGAAGTCGCTCGCGGTGCTCGTCGCCCTGTCGTCTTCGGCCTTCAATTGCGCCAGCCCGGGCGGCGCCGGGGGCGGTGCCGGCGGTGGGACGGCGACAGGCAACGGCGGCGCCGGCGCGTCCGGATCGGGCGGCGCCAAGGCCACCGGCTCCGGCGGAGCCACCCCGTCCGGCGGCAGCACCGGCAATACCGGCAATACCGGCAATACCGGCAATACCGGATCGGCTGGCGCGGCCGTGACCGGCAGTGCGAGCGTCTCCGGGAGCGCCGGCGTCTCGGGCGGCGCCGGCTCGTCCGAAAGCGCCGGCTCGTCGGGCAGCGCCGGCTCGTCGGGGAAAGCCGGCTCGTCGGGCAGCGCCGGCACCTCGGGCAGCGCGGGCTCGTCGGGAAAAGCCGGCACGTCGGCCGCGCACCCAGAACGAAATTCCCTTGTACGCCGTGGCGTCCGACTTCACGGCTGGACTATCGGGCACGACCTCCGTCGTTCCCAACGGCGACACCCTCGTGGGCCTGGGCTGGACCGTGCCGCTGCAGTTCCAGGCCGATCCGACGATGCCCGCCGACGCGGGCGTCTATGTCCCCATCCCGGCCACCATGACCATCAACATCGACGACATCACCTTCATGCAGTAGCGCGAAGGCGACGCGCCGTTCGCTACGGCGCGAGCGTCAACATGCCCGCGTCGAGCGCGACCTCGTAGTAGCCGTGGCCGTCCCAACCGAGCGTCTCGCCTTTCTGGGAGAGCGTGCCGCCATCGACCCGCACGCGCAGCAATCGGCCGGGTGGGAAGTGATCGGGCAGCGTCCAGCTCCATGTCTGTGTCTGTGTCTGTGTCTGCGGCGTCCCCGAGACGACCGGCGTTGCCGCGGCGAGGATCTTCTGGCCGCGCCAGTAGGCGCCCACGTTCACCAGCGAGTCGATCCAGACGTCGCCCAGCGACTTGGCGTGCGCGATGCTGCCGGTGACCGCCGAGACGTCGACGGTGGCGTACCAGGGGAAGTTGGTCGGCGCCAGGCTGTGCAGCAGCATGATGACCCAGCGGTGAGAGGCGTGCGCGCGGTCGATCTGGGCGTTGAATCTGTCCACGCCGTCGTGCTCGGCCGGACCCCAGATCGGCAGGTTGAACGGATCGGTCTCGTCGTTGGGGGCGACGGTGCCGTTGGTCGCGCCGCGGCTCAGGAAGAAGCGCTCGGCGGCGGCGGCCTGGTAGCCGGCGTCGCCGAACGGCCAGGCCGAGGTCCACACCCGCGGCGCGCCCAGCGTGCCGGCGATGAAGGTGGTGCAGTCGTCGAATTCGGCGGCGATGCTGGCGCCTGGGCAGGCCGCGCGCGCGGCGCTCGTCCCGGTGTAGAGCGCTCCGTCGGGATCGGCGTGGCAGTGGTGCGCCGTGTGGTTGCCGATCTCGTGTCCGTCGCGCACGGCCCGCGAGAAGGTCGAGACGAAGTCGGCCTCCCAGCTCGCGCTCGCCGAGTTCAAGAAGAAGGTCACACGGACGCCGGTGGCCGCGATCTCGGCGTAGTGCTCGATCTGCGACGGCTGGCCGTCGTCGAAGGTGTAGCTGACGGCCGACTTGAAGCCCGCCCAGTCGAGGATCTTCAGGTTGC
>CALAOV010000095.1 GCA_937889515.1 uncultured Myxococcales bacterium | reverse complement strand
ACCTGCACCTGCACGCGTACAGCCCGATGGAGATCGCGCACATGTGCGACATCTCCGGGCTGCCGGCAGCCGACGTGTTCGCGCGGCTGCGCGACGCCGGGCTCGGATCGACGCCGGGGACGGCCGCGGAGGTGCTGCACGACGGGGTGCGCGAGCGCATCTCCCCGAACAAGCTCCCGGTGGCGCGCTGGGTGGAGATCATCGAGGCCTCCCACCACGCCGGCCTGCGCTCCACGGCCACGGTCATGTTCGGCCACATCGAGGAGCCGTGGGAGCTGGCGGAGCACATGCGCGTGATCCGCGAGCTGCAGGAGCGCACGGGCGGCATCACCGAGTTCGTGCCGCTGTCCTTCATCCCCTTCCAGACGCTGCTCGGGCGCACCCACGGCGTGGAGGAGATCTCGCGCGAGGAGAATCTCAAGCACACGGCCGTCTTCCGCCTGGCGCTCGGGCGCACGGTCGCCAGCCTGCAGGCGAGCTGGGTGAAGATGGGCTTGGAGACCGCCAGCGAGTCCCTGCGCTGGGGCGTCAACGATCTCGGCGGGACGCTCATGGAGGAGTCCATCAGCCGCCTGGCCGGCAGCTACCACGGCACCAAGCTGGACCCCGAGCAGCTTGTCGCCGCGGCGCACGCCGCCGGGCGCCCCGCAGCGGAGCGAACCACGCTGTATGAGATCAGGCGCCGCTACGAGCTGCCGATCGCGGCCTGAGCCTCAGCGAAACAGATCCTCCTCCAGCGCGCGCAGCAGCTCCACGGCGCCGGGACCGTCCTCGTCGGTGACGTAGCGCTCCAGTCCGTCCAGCACCACCACCGGCTCGCGCGAGTCCTTGGCACGCGCCAGGTCAGCGGCGGCGGCCGCGGCGTCGGCCACGGCCAGCCACGTGGCCTTCAGCTTCAGGCCGATCGAATCGGTGCGCCCGCGCCAATCGTCCAGCGGGCGCATGCCCGCGATCCCGATCGCGACGTCCAGCTGGCCGTGGCGCCAGGCGCGCCCGAAGCTGTCGGTGACGAGCACGCCCACCGACGCTCCCGTCAGCTCGCGTAGGCCCGCGCGGATGCGGCGCGCGGAGGCGTCGGGATCGCGCGGCAGCAGTATCAGCGTGTTGGGCTCGCCGGCGTTGGAGGCGTCCACGCCAGCGTTGGCGCAGACGAAGCCGTGGCGGGTGCGGCAGATCAGCACGCCCCGCTCCGCGCGCAGGAGCTCCTGCGACTCGTCCAGCACCACCTGGATCGCGCGGGGATCACGCTCCCCGCTGGCGCCCGCCGCGGCGGCGGCCGCCAGCTCGTGCGCACGCGTGCTCGGCTTGACGTCCTTCAGCGCCACCACCGCACCCTCGGACTTGGACACGGCCTTGTGGGCGATCGCCAGCACCTGCCCGTCGCGCAGCCGCTCGCCCGCGAGCGCCGTGGCGATCAGCGCCGCGAGATCCCCGCCTGGGCGCACCTCGGGGAGGCCTGGCAGGCCGCGGGCGGTGAGCGCTGTCACGGGCCCGTGGGCTTCAGGCGGCGCTGACGGGGGAGAGGACGTTCGCGCGGTCGGGCTCCTCGAGCACCGCTCGCGTGCGCGAGGCCAGCGCGTGCGTGCCCGCGAGACGGTTGCGCAGGACGGCCAGGTCAGCACCCGTGTCGACGTCCAGCAGCAGCGATGGCGGCTGCGCCGTGCGGCAGGCCACACCCGCGGCCAGCGCCAGCGCGCGGTGGCGCTCACAGCTGTCCGGCCCGAAGCTCGCAGCGATCGCGTCCGCAGGCGTGAGCAGCAGGCCGTTGGTGCCCGTGCCGTGGCGGTCGGGCACGATCACTACCTCGGCCTCGCCCATGACGGCGCCGCCACCGCCCAGGACGCGCTCCCGGCGCGCGGCCTGCCCCCCGTGCCCCCAATGTCCGCCGAGCAGCCACTGGAGCTCGACGGGATCGAGCGCGGGGCAGTCGCCGGGCACGCACAGCACCCGCTGCATGCCCTCCGCGAGCGCGCGGCGCACCCCCAGGGCCACGGCCGCGGACTGCCCGTCCTCGGCCGCGTCCTCCACCACCAGCGCACCGTCTGCAAGCGCCGCCTCGGCCACGGAGGACTCGCGGGTGACCACGATCGCGCGCTCGATCGCCGGGGTTTGCACGAGCGCGGCGAGCACGTCGGCGACCATCGCGCGCGCCAGCTCCAGCCGCAGCTGGTCGGCCACGCTGGCGCCCAGGCGCTGCTTGGCCCGGGCGAAGCTCTTGACGGGGAGGATCGCGGCAGTGCGCACAACCCTTCAGAGCCTATCTCCACCCGCGGGCCCAGCCCGACGCGGTCGGCGCCCTAGCCGCGAAGTCCTTCGGCGAAGGACAGCGTCTCCCTGGCCAGCCGAGCGCGCCCAGCCGCGTCCTCCATGCGGGTGTCCGTGTGCAGCGTGGCCAGCGAGGCGACGTTCTCATCGGCCACGATCCCGTCGAGCAGCTCGCCGTAGAAGCTCGCCACCCCAGCCGCGCTCAGCTCCAGCGCGGCGAACGCCATGAACGCCGCCGTGGGGCCCTTGAGCACCTCGCCGCCCACGATCGGGCTGACCGCCACCACGGGCGCGTCCGCCGCGATCAGCGCCTCGCGGATGCCCGGCACGGCGAGGATCGGGGCGATCGAGGCGAGCGGGTTGGAGGGCCCGATCACGATTGCGCGGGCGCCCGCGATCGCCGCCAGCGCCTGCTCGCTCGGCGCGGCCTGCTCCGCGCCGCGGTACTCCAGGCCCTCCACCAGCCCGGTGGCTTGTTCGCGGATCATGAACTCCTGGAAGGCGCACCACCCTGCGGCGCCCGTGCGGATCCAAGTGCGCACGGGGTCGTCGCTCATCGGCAGCACCCTCGCGCGCACGCCCAGCGACTCGTTCAGATGCGCCAGCGCGGCCGTGGGGGAGAGGCCCTCGGCGAGCATCCGCGACCGCTCCAGACACCAGGCGAGGTCGCGGTCGCCGAGGTTGAACCACACCTCCACCCCCAGTGCCCGCAGCGCGTCCATCACCGCGAAGGTGTCGTCGCGCAGCCCCCAGCCGCGCTCGTCGATGGCGTCAGCCAGCCAGAAGGACACCAGGTCGGGGTCCGGCGAGACGTGCGCGCCGTAGATCTCGATGTCGTCCGCCGTGTTCACCAGCACGGCCAGCCGCTGTGCTCCCACCACGTCCGCCATCCCCCTGGCGAGCTTTGCCCCGCCGGTGCCGCCCGAGAGCAGCAGGATGTCCGGGCCGCTCACGCCCACAGGCTGTCCGGGAGGCTCGTCAGGCGGATGCCCGCGTGGGCCTTGTAGCGGGAGTTGACCGAGATCAGCAGGGCGGTGAGCGCCTCGGTGGTGCGGGCCATCTCCAGGCGCCCGCAGTCCACGCAGCGCAGGCCGTCGATCAGCTCGATGACGCCGGCCGCCTCGCGCTTGTCCGCGCGGGAGTCGCCGCACACCAGCACGTCCTGGGTCAGCGGGTGCTCGAGATCGGCGAGCGAGGCCGCGCTGACGGTGTGCAGCGCCGAGACCACGCGCACGCCCTCCGGCACCATCTCCTGGGCCTGCTGGGCGGCCGAGCCCTGCCACACGCCCAGCATCCGCGTGGCCTTGCCGCTGACCGCCGCCGCCAGCGGGACGGTCGCGTCGATCAGCAGCTGGCCGGGGGCGAGCGCCTCCCTGAGGTTGGTCAGGGTCTCCGACTGGTTGCGGAAGGGAACGCTCAGGATCACCGTGCCCGCCTCGCGCACAGCGCCCGCGTTGTCGTGGCCGCCGAACGAGCCATCGGGGACGAGCGCAGCGGCGCGCTGCGCCGTCTCCTGCGCACGAGCCGCGTCCCGCGAGCCGATCACGATCGGCACCCCCGCGCGGGCCAGCCTGATCGTCAGGCCGAAGCCGAGCGCGCCGGAGGCGCCGATGACTGCGACGGGATCTGGCGTGGAGGACTGCACGGCGGCCGAGTATAGGCTTCAAGCGATGAGGCCCGATGGCACGACTACGCTCCTCGCCGGCGCGGTGCCCGCCGGAGAACAGGACGATCTCCTCTCGTGAGCGCTGCGATGGGGGATTGGCCGAGCACCGTCAGCATCAGGGAGGTCGGCCCGCGCGACGGCTTCCAGAACGAGCCCGAGGTCATCCCCACCGAGCGCAAGGTGGAGCTGATCGACGCGCTCGCCCGCACCGGCTTGCGGCGGCTGGAGGTCACCAGCTTCGTGCGCGCGGACGTGATCCCCCAGCTCGCCGACGCCGCCGAGGTGCTCTCGGCCATCGAGGTCCCCGACGAGGTGAGCATCTCGGTGCTGATCCCCAACGAGCGGGGGCTGGACGCGGCGCTGGCGCTGCGCGAGCGGCTGCGCCTAGCGCGTGGCGGGGAGGGCGCGGCGCACAGGGAGCCCTTCGACGAGGTCAACGTCTTCATGTCCGCCTCGGAGACCCACAACCGCAGGAACGTCAACCGCTCCCTCGCCGAGTCGCTCACGGGGCTGGAAGCCGTGCTCGGCCGGGCGCGCACGGCCGGCGTGAGCTGCGAGGGCGTGATCTCGACCTCCTTCGGCTGCCCCTACGAGGGCCATGTGCCGCCCGAGCGCGTACTGGAGATCGCCGCCCGCCTGTGCGACGCCGGCGCCCGGGAGATCTGCTTCGGCGACACCACCGGCATGGCCAACCCGCGCCAGGTGCGCGACTTCTTCACCGCCGCGCGAGCCGAGCTGGGCGGGGAGGTGGAGCTGACGGCCCACTTCCACAACACGCGCGGAGCGGGCCTGGCGAACGTGCTCGCCGCGCTGGAGGCCGGCGTTGTGAGCTTCGAGTCGAGCTTCGGCGAGCTCGGCGGCTGCCCCGTGCCCGCGGGCGCCACCGGCAACATCGCCACCGAGGACCTGGTCTCGATGCTGCACGAGATGGGCATCGAGACGGGCATCCAGCTGCCCGCGCTGCTCTCCTGCGCGCGACGCGCCCAGGAGATCCTCGGCCGCCCGCTGGGCAGCCACACGCTGGTGGCCGGGCCCGTGGAGTGGCACGCGGGCGCGGCCTAGAAGCAGGCGGGTCGCGGGGGCCTCGACGCGCGGCCCGGGCATGCGTCCAGGCCGCCGGGCGCGCAGCGCGGGCGCGGCCCGGGCAGGCGACTAACCGGCGAGTGCCGTCTGCGCGTCGGCCGCCTCCGCGGCAGCTTCGCGCCCCGCCTCGCGGGCGGCGGCCATGCAGTACTCCTGTACGGCGACCTCCATCTCCAGCGTCTGGGCTAGGGCTGGGCGGGCGGAGGCGTCGATCACGCGCTTGGCCCGCCCGACGGCCACGTGGGAGTTGGCCAGCAGCTCCTCCACCAGCGCTTGGGTGGCGGCCTCGAGATCCTCGGGGGCCACCACGCGGTTGATCAGGCCGATGCGCTCGGCCTCGGCGGCGTCGATGGTGCGGGCGGTCATGATCAGCTCCTTGGCGCGCCCGAGCCCGACGACCGCCGGCAGGCGCGTGGAGCCGCCCACGTCGGGGATGATCCCGAACTTGACCTCCGGCAGCCCGAGCTGGGCGTCGCTGGATGCGACCCGCAGGTCGCAGCCGAGTGCCACCTCGAGCGCGCCGCCCACGCAGGTGCGGTGGATCTGGCAGATGACCGGCTTGGCCATCTCTTCGCAGATGTTGGGGCAGTCGAGGAACACTTTGCGGAACGGGCGCAGCATGCCCGGCGTGCCGGCCGATTCGGCCAGCTCGCCGAGGTCCACGCCGGCCGAGAAGACAGGCCCTTCGCCCCGTAGGACGACGCAGTGGACGGCGGGAGCGGCGGCGGCATCGCGCAGGGCCTCGCCCAGCTCGCGCAGCAGCTGCTGGTTCATCGCGTTGCGCTTCTCGGGCCGGTTCAGCACGACGTGGCGGACATGTCCGCGATCCTCGGTGACGACCATGCTCATGAGATTCTCTCCATTCCTGTCGAAGGCGGCGCTCGTGGGCGCGTGGACCTCAGCTGAGGTCGAGGACGGTGGTGGGGGCGGGAATGACGTGATCCTCGATCCCCTCGGAGGGGACGATGGCGGTGCCGATGGCGAAGAACTCGATCACGTGGCTTCCCCATCCGTGGGACTTCTCTTCGATGTGCACACCGACGATGCCCTCGGCCTTGGCCTCGAGCGCCTCCGCCTGCATCCTCTCCATCGCCAGCTCGCGCGCGTCGTAGAGCGCCTGGGTGAAGTTGGGCAGCTCGACGTTGCGCCCGGTGTTGCCGATCGACTGGCGCCAGCTCTGGTGGGCGACGTGGTAGACGCAGGAGCCCATCACCATGCCCACCGGCCGGTGGCCGGTCTGCAGCAGCGTCCAGAACTCCTGCCCTGAGAGGTCGCTGGTGAACGGGCGGCCGGAGGGCGCGCGGTGCAGCTCGCCGCCGCGGTGCTTGACGGCGGTGCCCATAGCGATGAACTCGGCCATGCTCTCGCCCCAGTCGTAGCGCCCGATGCTCAGACGCACGCCGACGATCCCGTCGGCTCCCAGCTGCTCGGCCTCCTCCTCCATGCGCGTCATCGCCAGCTCGCGCGCCTCGTACATCGCCTGGGAGAGCACCTCCATCTCCTGGCTCTGCTTCCACTGGGCCTGCTGGTAGCCGATGTGGTAGATCGAGCTCCCGATCACCAGCCCGAGCGGCTGGAAGCCGGCCTGGCGGACGAGCAGGAACTCGTTGACCGACAGGTCGCTGGTGAACAGGCCGGAGCGGTTCTGCTGCAGGCGGGCGGTGCCCGCCTCGGGAACGCCCTCGGTGCTGCTTGGGTCATACGCCACGGTGTCGTTCCTTCCTCGGTTGCAAGGTCGTCAAGCGCGCTCAGCTCAGCGTGAGGATCTGGAGGGGCGGGGGCTGGGGCGGCTGGGAGGCGATCGTCGGGTCATCGCGGATGACGGTGCCGATCACGTGAAAGGTGACCTCGAGGTCCCTGCTCTCGGACAGGCCGCGCTGGACCGCGTGGGTACGGCCGTGCTCGCGCACCTGCACCCCGATGATCCCGTCGCCACCGAGCTCGCGCACCTGCGCGGTGACCGATCCGATCGCCTTCTCCCGCGCTTCATAGACGCCCTGGCTGAAGTCCACGAGCTCCTGGTTGACCCAGGCGGACCCGAACGAGCGCTGTGCCATCTGGGTCTGCTGCGAGGCGGGGACGTAGTGCACGCTGGTGTGGGCGGCGATGCCCACGGGCCGCAGGCCGGCCTGGCAGAGCTGCGTGAACTCCTGCCCGGTGAGATCGCTGAGAACCGTCTGCCCGTTCGAGTCGCGAAGCGCCTCGGGCAGGCGCACGGCGGTGCCGATCGCGATGAACTCGAGCGCTCCGGGCGCCCAGTCGTGGACGCCCTCCTCGATCCGCACCCCGAGGACCGCGGAGGCACGGCATGCGCGCGCCTCCTCCAGCAGCCGCCCGAGCGCCAGGCGCCGGCACTCGTTGTAGGCGTCTGAGAGCACGCGCACCTCGGTCGGGACGTTGTAGTAGGTCGGCTGCCAGCCGACGTGGAAGATCGAGGAGCCCATCACCTGCGTGATCGGCGTCACCCCGAGTCGCGCGAGCGCGCTCCACTCGCTGACTTCCAGGTCGCTGCCGAACACCGTCGGCGTATCCGAGCGGTCGTCTGCCGCCGGCTGCGCGAACCCCGCTAGGCGCTCGGCGGCGGCGAGGGGAATGTGTCCCTCTTCCACGCGCTGCAGCGAGACGGCGGCGCGCTCGGCCGAACGCGCCGCGGCTTCGGCTCGCGCATGGGCGGCGGCCTCCTCGGCCGCCTTCTCCTCCTCGCTGCGGCGGTGAAACAGCGGGCTCATCGCAGCAATCCTTCGAGGGCCGCGCGGTCGCGATCACTGATCTCCGCCCGGCGCGAGACGCCATCGACCAGCGCGACGATCCAGCCCGCAATCGGCAGCTCCTCGCGGCTGAGGGTGATGCCGCGAACCACCTTGTTGCGGGTGCAGCGGAAGGCGTGCTCGGCGCGCTGGAGCTCGAACAGCTCGTCGCCGAGTGCCACCGCGATCCGCTGGACCTCCCGGCGCTTGGAGCGAAACCCGCCGATCTTGCGCCGCTCGACCTCGGCCAGCCGAGGGAGCGCCTGCTCCAAGCCCGTTGCCAGCACCTCGATCGAGACCGCCAGCTCGCGATCGTCGGCGCGCAGCCCTGCGGCCGGAAGCTCGATGCCGAGGTTCTCCTCGCTGGCCATGAATGGAGGCTAACGCTACTTCGTACTAGGCTCTCGGCTCGTCCCGCCCGCCGGGCGGCCGGCGGCAAGGACTGTCATGCGGGGGCTAGGCCTGATCGCCTCCCACCCAGGAAACCAACCCGAGGAGTGCAATGGCGCAGCAGATCGAGAAGGTGGGAGTGCTCGGTGGGGGGCTGATGGGCCACGGCATCGCCCAGGTCGCCGCCGAGGCGGGCTATCAGGTGGTGCTGCGCGAGGTCGATGAGGCCACGCTGGCGAAGGGCGTCGCCAAGATCGAGAAGCAGCTGGCGCGCGCGGTGGAGAAGGGCAAGTCCACCCAGGAGGACGCCGACGCGGTTCGCGGGCGCATCTTCGGCACCGCCCACTACCGCGAGCTGGCCGACTGCGACCTGGTGATCGAGGCCATCACCGAGAGCCTGCCGCTGAAGCTCGAGATGTGGCGCGAGGTGGACGAGATCGTCAAGCCCGAGGCCGTGTTCGCCACCAACACCTCCTCGCTGGCCGTGATCGACCAGGCCGCCGTCACCGGGCGCCCGGAGAGGTTCGTGGGCCTGCACTACTTCAACCCCGCCCAGGTCATGAAGCTGGTGGAGGTCGTGCGCTGCGTGACCACCTCCCAGGAGGCGTTCGACACCGCGCTGGAGTTCGCGCGCTCGCAGGGCAAGCTGGCGATCCCCACCAAGGACAAGGCCGGCTTCATCGTCAACCGCCTGCTCGTCCCCTACCTGCTCGACGCCATCCGCGCCTACGAAGAGGGCGTCGGCTCGGTAGATGAGATCGACGAGGCCATGAAGGCCGGCGCCGGGCACCCCATGGGCCCGTTGACGCTGGCCGACTTCGTGGGACTGGACACGCTCGGCTCGATCTGCGACGTGCTGTTCGAGGAGTTCCGTGAGCGGCGCTTCGCGCGCCCGCCCATGCTGCGCAAGATGCTCGCCGCGGGCTGGTTCGGGCGCAAGTCCGGGATGGGCTTCTACGACTACTCCGGAGATGCGCCGCAGCCGAACCCGGCGTTCTGAGCATGAGCGATCTGCGCCAGGCGAGCGAACGGGCGCTGAGCGGGGGCCCCGAGCGCCACCGCGAGAAGGCCCGCGAGCAGGGCAAGCTCCCGGTGCGTGAGCGGGTGGCCATGCTGCTCGACGAGGGCTCCTTCGCCGAGGAGGCGCTGCTGGCCAACTGGCAGCAGGACGGCCTGGGCGCCGACGGCGTGGTGACCGGCGTGGGCGCGATCGACGGCAGGCCCGTGGCGCTGATGGCCAACGACCCCACCGTCAAGGCCGGCTCGTGGGGGCCCAAGACCGTCGAGAAGATCCTGCGCATCCAGGAGCGCGCGCTCAGCCTGGCGATCCCCATGGTCTACCTGGTGGACTCGGCCGGGGCGCGCATCACCGAGCAGGTGCAGATGTTCCCCGGCAGGCGCGGCGCGGGCAGGATCTTCCACAACCAGGTCAAGCTCTCCGGAGTCGTCCCGCAGGTGTGCGTGCTGTTCGGGCCCAGCGCAGCCGGCGGCGCGTACATCCCGGCGTTCTGCGACATCGTGATCATGCGCGAGGGCAACGCCTCCATGTATCTGGGCTCGCCGCGGATGGCCGAGATGGTGATCGGGGAGAAGGTCAGCCTCGAGGAGATGGGCGGCGCGCGTATGCACACGGGCGTCTCCGGCTGCGGACACCAGCTGGTGGGAAGCGATGAGGAGGGTATCCAGACCGCCCGGCGCTACCTCTCCTACCTGCCCACCAACTGGCAGCAGGACCCACCCGCGGGCCCCCCCGGCCCTCCGCCCGCGCGCCCGGACGGCCAGGGCGTGGCCGAGCTGATCCCGAGCGACGAGAACAAGCCGTTCGACATCAAGACTCTGATCGCAGCGCTGGTGGACGACGGCTCGCTGCTGGAGATCCATCCGCGCTGGGCCAAGGAGCTGGTGGTCGGCTTCGCACGCCTGGAGGGCCGCGCCATCGGCATCGTGGCCAACCAGCCCAAGCACAAGGGCGGGGTGCTGTTCTCCGACTCCGCCGACAAGGCCGCGCGCTTCATCTGGACGTGCAACGCCTTCAACGTCCCGCTGCTGTTCCTGGCGGACGTCCCCGGCTTCATGATCGGCACGCAGGTCGAGCGCCACGGCATCATCCGCCACGGCGCCAAGATGATCAGCGCCGTCAGCGAGGCCACCGTGCCCAAGATCTCCGTGATCGTGCGAAAGGCATACGGCGCGGGGCTGTACGCGATGGCGGGACCGGCGTTCGATCCCGACTGCTGCATCGCGCTGCCGAGCGCGTCCATCGCCGTGATGGGCCCGCAGGCGGCCATCAACGCCGTCTACTACAACCAGCTGCAGGCCATCGAGGACCAGCAGGAGCGCGCAGCGAAGGTGGAGGAGCTGCGCAGCGAGTACGCCGCGGACATCGACATCCTGCACCTGGCCTCAGAGCTGGTCATCGACGCCGTGATCCAGCCCGACGCGTTGCGCGGAGAGCTGATCACGCGCTTCGCCCACGCCGCCGGCAAGAGCCGCGACTGGCCCGCCAAGCACAACGCCGTGACACCCGTCTAGCGGGGTTCGGCAATCCCCGCGGAGCGCGTCTGCTCGTCCTGGAACGGGGGGTAGGTCTCGGTCAACAGGTACAGGTAGGCGTCGCTGCGCGCGGTGTAGGAGTTGGCCAGCACCATCAGGTCGAACAGGCCGCGCGGCATCTTGCCGGTGAAGAGGATCACGAACCAGGCGCCGAGCGCGCCGATCTCCAGCAGCAGGCTCATGGCGTAGCGCAGGATCACGATCGGGATGGCCAGGAACAGGCGGAAGAAGGTCTTCGCGCGGCTGTAGCGCTCGAGCGGACCGGCGAAGCGCATGCGCACCGGGTAGGCCGGATCCTCCGAGCCCCCGAACGGCGGGTAGGGGTCGCACAGCAGCGCGGCGTAGGCGGTGAAGCGCGTGAGGAAGCGCGTGAAGCCCGCCACGAAGTCATACAGGCCCTTCGGGAAGCGGGCCGTGATGACGATTGCAAACCAGGCGATGATCAGCGCCACGGACGCTGCGATGGCATAGAAGTAGAACCAGATCACCAGCGGGATGGCCAGCAGGATCCGGAAGAAGGCCGTCAGTCGGCTGCGTCGCTCGACGTAGTCCGCTTCGAAGGTCACCGGGTAGGACATGGGCGCAGCCTAAGCCCCCCTGCGGCGGAGCGCGAGGCGCGTTTTCAATAGATTGCCCGGCAGATGGACGCAACCGAGATCGCCTACGCAGGAATCGCCCGCCAGGCGCAGCTGATCGCCGATGGGGAGATCTCCTCCCGCGAGCTGCTGGAGCTGTGTCTGGAGCGCATCGCGCGGTTCGACCGATCGGAGATCGGCCAGCCCCTGAACGCCTTTCGCACCGTGTTCGCCGAGCGCGCCCGCCTGGAAGCCGACCAGGCGGACGCGCGCAGGGGCGCAGGCGGCGAACGCCCGCTGCTGGGCGTGCCCATGGCGGTCAAGGACGACATAGACGTAGCCGGCGAGGTGACCGCATACGGGACCAACGCGTTCGGCCCCCCCGTGCGCGCGGACGCCGAGGTGGTGCGCCGCCTGCGCGAGGCGGGCGCGGTGGTGATCGGCAAGACCAACGTGCCCGAGCTGACGCTGTGGCCGTTCACCGAGACGGCCACCTTCGGCGCCACCCGCAACCCTTGGGACCTCCAGCGCGCGCCCGGCGGCTCCAGCGGGGGCAGCGCCGCGGCTGTCGCCGCGGGCCTGGTGGGCGCGGCGCTGGGCTCCGACGGGGCGGGCTCGATCCGCATCCCGGCGGCCTGGTGCGGGCTGTTCGGGCTGAAGCCCCAGCGCGGACGGGTGTCGATGGCGCCGCGCTCGCGCGGCTGGCACGGGCTGTCGGTCAACGGGGTGCTGAGCCGCCGCGTGGCCGACACCGCTCTGTTCCTGGACGTGGCCTCCGGCACGATCGACATCGATCACGACAGCGCGCCCGCGCCCGCCGTCCCGTTCGCGCAGGCAGCCGCCGCGGCGCCGGGCCGGCTGCGGATCGCCTGCTCCACGCGCGTTCCGTTCGGTGTGATCTCAAAGCTCGACGCAGACGCGGAGCGCTCCTTTCGGGAGACGATCGAGCTGCTGCGCTCGCTCGGACACGAGGTCTCAGAGCGCGACCCGGACTACGGGCGGGACACCGTTCCCGCGGTGCTCGTGCGCTACCTCCGCGGCGCCCACGACGACGCCGCCGCGCTGGCGCATCCCGAGCGCCTGGAACGGCGCACGCGCGGGATCGCGCGTCTCGGCGGGCTGATCCCGCGGGCGCTGCTGGAGCGGGCCCTGGCGGGCGAGGCGGAGCTCGCGCGCCGGCTGAACCGCGTGTTCGAGGACCACGACGTGCTGCTCACGCCGGCCACGGCCGCGCCGCCGCTCCGGATCGGCCAGCTGCAGGGCCGCGGCGCGCTGTGGACGCTGAACGCCGTCGGCGGCATGGTCCCCTACAACGGCGTCTGGAACGTCACCGGCCAGCCCGCCGCCTCCGTGCCCGCGGGGTTCGGCGCGGACGGCCTGCCCCGCGCGGTGCAGCTGGTGGGACGCCCGGGCGACGAGGTCACGCTGCTGTCGCTCGCCGGTCAGCTCGAGGCCGAGCGCCCGTGGGCGCAGGAGCGCCCGGCAGAGTTCGCGTGAGCGAGGAGGGCGCACTGCTGGAGGTGGCCGTGGAGGCCGCCCGCATGGCCGGCGTGCTGCTGCTGGAACGCGTCGGCCGGGGCGCCGAGCGGGAGGTGAGCAGCAAGAGCACCCCCACCGACCTGGTCAGCGAAGCCGACCTGGCCTCCGAGCGGGCCATCCGCGAGCTGCTCGCCAGGCGTCGCCCGCACGACGGCTTCGTGGGGGAGGAGGGCGGCAGCGAGGCGGGCACCAGCGGCCTCAGCTGGGTGGTGGACCCGCTCGACGGGACCGTCAACTTCCTGTTCGGCATCCCCCAGTGGTGCGTGAGCGTGGCCGTGCGCGACAGCCAGGGTGCGCTCGCGGGCGCCGTCTACGATCCCAACCGCGACGAGCTGTTCACCGCCAGCCGTCGCGGTCCGGCGACGCAGGCGGGCCCGGCGGGCTCCCCGGCGATCGAGCTGGACGCCGCGCGCGCTCCCGCTGGCAGGCAGGGGGGAGGGCAGGGCGCGGGAGCCCAGCAGGCCCTGGCGAGCGCCATGGTCGCCACCGGCTTGGCCTACGACGCGGACGTGCGCGCGGCGCAGGCCAGCGTGCTCGCCCGGCTGGCCCCGCGCGTGCGCGACATCCGCCGCTTCGGCAGCGCGGCGCTCGATCTCACGTGGACCGCCGCGGGGCGATATGACGCGTACTTCGAGCGGTCGGTCAAGCAGTGGGACGTAGCCGCGGGAGCGCTGATCTGCGAACGCGCCGGCCTGCTCGTGCGCGAGCTGCCCGTCCACCACAACCTGCCCTGGGGGATCCTCGTCGCCCGGCCGGGCCTCGTCGATCAGCTGCTGGAGATCATCAGCGGCCCCTGAGCCGCGCGCTCGGGCTCGCGCTCGGGGCTCGTGCGCCGCGTAGAGCGGCAACTGCGGGCTCGTGCCCGGACGAGCGATGCGGCGGGTGGGAATCGAACCCACACGCCCTTACGGACAAGGCCTTTTGAGGGCCTCGCGTCTACCGTTCCGCCACCGCCGCATGATGGACGACGCCTGCGAGGATACTCCGCCGCTCAGGCTGGGTGGGGCGGCGCGTCGGCAAACCCGTCCGCACGCGGCGAGGGGGCGCCCCGCTCGAGCTCCACGTTCCAGCCCTGGGAGAAGCCGCGCATGGCGAACGCCACCAGCAGCATCTGCACGGGGACGATCAGCAGCGTCAGCAGCCCCAGCAGGCCGGCGTTCAACGCGGGCTGCGCGAAGCCGGATTTGTCGCGGTTGAACCACGCCGGTCCCGCCACCAGCGCGAAGATCGTCAGCAGAACCGCGAGCGCGGCGGCCACGGGGAGCACGCCGCGGTTCCAGCGCCCCGCGAAGAACGCCAGCGTCACGTAGACGGCGACATAGCCGATCTGGACGGGGATGGCGCCCTCCAGCACGCTCCAGCCGCCGACCGTCACGATCAGCACGAGCGCGGCGCTTGCGAGCAGCAGCACGATCACCGTGGCGCGCGTGGCCTGCACGACCGGCTTGTCGCGGTTGGGGTGCGTGATGATCACGCCTGGCTGCCCCTCCGGGAGCGAGGACATACGCCATGACCATACAAGCTCGCGCCGCTGTCGTGTACGGCTGGCCGGCCCCCGGGCCCCGGAGCGCTTGGTGTGACGGGCGCTGGAGAACGGGCTGCGCACGAGCTACGCTGCAACGGCCGCGCGGGCGTGGTGGAATTGGTAGACACGCCGGCTTTAGGAGCCGGTGGGCGCAAGCCCTTGGGGGTTCGAGTCCCTTCGCCCGTATATCGCCGATTCGCCGAGCGCCTTTCCGGGGGCCAAGAGGCTGTCCGGCATAGACATCGATCGCGTCGACGGCGGGGTGATCGTCGCGCACTGGAGCGAGGCGAGCGTCGCCGCGCTGCTGCTCCGAGCTCGGCTTCGCGCCGCCGCGGCAGGGCGCCGCGAGAAGCTCGGCCGGACGATCGGCGAGGAGCTACGCCGCCGGTCGCCGCGCCTAGGGAGCGGTCTCGCGAGCGATCTTCCACCCGGCCTTCAACGGGGCCAGGAAGTATGGCGGCTCATCCGTCGCCAGGCGTTCGTCGTAGATGTATTCCTTGTCGTAGCCGCTTGTTCCGATCAGGCCGACGATCCCGCGCCACTTCTGCCCGATCGCACCGTAGACGTTGAGGTTGCCCAGCGAGCGGCCGCACCGGAAGTTGTCGACCAGGAAAGAGTGGCTGGTCGAAAGCATCGCCGCGTAGATCCAGAGGTTTTCCATTTCGGGCCCGCCGCCGCTGACGCCGCCCGAGCAGGGGTGGTAGACGCGCACGAAGCGCGTGGCGATCAGTCCCAATGTCGTGGTCCCGGGGGGCGCCGCTGGCGGGGTCACACCGTAGGGGGTGATCTTGCCGTTGACGATGAGGTCTTCTTCGGCGCCGATCGTGAGTGACTGTTTGTAGTTGCCCTTGACGTACACGCTGCCGCAGTTCGCTTCTTTGGCGAGGGTCGTGGACGTGTCGGTGTTTTCCTGTTCGAATTCGCCATAGCCGCAGCCGCTTCCGCCGACATACAGCAAGCCGTTTTTCGGCCATTTGATTTTTCTGGTGCCGGAGCTCTGCGTCACCTTGATTTCATCCGAACCGCCTTCCAGCACGAGATAGGTCAAGCCCGTGAATTCATTCTGCGGTTCGACGTAGGCCTTGAGACTGCTGTCGCTTTCCGGTGGCACCAGTTCGGGTGAGTTTTCGGTCGGTTTTCCGCTCAGAGTGTTGAATTTGGGACTACCAGACCCGCAGCCTTCCAACGAGATCCCGAGGTCCATTTCGACCGCGTCGGGCACTTCGCGCCCCGCACGCCCGAATTCGGCTCCCCCGCATACCGCTGCGCGATCGTCGGTGTACATCGGACCGTTGACGTTGTCGTTCGGTCCGAAATCGATGTAGTGGCATCTGAGGCTGCTGCCGTATCTAGCTTCCAGCGCTTCGCGCTGCGGGCGGTAGGTTTCACAGTATTTCTGTTCGTTGGTGGTCGCGTTGTACGATTCTGGGTCAGCGACCTCGTACTGGGTGAAGTAGATGTAGTTCAGGAAGCCGGCGACCTGGAAGTTGGCGATGAGCGTGCGTTTGCTCGTGCCCGCCTTGCCGGTCGACTTGATGCGGAAGGTGTTGGCGAGGGTGCCTTTGGACTCGATGATCGTGGCGAAAGGATTCGCGGAGTTGCAGACCTTGACCGTTTCAGGGTCGGTGCTGGCCGGAAGCGTCGTTACTTCGTAGCTCTGGGCGGCTTCGCCGGGAACGCTGCCTTTGGGCTGGGGGCAGCTCTGCCAGTAGTTGGGATTGGCCTCGAGGCCGTACTCGTATTCCTGTACGCCGGCGAGCGCCGCGAAGTACGCCTGCTTCTGCGTGAGATCGATGTGCGAGAGGTGGATGTCGCCGTTGGCGGCCGTGAAGGCGGCGACCATCAGGAGGCTCGATACGAACATCACCATGATCGCGATGATCATTGTGAAGCCGCCCTCTGCATGCGTCGAGCGGCAACGTGGGATGGTGCGGTCTATTGACATGGGCCGTCTTCGATTTTCGCTTCGGAGGAGGGCGTGGAGAACGCAAACGTGACCTGGGTGCTGAATTCGGCCGCCCGGCCGAGGGCGAGGTTGTTGCTCGTGGGCGCCGTCGAGAAGCTGATCAGGACCGCGGCCGTAGATTTCACTTCGGTGGCGCTGGGTTCGGAGATCTGGGGTTCGAGCGTGGTTGCCGCTTCGCTGCTACTGCCAAGGGGTTCTGGCGCGTACTTGTAGTACCGAAAGATCGGAGCATTTTCTTTGACGCGTTCTTTCGGTTCCCTCTGCGCGTACACGTTTTCGGCGAGCAGCACGGAGCTCGGCGCTCCCCACGTGAAGCCGTTCGGCCAGGTGCCGCCGGCCCCGGGGTAGACCTTGTCGATCAGATTTCCGCGGCCGGGGTAGGTCCCGGTCCAAAGGATTTCGTGCTTGGCGGCTTCGCGGTATTCGATCACCGGCTTTTCGCTGGCGGCGGTGATGAAGATCAGCTTGCTGGCGGTGCTGCCTTCCTGAATCGGGGCGAACTTCCTTGCGATACACGCCGAGTTCAACTCGTCCACGACCTTCGTCATGGCGGTGCGGCCGAGCTGCGTCGCCTGCACCCGGTCGGTGATCCGCGAGGTCTGATGAAGCGAGACTTCGAGGATCGCGAACAGCGCGCCGGTCACGATGATTCCGCACACCATCGCCACCATCAGCTCGACCAGGGTGAACCCGGCCTGACCGTGCGTGAGTCGGGGGGCGGTGCCGTGGATCACGGGCATTTCGCGCTCGTTTCGACCACGACTTTGGTGGTGGCGGCTTCGGTCGCTTCAGCGGCTTCCCGGGTCGTGCGCGCTTCTGCGGTTGTCAGTTCTTCTTTGACCTTTGGTTCGCGCGCTGCGGTTTCGGCGGCTTCGGCTTTCGCCCGGGTTTCGGCTTCGACTTTTACGCGGGCTTCCCTATTGGTCGTCTGGGTGTTTTCTTTGGCCGTGCGCTGACTTGCTGTGATCTTGCCTTCGGATCGTTCTTTCAGCCACTGGGCGCGTTCAGCGGCTTCTTTTTCTTCGGCTTTGGTCCGTGGCACCGCTTCTTCGGCTTCGCGTTTCGTCTTGGCTTCTTTTTCCGTGGCTTCGCGGGCGGCTTTGACTTCCGCTTCGGTTTTGAGTGCTTCGGTCTTCAGGGTCGCCTTTTCCTGGGTCGATTTCTGTCCAAGGTAGATCGATAGCGTTCCGCCTTTGGCTTCTTTGTTTTCGTACTTGGGCGGAATGAACGTCTTGCCGTTGGCGAAGACGCAGAGTGCGTATTCTTTGCCGAGCGGCTGGAAGGGATCTTCGAGATGACCGCCATTGAGTGTCCCGACCGTCGTTTCCTGAGTGTGCTTGACGTTGACGGGCGCCTCGTTGTCGGGCGTGACGCCCGCGCACTTGGTGTTGGCGATCGTGACCGCGCGGTGCGTGGTGGTTTCGAGGTAGCTCCAGGTCGGAGCTTTGACTTCCGCTTGCGTGCCCTTGTAGAGATTGAGCGTGACGTAGCTCGTGGGTACCGAGGCAGTCGTGGTGGCGCCGGGATTGACGTACACTTTTTCCGGGAGTTTGATGGAGCCGGCACTGATCGTTTCAGCGTTGTTTTCGGTGCAGTCGCCGGCGTAGACGCTCCAGTTGCCGCTTTCGCTTTCAAGGAAGGGGAAGAGGTTGCTCTTGGACGTCGCTGACGCTTCGTAGGCCCCTGGCGCGCCGGGTAGCGGTTCGAAGGTGACGGTGCCGAGGCCATAGCGGGTGCTTCCGAGCTCGAAGTTGGGTGCAGCGGTCATCTTGGTGTTGAGCGCGACGAAGGTGTCTCCGGTGACCGTTTCGGCGAGTTCGCCCGTGCCTTCGTTGTTGGTGTGTTTGTAGGTGGGGCTTCCTTTGTAGGTGAATGCGGCGTTGATCGCGCCGCCCCTGTTGTAGAGGACTGCGTAGTGGGTCGTGAAGTTTGGCGCGAGGGTGACTTCTTTGGGCGGGTACTGGCTGGCGCCGCTGCGAGTGACGTAGCCCGGCGTTTCCGCGATTTCGACGATGGCCGACGTGGCTGGAATGCCGGCGAAGACCACGCAGCCTCCGGAGCCGGTGGTCTGTTCGAGGGTCACTGGCGTGATTGTCCCGACGGGCGTGTACTGTACGATCGCGGTGACCCCCGAGACGCCTGCGGTGGGGGTGGGGGCGTTGTTGGCGTCGACCTCGAGCGCGGAGCCGGTCGGGGGCGTGATGACGCTCGATGCGACCACGGCGGGCCGTTTGGATTTTTGTTGCTGTGGCCACGTGACCGTCGAGGTGATGCTGAACGCGTTGCCGCTCTGCCGTTTGGTTTCGGTCACGCTGCACGAGCCGGTGGAGCCGCCCGCGGGCAGGAGCGCGGCCTTCTGTTCGATCGTGTAGGTCATCTGGGCGACCGCCGTCTTGTAGGTGTGCGGCGTGGCTTGCATCGTCGCGAGCACGCTCGCGGGATCGCTGCGGAGCTGGCCCTGGGACAGGGCGGCCAGCGCGGCGGCCTGGTTGCGCTGACGCTGGTCGGCGCTGGTGCGGTTGACGACGTCGAAGCCCGTCAGCGTCGCGACGACGATCATCCCCACGAGCATCGCGCTGATGATGACCTCGACTAGGAGGAACCCCGCCTCTGCTGCGCGCGGAGCGTCGGCACCGTCAGATGCGAGGAACCGGGCCCACGGGTGGCGCCGAGATCGGTCGATTGGAGATCGGCCGGTGGACCGTAGCATCGCAAGGGAAATGGGCATTCTGGCTGGTGGCTTCTGGGGCTACTTGCTGTGTCGGCAAGGCCAAGCGCCGGCTTTAGCGGTGAGCCGCCGCGGTAAACGCCGCACATCGGCCGTCTGGCCGGGGTAGTCCGGTGGCCGGTCGGCGCCAGATCCGCGTCGCAACCAAGCGCCGACCCTGGAGCGCCGGCTAGTCCGTAGAATGCGGCCCCTCGGGGGACTGGTGTATCGGTAACACGGTGGTCTCCAAAACCGCAACGCCAGGTTCGATTCCTGGGTCCCCCGCTCGGCTCTACAGCGCCGAATCCCGCATTGCAGCGCGGGATTCGGCATCTGCGGCGGCAGGCCCCCGCAGGCGGCGCAGCGCTAACCCGGCTTGGCGCCCGCGCGGACCTCCACGCCGGTCTCGCGGGCGATCATGACCGTGCTGACCATGGTGGGCGCGAACAGGCCGTGATCGACCACCCCGGGGGTGGCGCTGAGCCTCACGGCGAGCGCTTGCGGGTCGCCAGCCGGGCCCAGGTAGTCGGCGATCAGGCCGCCGTCCGGGCTCTCCGGCACGCCGCGCAGGCGCGCGGGGGCGAGCATCACCAGCGTGCGCTGGACGCCGAACGCGAGCAGCTCCAGCGGCACCGGCGCGGCGAGCTCGCGCACGTCCTTCTCCGCCGAGGCGATCACCACGAAACGCCTCGCCGCCGCCGCCACGATCTTCTCGCGCGTGTGAGCGCCGCCGCCGCCCTTGACCAGCCATCCCTCGGGGTCGATCTGATCGGCGCCGTCGATCGCGATGTCCAGCTCGCCCACCTCATCCAGTCCCTCCACTCTCAGGCCGAGGGCGAGCGCCGCCTTTTCGGTCGCCGCGGAGGTGGCCACGCAGCGCAGCCCCTCACAGCCTCGCGCTGCGATCGCTGGAAGCAGATATGCGACCGTCGAGCCTGACCCCAGCCCGACGCGCATGCCGTCCTCGATCAGCTCGGCCGCCGCCGTGGCCGCCGCCTGCTTCTGGCGCGCGTGCGCGTCGCCGTCGCTCAGCGGCGGTCGCTGCCGCCCAGTCGCACGAGGGGACGCCATGGCGCGGACGTTACCGACCTGGCGGTGTCTCTGAGGCGGACCTGCTCCGGCGGGGTCGGGCTGTGCAGCAGGAAGCCCTGTCCCACCGAGCAGTCCAGCTCTCGCGCCAACGCCAGCTGACGGGTCGTCTCGATGCCGACCGCCACCGCCGTCAGCCCCGCCTCCTTGGCGAGCGCGATCGTGGCCGCGAACATCGCCCGCCGCTCCTTGTCGCGGTGGATGCTGCCGATCAGGACGCGGTCGAGCTTGACCACGTCGAGCGGAAGGTTGCTCGGCAGGCCCAGCGAGAACTGGCCCGAGCCGAATTTGTCCAGCGCGATCGAGACGCCCAGGCGCTTGACGTCCTTGAGCGCCGCGCGGGCGCGCTCGGGGTCGCGCTGCACCGCCTCCTCGCTGAC
>CALAOV010000094.1 GCA_937889515.1 uncultured Myxococcales bacterium | reverse complement strand
CGATCCGCTGCTCGCGCACGCGCGGTTCTGGGCGGGCGCCGAGGGCGACGGCCTGCTGGTGAGCGCGCTCATCGATCTGGTGCGGTCCGATCCGGCGCGGCCGGGTCCGGCCTGCGCGCTGGGGGCGCTGGCCGCGCGCACCCGCCGCTTCGCGCTGGCCCGCGCCGCGTTCTCGCTGCCGGCCTTCATGGATCCGGAGGGGCTGGGGATCAAGCTGCTCGAGGGGCTGGCGTCGCCGGACGCCGTCCGCTCCGAAGCGGTCCGCGTGGGCGCCCCGGTCGATCATCCCGACGTGGCCGGCGCGGCCCGGCGTGCCCTGGCGCGGCTGGCGCCGGCGTTGCTCGGTCTCGGGTACGATCAACCGGCGCCCAAGCCAGTGGAAGGAAGCGGCCTGCAACCGGCCCGGGCCATCGAGCTACGACGCATCGCCGATCTGCTGCATGCGCCGCCCTTCGTGGTGGCCCCGGATGCCGAGGGAATCGGCAAGCCACTGGCCCTGCAGAGCGAACGGCGGCGGCTTCGCCTCATCCCCTCGCAGCCAGCCGGCCTGCTCATCAGCCCCAGCGCCGCCCGCCTCGGGCCACAGGCCTGGTCGTTCGTCGCCGGCCGTGCCCTCGAGGCACTCCGCAGCGGTCTCGTGACCGCGGGGTTGACGGGCGCCGACGGCATGGCGCGGCTCTTCGAAGGGGCCCGGGCCGCCCTGGCCGGCACACCCGCCGACGATCCGCGGGCGCGGGAGGTCGCGGATTGGCTGCTGCGCCCCCAGGCCGGCTTGCTGCTCGGCTCGCTGGAGACGCGGGCGGAGCTATTGGCCGACGTCGAGACCGCGCTCGGGGGGCTGCCCGACTGGCAGACCTTCCGCCGCGGCACGCGCCACACCTGCAATAGAATCGGTCTGCTGGTCTGTGGCAGTCCCCTGAGCGCGCTAGCCGTCATCTCCGAAGGGGAGCTCTATGGCGACGACGGAGAGCCGCCGTCGATCGAGACGCGTCGCGAGTTTCTGCGCGGCGCGACCGCGCACGAGACCATCGAGTTCATGCTGTCGCCCGCCTACGAGGCCGCGTCCGCGTCCTAAGGCGGTGCGCGCGTTTCTCTGCACGGCCGGGTCCGAGTCGGCCCTCGTCGACGAGATCGCGCGCGCGGGACGACCCGGCAAGGTCGCCCAGCTCGCCCCGGGGGTGGTCGCCCTGGACGGCGCGGACAGCGCGGACGGCGCGAAACACGATGATGACCCCGACCCGGTCTTCGCGCGGCAGACCCTCCCGGGGGCCATCGCCGTCGAAGGCGCCTCCGTGCGCGCGCTGGCGGAGACCATCTTCGCCGCCATCGACGACCCCGTGGACGGATGGCCGGGACCGTTCCTGTTGCACGCGCTCACCCACGCCGAACCGCCGCCCGGCCTCGGCAGCCGCGCCGCGCTGATCGCGCGCGAGGTCCTGGCCCTCCTCGACGGCCGCAGGCGACGGGCGTTCCGGCGTCACCGGTCCAGCGACGATCTGGCCGCCCCCTTCGACGACCGCTGCCTCCTGGTGCAGCTCCTGGCGCTGACGCGCGAGCGCTTCCTGGTGTCGGTGGCCGCGCCGCGCCCGCTGCCGACGGGCGGCTTCGACCTGGCGCGCTGGCCAGGTGGCGACGCGCCGGTGGCGACCGATCGCGCCCCACCCTCGCGGGCCTATCAAAAGCTAGAAGAGGCCTTCTGCTGGCTGGAGGCCGCGCCGCGCGCCGGCGAGGTTTGCGTCGATCTGGGCGCCGCCCCCGGCGGGTGGACGGCGACCGCGCTCAAGCGGGGCGCGCGCGTGGTGGCGGTAGATCGCGCGCCGGTCGCGCTGTCGCTGGCGCGCCACCCGCACCTGAGCATGACCATCGGCAACGCGTTCACCTACGCGCCGACCGCGCCGGTCGACTGGTTGCTCTGCGACGTCGTGTGCGAGCCCCAGCGCAGCCTGGCGCTGGTCGACAGCTGGCTCAGCGGCGGTCTCTGCCGGAATCTGGTCGTCACCGTGAAATTCAAGGGTCGCGACGGCTACGGAGCGCTCGACGCGCTGCCGCCAATTTTCGCACGCGTCCGGCCCGCGTTCGCGCGCGTCAAGCAGCTCGCCCACAACAAGAACGAAGTCACCGTGATGGTGCGAAAAGCGGAAGCCCCGTCGAAGATGATATAAATTCCTCGGCCATGAACGACGTGCTGGCGATCATCTTGGGAGGCGGGCGCGGCACGCGGCTGTTTCCGCTGACGCTCAAACGCTCGAAGCCCGCGGTTCCGATCGCCGGCAAGTACCGCCTCATCGACATCCCGATCAGCAACTGCCTCAACGCCAACCTGCGGCAGATCTTCGTGCTCACCCAGTTCAACTCGGAGAGCCTCAACAAGCACGTCGCGATGACCTACAAGTTCGATGTCTTCTCGTCCGGCTTCGTCAGCGTGCTGGCCGCCGAGCAGACCGAAGAAGGCGGCAACTGGTTCCAGGGAACGGCCGACGCCGTTCGCCAGAGCCTGCGCCACATGCGGCGCACGCCCGGGCGCGACCTGCTGATCCTGTCGGGCGACCAGCTCTACAGCATGGACTACCAGCACATGCTGAGGACCCACCGCGAAAGCGGCGCCGACGCGACGGTGGCGGTCATCCCGGTCTCCGCCGATCAGGCCAGCGCGTTCGGCATCCTCAAGATGGACGCCACCGGCCGCATCGTCCACTTCGACGAAAAGCCCCCCGCCGAACGTCTGCCGGCGCTGCTCTCGGAGCTGCCCGGCGGCGGCGGTCCCGGCTACCTGGCCTCGATGGGCATCTACATCTTCAAGCGCGACGTGCTCGAGCTGTCGCTCGCCAGCCCCAAGCTGGTCGACTTCGGACGCCACGTCATTCCGGACGCCGTTCCCCGCCAGCGCGTGCAGGCCCACGTCTACCGCGGCTACTGGGAAGACGTGGGAACCATCCAGTCCTACTTCCAGGCCAACCTGGCGCTGTGCGAGCCGATCCCGCCTTTTGACTTTTACGACGAGGCCCACCCGGTCTACACGCACCCGCGGTTCCTCCCGGCGTCGAAGGTCGAACGCTGCAACATCCACAACGCCCTCATCTCCGAAGGCTGCATCATGAACGGCGCCGAGATCGACCGGGCGGTGATCGGGATTCGAAGCCGCATCGGCGCCGCCGCGCACATCCGCAACAGCCTGCTGGTCGGCGCCGATTTCTACGAAACGCTCGAGGATATGCGCTCCGCCGAGGCGCGCGGGGTACCCGTCGTCGGCATCGGCTCGGAGTCCGTCATCGAAAACGCCATCATCGACAAGAATGCCCGTATCGGCCGCGGCGTCCGGATCGTCAACGATGCCGGCATCAAGGAAAAGGACGGCAAGGGCTACTACATCCGCGAAGGGATCGTCATCGTCCCCAAGAACGGCATCATCCCCGACGGGATGATCATCTAGCCGATGTTCCGGTTCGGGGTGCTCGGGGTTTCACGGTTCGCGCTGCGCAGGATGATTCCGGCGATGCGGGCCGCGCGCGGCGTCGAGCTGGTCGCGATCGCCTCGCGCGATGCGGGCAAGGCGGCCGCAGCGGCCGGTGAGCTGGGCGTCGCGAAGTCCTACGGGTCGTACGAGGCGTTGCTGGCCGATCCCGAGGTGGACGGCGTCTACAACCCGCTGCCCAACCACCTGCACGTCCCCTGGTCCGAACGCGCGGCCGAGGCCGGCAAGCACGTCCTCACCGAAAAGCCGATCGCGCTCGGCGCGGCGGAAGCCCGCCGGCTGCTGGCGGTGCGCGATCGGACCGGCCTCGTCATCTGCGAGGCGGCGATGGTGCGGGTTCACCCGCGCTGGCTGGCGGCGCGGGAGCTCCTGCGCAGCGGTAGAATCGGCCCGTTGCGCGCCTTCGTCGGGACCTTCGGGTATAGCATCGCCGCGCGCGACAACATCCGCTTCGACGCCGAGATGGGCGGCGGCGTGCTGCTCGACACCGGCTTTTATCCGGTGACCATGAGCCGGTTTTGCTTCGAGGACGAGCCGACCGGGGTGCTGGCCCGCGCGCAGGTCGACCCCAGCACCGGCGTCGATCTGCTGACCAGCGCCGTCCTGCAATTTCCGGGCGGCCAGGCCACCCTCTCCTGCGGCATGGAGCTCGCGCCCATGCAGCGCGCGTTGCTCCTCGGCACCAAAGGGCACCTCGATCTGCCGATCGCCTGGACCCCGCCCGACGATCGACCCTCCGAGCTGATCGTCGAGACCAGCCCCAGCCTGGAAGATCCCACCCCCGAGCGCGTCACCTTCGACGCCGTCGACCAGTACACGATCTTGCTGGAGAAGTTCGCGCGGGCGGCCACCCAGGGCGGGCCGGCTCCGATTCCGCTGGAGGACTCGGTGAAGAACATGGCCGCGCTCGACGCGCTGGCGCGGTCGGCGAAGAGCGGGCGGTGGGAATCTCCCGAGCGGTAGTCCGGCTGGCGTTGGCCGCGGCCGCCGCCAACGCCGCCGCGTGCATCTTCGGCTGCGCCCGCCCCACGCCGCACCCCATCGAACGGGTCACCGTCTCGCTGGTGGGGACCAACGATCTGCACGGGCACCTCGAAGCGTTGCCTGCCTTCGGCGGCTACCTGGCGAACCTGCGCCGCGCGCGGGCTCGGGACGGCGGGGCGGTGTTGCTGGTCGACGCGGGCGACATGTTCCAGGGGACGCTCCCCTCGAACCTGGGCGAGGGGGCGGGCGTGGTCGGCGCCTACAATCTTCTCGGCTACGCCGCCGCCGCGCTGGGAAACCATGAGTTCGATTTTGGGCCGGTCGGCCCGGCGGTGACCGCGCGAGAGGCGGGCGATCCGCGCGGCGCCCTGCAGGCCCGCGCTGCCGAGGCGGCGTTTCCGTTTCTCGACGCGAACCTCCTCGACGCCGCGACGGGGGCGGCCCCCGCCTGGAAGAACGTGCTGCCAGACGTCCTGCTGGAGGTCGGCGGGATCAAGATCGGGATCGTCGGCGTCACCACCTTGAGCACGCCCCGCACCACGCTGGCCGCGAACTTCGTCGGCCTGGCGGTAGCGCCGCTGGCGCCGGCGATCGAAAAGGCGGCGGTCGATCTGCATCGGCGCGGCGCCACGGTGGTGGTGGTGGCGGCCCACGCGGGCGGCTCGTGTCGGCGCTTCGACGTCCCCGAGCACCTGGACTCCTGCGAGATCGATAGCGAGATTTTCCAGGTCGCCCGCTCGCTGCCATCCCACGCTGCCGGCGGCGTCGACGCCATCGTGGCCGGCCACACCCACGAGGGGATCGCGCATCGGGTGGCCGGTATCCCCATCGTCGAGGCGTTTGCGAACGGACGCGACTTCAGCCGCGTCGACCTCACGATCGAGCGGGCGAGCGGGCGCGCCGCCGAGGCGCGGATCTTTCCGCCGCAACCGATCTGCGCCCCCGAGCGCTGCGCCGGCGAATCGTACGAGGGGGCGCCGATCGTTCCCGACGCCGCGGTGGCGGCCGCGATCGCGCCGGCGCTGGCCGCGGCCCGGACGCTCCGCGAGCAGAAGATCGGCGTCACCCTGGCGGCTCCGATCCGGCGGGCGCTCAAGACCGAATCGCCGCTCGGCAACCTGGT
>CALAOV010000093.1 GCA_937889515.1 uncultured Myxococcales bacterium | reverse complement strand
TGGGCGCCGGGGTTCGTTCGGCGCCGCTCCCCGCCGCGCCGCCGTTGCCCGCCGCGCCGCCATTGGCCGCCGCGGCGCCGCTCCCCGCCGCGCCGCCGTTGCCCGGCGTCACGATCGGCGGTGCGACCGGTGCCGCTCTCCCCTCTTGGGTCTTGGCCTCGGCCTTGGCCTCTGTCTTGGTCTCGGTCTTCGCCTCGGTCTTCGCTTCGCGCCGCTTTTCCCGCAGGCGCTTCAAGCCCCCCTCGAGGATCTCGCCGATGAGGGTGCGGTATTCGATCCCCGCCGCGCTCGCGATGAGGCACAGGTCCGAGTACCCGGGCGTGAGGCCGGGCAGCGGGTTCACCTCGATGACGTAGATGTCCCCCTTGGGGGTCACCCGCAGGTCCACGCGGGCGACGTCGCGGCAGTCGAGCGCGGCGAAGGTCTCGCGGCAGACCCGCTCGATCGCCTTCAGCTCGGCCGGCGAGAGCTGCGCCGGACATTGATACGAGACGTGCTTCTCCCACTCCTGCTTGATCTGGAAGTCGTAGACCGGTCGCTGGTTGGACTTGTCCTTGAACAGGATCTCCATGGGCGGCAGCACGCGCGGCCGCCGGTCCCCCAGCAGGCCCACGGTGAACTCGCGCCCTGGGATGTAGACCTCGATCAGCGCCGGCTGGCGATATCTATCGATGAGCTCGCGCACTACATTTCGCAGCGCCTCTTCGTCGTCGACCACCGATGCCGAGGCGCTCACGCCTTTGGACGAGCCTTCCTGGTTCGGTTTGACGATGAGCGGGAACTTGAGCTTCGAGGACAATCGCTCACGCCCGGTCTCCATCACCTGGAACTCGGCGGTCAGGATGCCGTGCTGCAGGAGCACCCGCTTCGACAGCGCCTTGTCGAGCGCGATCGACAGCGTCGCGGCGTCGGAGCCGGTGTACGGGATGCCCATCAGCTCACACAGCGCGGGCACGGCCGCCTCGCGGTTTCGTCCCGCCACCCCTTCGGCGATGTTGAAGACCAGATCGACCGGGGTCTCCATGAGCAGCCGCGGCAGCTCGGCGTCCGCTTCGAGCAAGGTCACCTGGCCGTAGCCTTCCAGCGCCTCGCGGATCGCGTCGATGGTCTCGGGCGCGTCGTACTCTGCCTCGCTGTCGTTGCCGGCCTTGGGATCGACGCGCTTGACGTTGAAGGTGAAGCCGATGCGCAGCGGATCGGCGGGTCGCCGCCGGCGCGCGCCCGGCTTGACCACCAGACCCTGTCGCTTGGCGGCGCTCTCGACGATCGCGTGCAAGGTCTCGGCGTAGTCGAGCCCCTCGCGCGCGGTGGCGGCGAAGAGGCTGGCGCCCGGCTCCAGCGAGGGCAGCGCGTTGACCTCGAGCAGATAGATCCGCCCGTCCTCGCCGATGCGGAAGTCGATCCGCCCGATGTCGCGAATACCCAGCACGCGGGCCGCCATCTTCGAGATCGATCGCAGGCGCGACACGACGTCGCGCGGCTGATCGGGCGGGCAGCGTACCTGCACCTTGCTCGATTCGGCCGACTTGAGCCGGTAGTCGTAGAGGTTGAAGCGGCTGCGCGCCGGCGGCTCGACGATGTAATCGACCGGCAACAGCACGCCTTCGTCGCCGCGCCCTTCTAGGAAGGGGACCGTCACGTCGATCCCCGGCACGAACTCTTCGACCAGCACGCCGTTCGGGTAGGCGCGCAGCGCGCGGGGCAACAATTCAGCCAGCGCGCGCGCGTCGCGCACCACCGCGTCGTCGGCGATCCCCTTCGATGAGCCCTCGTAGTTCGGCTTGACGATCACGGGCAGCGCCAAGTCCAGCGTCCCCGGATCGCGCAGGCGCCGGAAGTCGTCGGGCGTGATGAGCCGCCCGCGCACGGTGTCGATCCCGCGCTTGGCCAGCACCAGCTTGGTGAGCCACTTGTCGAGGGTGACGGTGAGGACGTAGGCGTCGGACCCGGTGTAGGGGAACCCCAGCTCCTCGAACAGCGCCGGGTAAAACGCCTCGCGCGCCCGCCCGCGCCGCCCTTCGGCCGAGTTGAAGATCAGATCCGGGCCGTAGGATTCGATGCGTGCCGCCAGCCGCGAGGCGGGACCGGTGACCTCGATCTTCTCGACCTCGTGGCCACCCGCCCGCAGGCCGGCCGCGATCGCGTCGACCGTCTCGACGCTGTCGAACTCGGCTTCGTCCTCGCTGTCGGTGAGCCGCAGGTTGTGCGTGAACGCGATGCGCATGGGGGGGCTCAGCCTAACAGGATTCCGCCGCGACCACCGAGCGCTTCCGCCACCTTCTCGCCGAGTTTCTTGAGATCGTCGCTGGGGCGAACCAGATAGGCGTCGACCCCGGCGGCGAACGCCTCCTGCACCGAGTCGTACGAGGGATAGACCGTGTAGAGCACCGACGCGCAGTGCGGGAGCAGTTGCTGCGCGTGCTCGATCACACGCAGCCCCGAGACGCCCGGGAGGTGACGATCGGCGATCACCAGATCGAAGTGATCGCCCTTGAGCAAGGTGAGCGCCTCCTCGCCATCCTTCGCCGGGGTCACGTGGTGCGCCTTGCCGAGATACTCGGTCAGGAGCTGGCGTCGCGGCCCTTCGACCTCGACCACCAGCACCCGCCCCGCGCGCCCGCCGGTCCGGGTCGGCTTGGGACGCGAGAGCTGTTCGTCGCGGCGCGACAGCGCGCGTCTTATTCTGAACCGCAGATCGTCGACATCGCGAATGGGCTTTTCGATGTAGTCGTGCGCGCCGATGTCCATGGCTTCGATCGCCGAGTCGTAGGAGCTGTAGCCGGTGATGAGCACGATGGCCGGCGCCGGATTCAAAGTGCGCGCGACGCGGAGCACGTCGAGGCCCGAGGCGCCGGGCAGGTTCTTGTCGGTGAGCACCAGATCGAAGCGCCGCTTCTGCATCAGGTCGATCGCCTCTTCGGCCGAGGCCGCGGTGGTCACCCGGTAACCGCCGCGCCGGAGCGCCTCGCGCAACACGGTGAGCACGACCGCTTCGTCGTCGACCACCAGCACCTCGTGGCCGGTCGGAACGACGGCCGTGTGCGGTTGGGGTGCCGAGGCGTCGGCGATCAGGCGGGCGTCGATGTCGCGCTGTGGGCTCGAGGCCCGCGTCCGCTCGACGCCGGTGAGAATGCCGTGCCGAGCCAGCGTCTCGACGATCTTGACGCCGAGCGCCTCGCCGTGGCGGCGGGCGGCCGCCGAGGCCGCCACCCGACCCAGCAGATCGATCGACGCCCGCGGCAGGTAGGCCCGCGCGCCGCCGTAGATGGCGCTGGCCAGACGCTCGGGCGACGGCGCGGCGTCGACCAGCACCAGCGCAGCCCCGATCGCCCGGGTGCGCGCTTCGCCCAGGCTCCGATCGACGGCGTCGCCCGCGCCCAGACCGAGCACGGCGGCGTCGGGGTTCGGCTCGTCGCCGGTGGTTCCCGCGGCCTTGGCCAGCTCGGGGTCGCCGATCACGACGATGGCTGGATCGCGCCGCGCCTCGCGCGCCAGATCCTCGAGCGCCGCGGCGAGGGCAGGCTCCTTCGCCGCCAGCTCCGCCCGCACGCCCGCGAACGCGTTCAGGACCAACAGACCGCGGGTGCGCGCCCGCCGAAACCCGGCCAGACGCTTGATGTGCGCGCGCAGGAGCGCGTCGACGCCGGGCAGCGGGCGGGGCAGGACGGAGGCCACCTCGCGTCCGAAGGCGCGGCCGCAACGCACCGGATCGCCATCGCTGATGAGCACCAGATCGGTGAACGGCCGCAGCTCGCGCGAGGCGGCCAGCGGGTCACGACCCGGGTACGAATCGTCGACGGTGGCGTCGAGCTCAGCCGCGGGCAGATCCAGGATCGCGAGATCGAACGATTCGTCGGCCAGACGCGCCAGCGCGCCCGACAGCGAGTCCGTTTCGACCACCAAGCCCTCGCTCGAGAGCGCGCCGGCCACGCGCGCCCGTTCCAGACCGTCCCCGAGGGCGACCAAGAAACGTTCCTGCCCACCACGCGCGGCGTTTCGGAGGGCCTCCAGCGGCCCGCGCGGGCCATCTGCGTCTGCCATCGAGCGGGAGCATTGTACCCCATGTAGGGCCCGCGGGATCGAGTGCAACCGAGGCCCCGACGTGTGAAAATTGGATCCAGCTAGTTGGAAGAAGGTCCGCTGTGCCGGAACGTGACCTCACTGTCATGGAAATGGAACGCGACCCCGTCGCCGAATGGGACGGCGCGGGCGAGCCGCCGCGCGGCGGGATCGTGGGATGGCTGGGCGGGCGCCTCGAAGCCGCCGTCGCCCGGGTGGGTGACCGCCTCGGGCGCCGTCCGTCGGCCGGAGACGCCGATCCCGAGGATCGGGTCGCGCTGGTGCGCACGGGGGGGGTGATCGCCCGCTGGATTTCGTTCCCGCGCGGGGTTCGCCTGGCGACGGCGGCCACTTCGTCGGCGGCGGCCGCGCTGGCCGCCTGGGGGATGATCGCGATGGCCGCCAACGATCTCGGGATCGCGGCCGCTGCGGCTGGCGCGGCGGGGGCGCTGGCGACGGCCTGGGGGCCGATCGGTGTCCGTCTGGCCAACCGGCTTCACCGTCTGGTGGCGGGACGTCGCCGGCACCGCATCTCCGAGCTCCGCGCGATCCCGGACGGACGCTCGGTGGCGGTCCGCGGCGTGGTGGTGGCACGACGGACCACCACCTCGGCGTTCGACGGCCGCGCGGCGGTCTGGTCGCTGACCCGGTTCCGCGGGGGGACCTGGTTGTCGCGCAGTTTTTTTCACGAGACCGCGTTCGACTTTCTGCTCGACGACGGTTCCGATGAGCCGATCTGGATCGAGGTCACCGGGGGAATGCTGCTCGACCGATTCCCGGGCGAGGAGCGGGTTCAGTTCCACAACACGACCCTGCTCGAGCTGGATCATCCGTTCCTCACCCGCCTGCGCCTCGATCAGAGAGAGCTGTGGGCGGCCGAGATCGACATCCTCCCGGGGGAGGAGATCGAGGTGGTGGGACGCCTGTCGCGGCGTCTCGATCCGACCGCGCGCTCCGAGTCGGGGCGAGACCCGCCGCATCGCCGCACGCTGCAGTCGGGCATGCGGGTACCGGTCCTCATCAAGAAGATGGCAGCGCACGACGCAGCGCTCGCGCGGGTTCGTCGGCGTCCCGCCAAGGCGGCCCCGGCCCTTTCGCCGGGTGAGCCGCCGCTCCGCAAGTTTTGAAAGATGGCGCCGGCTTTGCAATCATGACCATCGTGGCGGCCGATTAGCCGTCCGGGGTTCACACCATGAAACGCCTACTCACTGTTCTTACTGTTCTTTTCCTTCACACCGCTGCGGCACGTGCGCAACAGTCGCCGCCGCCCGATCCTGGGGCTGTCCCGCCTCCGCAAGAGCTGCCGCCGGCCTACGCGCCGCCGCCCGGGTACGCCCCGCCGCCCGCCTACGGGACGCCGCCCGCCTACAGCGCCCAACCGACCTACCCGCCGCCGGCCTATCCGCCGCCGGGCTACGGGCCGTCCCCCTACCAATATGCGCCCTACCGGTACGCGCCGCCGAACTACTACTCCTACTCGGCGGCGCCGCCTCCCCGCAACGTTCTCGATCGTCCTTTCACGCTCGGTGGCGGGATCGGATTTGGTGGTCTGACCTTCAACGACCAGAACACCGGCCTCAACACACGCGAGGGGGGACTCTCGTACACCTTTCGACTCGGCTTCGGGCTCTGTCCCGGACTGCTGCTCTTGTGGGACGTCGAGGGTGTGGTGGCCGACCATGGCGCTTCGACCATCTCGCAGACCGCTAATCTGGCCGCGCTGCAGCTGTTCGTGACCCGGCGCCTCTTCCTCAAGGGGGGCTTCGGGATCGCGGAGGGCATCCAGGACAACTTCCCCACCCAGTGGGGCGCCGCCGGGATGGGGGGGATCGGCTACGAGCTGGTGCAGGGCTGGAACTGGTCGTTCGACATCGAGGCGAGCGTGACCGGCGCGCATCTCAACAACAACGGCAACGATCAAACCTGGACCAACTGGTCCTTCGTCAACTTCGCCCTCAACTTTTTTTGATTGAATCAGGAACCCTGAAAGGGTTCCTGAAACCTCCCGCGATGAGCTGCGGCGGGCAAAGCCCGCCTTCGCTCGACGCGATCAGGAACCCTCTCCGGTTCTTGGAAGCTCTCGACGCGATCAGAAGCTCGTTGGGGGCGATCGCGTGAGGGAGGACGAGCTTTGCTCGTCCGAGCTCTTCGCGGGAGGTTTCAGGAACCCTTTCAGGGTTCCTGTCCTGGATGGCCCGGAGGCGGCGATGGTTTCGGGGTCGAAGGCTTCGAGGACGGGGCGGCCGATGGCGCCGGGCGTGGGCGGGTAGCCCAGGGCCCACAGCGTGGTCGCGGCGGTGTCGACGGTGCTGATCGGGCTCACGATCCGGTGTCCGGCGCGGACGCCGGGGCCCCAGGCGATCCAGGGGATCAGTCGATCTTCTTTGATCTTGCCGGAATGGTTGTGCCCGTGGCCGCCGTGGTCGGCCGAGATGATGAAGAGGGTGTCGCGATCGAGGCCGGCGGCCGCGGTCGCGTCGAGCAGCGTGCGCAAGCAGCGGTCGGTGTGCCGCACGGCCTCGAGCTGCGCATTTGACATCCAGCCGTCCGAATGGCCGAGGTCGTCGGGATCGGAGAAATGAATGAACTCGATCTGCGGGCGCTTGTCGACCAGGTACTGGGAGGCCTCCTCGACGACCTTCTTGCAGAAATAGCCCGACCTCGAAAATACGTCGACGGAGCCCGGATGCGCGATGTGCTCGAGTTTCTTCTTTCCCACGAACGCGGCGGCGCCCATGCCGCTCTGCTCGGCGGCGTCGAAGATGGTCGGCACCTGGATGTAGCCGCGCTCCGGTTTCCACGAGTTCCAGTACAGGCCGTGTTGCTTGACGTCGAAGCCCGACAGCATCGCGGCGTGCGAGGGGAGCGTCGAGGCGCGCCGGATGGTGCGCGCCTGGAGCGAGAAGGCGGCGTGCTTCATGATCTCCGCGTGCACCGGCGGCAGGACGTTCATGAGGGCGTCGGGGCGCAGGCCGTCTTCGCTGATGATCACGACGCGCTTGATCCGGCGCGGTCGGTCGACGGGCGCCGCCGCCGGGATCGGCGCCGCGGGCGCGGGCGGCACGACGGCGACCGACGCGGGGCGTGTCACCGGCGGGTGCCGTTTGCATCCGGCTGCGGCCAGCTCGAGAGCCGCCACCGCGAACAGGACGGATCGGACCGACCGGGCGGACGCTGCGGATCTTGGAGGAGCCGCCACCGGCGTCGACGGACGATCTCGAACGGGCGGGGTGCTCACCATCGACGAGGGTAACAGACGGTCTTGCGCCTTTTCCAATTTGCCCTAACCTTGCGCCATCAGAACGTCTCGTCCGTCGCCGGCTGTTTTTCGCCAGGCTCTTGGTTTTTCGCGCCTCGCCGCTCTCTGCGCTTTGTGGTCGGGCTGCGCGCATATCGAGGCCTTTCCCTGCGCGAGCGACAAGGACTGCAAGCTCAACCGGCTCTGCGACGCCTCCCGCTGCGTCTGGCCGGCGGACGCTTCCAGGCCCTCGGGTGGCGGAAGCTCATCCGCAAACGCGGCGTCGCTACCCTTGCCCCAGTACGCGATGGAGGCCGCCCAGGCGATGTTCCGCTTCGGGCCGACCCACCGCGGCCGGTCGCCGTTCGTCTTGCCAATCGGCAAGCCGGTCATCTGGTGGACCTTCCAGACCGGCGGACCGATCGTTTCGTCACCCGCGATCGCGGTCGACGGCTCGGTGCTGGTGGGGTCGCAAGACGACAAGCTGTACGCCGTCGGGCCCGATGGGACCGTCAAATGGTCGTATGCGACAGGGGACATCATCTTCAGCTCGCCGGCCGTCGCGCACGACGGAACGATCTATATCGGCTCCGACGACGACCACCTTTACGCGCTGACGCCCGCCGAGGGGAAACCGCGCTGGATCGTACAGCTGGGCGCCTGCCCGCAGCGCGTCGGGATTGGCCCGGAGGCCAGCCGGTGCGACGTCGACGCCGGCCCGACCATCGGTCCCGACGGTGTGGTCTACACGGGCGGCGACGGGATCGCCGCCATCAACCCCGATGGCACGACCCGCTGGCGCTTTCCGACCAACGGACACGTGTCGTCTGCGCCGGCCGTGCTGCCGGACGGGACAGTGGTGGCGGGCTGCCAGGACGACGTTCTGTACGCCGTGGCGCCGAACGGCCAGAAGCGCTGGGACTTCCGGGCCGGCGGCGACATCGAACCGGCGCCCGCGGTGGGCGACGACGGAACGATCTACGTCGGCTCCGACGATCACAAGCTCTACGCGATCTCCCCGGAGGGCACGCTCCGGTGGGCCTTCACCACCGGCGCCGACATCCGCTCCTCGGTGGCGATCGGCAACGGGATCATCTATTTCGGTTCTTTCGATGCCCAGCTCTATGCCGTCCACCTGGACGGGACGCTGGCCTGGTCGTTCCGCGCAGGCGACCGCATCGTCTCTTCACCCCTCATCGACGCGCACGGCGCCATCCTGTTCGGCTCGCAGGATGACCGCCTCTATTGTCTCGAGCCCGACGGCCATCTGCGCTGGTCGGTGGAGCTCGGCGGCGACGTCGACAGCTCTCCGACGCTGGCGGCGGACGGCACCATCTTCGTGGGCTCGGACGACCACAAGCTCTACGCGCTTCGCGTACCGAGCGGACTTCCGCCCATGGGCAAACCCTAGAGGAACATGACACTGGAAAATCTCCCCTCCGCCCCGAGCTTCTCGGGGCCCCCGGCGCGCACGCTGACCGGGCGAATCAAGATCCACCCCGCCGGCTACGGCTTCGTCGTCCCCGACGACAAATCCGAAGACGTCCACGTTTCGGCGCGCAACCGCGGCGCCGCCATGGACGCCGACACCGTCGAGATCGAAGCCTGGCCCGGCGTGCGCGGCATCGAAGGCCGCGTGCTGCGCGTGACCGCCCGCGGCCGCGCCAAGATCACGGGTCAGCTTGCCCGCCTGGGGCGCCAGCAGGTGCTGCAGCCCGACGATCCGCGCATCGCGGGGCCGGTGACGCTGAGCGGCTCGATCCCCGAGGCGCGCGACGGCCTGGCGGTGGTCGCCGAGATCACCCGGTATCCCGACGTCCCCGACGGCCCGATCGAGGCCAAGGTGCTCAAGGTGCTGGGCGATCCCGACGACCCGCGCACCGAGGTCGAGAAGGTGCTCGCCTGCGCCGACGTCGACGAGGTGTTCCCGGAAGAGGTCGAACGGATCGCCGCCGGCCTCGCCACGGAGGTACAGCCGGGCGATCTGGCGGACCGGGCCGACCTACGGCACATCCCGTTCACCACCATCGATCCGGAGACGGCCCGCGATTTCGACGACGCCGTCGCCATCGAGCCCTTGCCCGGCGGGGGGACCCGTCTGTGGGTCGCCATCGCCGACGTCTCGCACTACGTGCGCGAGGGATCGCCGGTCGACGCCGAGGCGCGCCGGCGCGGCTGCAGCATCTACCTGCCGAGCCGCGCGATCCCGATGCTGCCCGAGCCGCTGTCGGCGCGGATGTGCTCGCTGGTCCCCGAGGAGGATCGGCTCGCCATGGTGGCGCGCATCGATCTCGACAAACAGGCGCGGGTGGTTGAGCGCGACTTCTGCGCGGCGGTGATCCATTCGCAGGCCCGCTTCGACTACCCGGGCGTGGCGGCCGCGCTGGGCGGCGACGTCCGCGGCAAACGGCGCAAGTACGAGCCGTTCCTGCCGGCGCTGCGGGCGATGGATTCGCTGGCGCGGCAGATGCGCGTGACCCGCCAGGCGCGCGGCGCGCTGGACTTCGATCTGCCCGAGCCGTTCGTCGAGCTCGACCACGACGATCCGCGCCTAGTGCGCGCGATCCGCAAGTCGCGGCGCGATCCCGGTGAGCGACAGGCCTACTCGATGATCGAGGAGTTCATGCTGGCCGCCAACGAAGCCGTGGCCACCAGCTTCCAGGAGCGCAACGAGGACACGGTGTGGCGCATCCACGACGCGCCCGATCGCGCCCGCCTGGAAGAGTTCGCGACCCTGGCCGAGCATTACGGCATCGCCATCGACGTCGACGACGCCCGCACCCCCAAGGGCCTCAAGCGCGTGCTCGACCGGTTGCACGGACATCCGGCCGAAAAGGCGCTCTCGTTCCAGTTGCTCCGCTCGCTCAAGCAGGCCACCTACGACGTCACCAACATCGGCCACTTCGGGCTGGCCTCGGCCGACTACCTGCACTTCACCTCGCCCATCCGGCGCTACCCGGATCTGATCGTCCATCGCCTGCTGAAATCGCGGCTGGCCGGGCAGGGCAAGCCGGCCGGCGGTTTTCACCCGGCGCCGGCCGATCGGGCCGCCCTGCAGCGGATGGCGGCCGAGGCGTCGTTCTCCGAGCGACAGGCCATGGAGGTCGAGCGCGAGGTGATCGATCTTTACCGGGCGTTCTTCATGCGCGATCGGGTCGGGGATCAATTCGAGGGCACCATCTCCGGCGTGGCCGGCTTCGGCGTCTTCGTGGTCGTCGACGAGCCCTTCGTCGAGGGGCTGGTGCGCGTCGAGGCCCTCTCCGACGATTTCTACATCTTCGATGAACCGTCTTGCCGCCTGGTCGGCCGGCGTTCGGGACGCGCCTTCGCGCTGGGCGACACCGTGCGGGTCGAGGTGCAGTCGGTCAGCGTGGTGCGCCGCAAGATCGATTTCGCGCTGGCGGATCACCTGGCGAGGCATCGGGGACGCGAGCTGCGTCCGGGCGGCCGGCGCCGCCGCGGGTCGGGGCCGGAGCGGCCGAAGTCCGGCGATCGTCCGGGCGGCCGGGATCGTCGACCGGGCCGGGACGCCGGGGGCAACCGGCGCACCGGCAAGCCGAAGAAGAAAGGTCGATGACGGTGACGACGGCGACCATCCGCGAGCGGCTCGAGGACGACGAAGAGCGGGTGCTCTCGCCCTTCGCCCAGAAGAGCCGCGCCAGCAAGGGTCGCGCCCGTCCCGAGCCGCCCGATCCGGTGCGGCCGATCTTCCAGCACGATCGCGATCGGATCCTCCATTCGAAGGCGTTCCGGCGCCTGGCCGGCAAGACGCAGGTCTTCCTGGCGCCCGAGGGCGATCATTACCGCACCCGCATCACGCACACCCTCGAGGTGTCGCAGATCGCCCGCACCGTGACCCGCGCGCTCGGGCTCAACGAATCGCTCACCGAGGCGATCGTCATGGGCCACGACCTCGGGCACACGCCATTCGGCCACGCCGGCGAGAAGGTGCTGGCCAAGCTGATGCCGGACGGCTTCCACCACGTCAAGCAGTCGATCCGGGTCGTGGAGAAGCTGGAACGCGACGGGCAGGGGCTGAACCTTTCCGTCGAGGTTCGGGACGGCATCCTCAAGCACTCGAAGGGCAAGGGCCACATCATCTCGGACAACCCGAACCTGATGGCCATGACGCTCGAGGGGCAGATCGTCCGAATCAGCGACATCGTCGCCTACGTGAACCACGATCTCGACGACGCCGTTCGCGGACGGGTCGTCGATCCGGCCTCGGTGCCGAAGGAGATTCTCGCGATCCTGGGCCAGACCCACGGCGAACGGATCGCGCGGATGGTGCACGACATGGTGTCGGCGTCGCGGCTGGAAGAAAAACGCCAGATCCAGATGACCGACGAGGTCCTCGACGCGCTCATCGCGCTGCGCGACTTTCTCTACGAGACCGTCTACGAGCGTCCGGAAATCCGGGGCGAGTTCGAGAAGGCGCAGCGGATTATCGGCGAGCTGTGGGCCTATTTCCACGCCCACCCGGACGAGTTCCGCGCCCGTCACTGGCCGAAGGGGATTCCGGAATCCGACGGTCTGTCGCGCGCCGTGGGCGACTTCATCACCGGCATGACCGACCGCTACGCCCTGCGCGTCTACGAAGAGTACTTCCTGCCGCACCGCTGGCCTGTTTATTAAAACAGGAACCCTGAAAGGGTTCCTGAAACCTCCCGCGAAGACCTCCGGCGGGCCAAGCCCGCCTTCGCTCACGCGATCGGAACCCTGAAAGGGTTCCTGAAACCTCCCGCGAAGACCTCCGGCGGGCCAAGCCCGCCTTCGCTCACGCGATCGGAACCCTGAAAGGGTTCCTGAAACCTCCCGCGAAGACCTCCGGCGGGCCAAGCCCGCCTTCGCTCACGCGATCGGAACCCTGAAAGGGTTCCTGAAACCTCCCGCGAAGACCTCCGGCGGGCCAAGCCCGCCTTCGCTCACGCGATCGGAACCCTGAAAGGGTTCCTGAAACCTCCCGCGAAGGGCTCCGGCGGGCCAAGCCCGCCTTCGCTCACGCGATCGGAACCCTGAGGTTCCTGAAACCTCCCGCGAAGGGCTCCGGCGGGCCAAGCCCGCCTTCGCTCACGCGATCGGAACCCGACCTCCCGCTCACGCGATCGGCCCTGTCGACGTTACAAACATATAACGACGACGAAACGCGTCGTTAACCGGCTGTGGGCTAGGGTGTGATCGTAGTTGCTTTTCGTCTCCCTGAGCTCACACATGCGGCTGGTCGGTTCCGGATTGCGCGTCATGGTGGTCACCCTGGACCCGGGGCGGAACGCGTCGCGAATCGATTCTCCGACCGCGCTCTTGCGGGGACTCGGGCACGAGGTCACCGTGGTCGGCTACGATCTGGCCGAGCTGGATCCGCGGGCCGCGGTCGCGGATGTCGCCGTGGTCGAAGCCGGCGAGCACTTGGAGATAGGCCGTCACGCGATCAAGCGCCTGCGGCAGCGGCCAGACCTAGTGGCGGCGCGGATTCTCCTGTGCCTGGAGGTGGCCCGGGTCTCCGGCCTCGATCCCGAGATGGGCGCCGACGACTTCATCCTGATTCCGATCAGCGCCGACGAGCTGGCCGCCCGATTGCGGCAGCTGCAGGCGCGCGACAAGCGCCCCGGCGCGCCGCTGCAGGTGCGCTACGGCGAGGTCCTGCTCGACTGCGAGATGCGGCAGGCGTACGCCGGCGGGCGCTCGCTCGGCCTCACGCCGTACGAGTTCCAGCTGCTTCGCTTTCTGGCCGATCGGGTGGGGCGGGTGTTCACGCGGCAGGAGCTGCTCTCCCGGGTCTGGGGCTACCGGCACGTCGGTCGCGTCCGCACCGTCGACACGCACGTGCTCAACCTTCGCGCCAAGCTGGGCGACCTCGGTGAGCGCCTGCAGTCGGTTCGCGGGATGGGCTACAAGCTCCAGCGCGCCGACATCGCCCTGACCGGCGCCGCCGCCAGCGCCGGCTAAATGGCCGTCGGGGCGACGCGACGGCGGACCAGGCGGGCGCGCCGGAAGCGAAAGAACATCTTCGAGACGTCGAACGATCCGATGCGCAGCTTGCGGACGATCTCGCGCAGGTTCTGCCGCCCATCGACCTCGCCCAGGACGGCCAGCTCGTCGCGGGTGAAGGTGCCCCGCGGGAGCTGGGCGATCTTGTCCTCGTTGCGCACGAAGACCTCGTCGAAGCTGGAGATCTCGCGTTCGATCACGCGCCACTCGTCGACGCGGCGGTAGCCCTCGAGCAGCATCCGGTCGACGTTGAGCTGCAGCGCCGCCTCGCGGGCGTGGGGGGGCAGGTCCGCCGTGCGGCGGAACTGGAAGAACCCGGTGTCCCAGCGCAGTGTCTCGTAAGCCAGCTCGCTGGTCTGGCGCGCCATCGCCAGCCGGAGGGCGTCCTTCGAGATGAGGCCGCGGGCGACCAGATCCGCGCCGAAGAGCGGCGGCGGGCCCGACGCCCGCGCCCGTTCCTCGAGCAGGCGCGTGATCGCGTCGGCGGCGACGGCGCCGCTTTCGACCGCGAACCGGCCCAGCAGAAACTCCTCCGCGGCGCCGACCGCCGCCGCGAAGTCGACCCGCCCGTCTTGAAAGTAGAGCTCGACGCGGGCGTGGGTCGCGGTGTTGACCACCCGCAGGATGCCGGAGTGGGCCTGTTCGGCCAGCATTTCCAGGATCTGGCTCATCGAGATGGCAGCCAGATCGCCCACCAGCGCCTGCCCCACGGCGGCGAACGCGCGGGCCTCCGCGACCGCGCCGGCGTCGCCCGACGACAGCGCCATCGCCTCTTCGACCGCGGCTCGACCCGCCAGCCGGGCCGCCACGTCCGGGGCCGCGGCGCCCTTCGAGGCCACCGGCTTGACCACCTGCGAGACCAACGCCGCGAGCGCCTCGGGGGTGAACGGCTTGCCGATGTAGTCGACCACATTCGGGGCCTTGGCGAACCGGGCCTCCAGATCGTCCGCTTGCCCGCGCGCGGTCATCACCACCACGGGTACGCGGCCGAGCGCAGCGTCGCCCGCCAGGCGCCGGCAAATCTCCGCCGCGTCTCGTCCCGGGATCAGGCCGTCGAGGAGGATGAGGTCGGGAATGGTGCGCGCTTCTCGCACCAGGGCCAGTCCAGCTTCATCGTTCACGGCTGAGGCGACTTTGTACCCAGCCGCCGTCAACGCGAGCTCGATCACCTTCAGAACTGTTGGACTGTCGTCGATTACGAGCAGGTATTCCCCCGCCATGCCTGGACCTCCTCCCGTGCCGGGATCAGAAATTATACGCGGAGTGGCAACCTGATAAGATCCCCCACGCAAGAAGATGCCTTTCGGGCCGCGCCCCGCGGGGGCCCGCTTCCAAAGGGCCTTCCGGCGGCGCGGTCGCGTGACATGAACGAATTCCCGCGCCGCTTCGGACCCTACGTGCTGCTCAAGCCGCTCGCGCGCGGTGGTATGGGCGCGCTCTACCTCGCGCTCTCGGGGCCGCAGGACAGCGCCAAGCTCTGCGTCATCAAGACGATCCTGCCGCACCTGGCCGACAAGGAGTACCTGCAGCGCTTCCGGGACGAGGCCAAGGTCGTCGTCCGGCTGTCGCACGGGAACCTGGTGCCGGTGTTCGATTCGGGCCAGGTCTCCGGCGAGATCTACCTGGCGATGGACTACATCGACGGGCGCGACCTGCGTGCGACCTGGAACCGCTGCGCCAAGAAGGGAATCGCGTTTCCCATCGACGTCGCCGCGCACCTGGTCAAGGAGCTGGCCCGCGGCCTCCACTACGCGCACAACTTCGGCGACATCAAGCTGGTTCACCGCGACGTTTCGCCGCCCAACGTGCTGCTCTCCTACAGCGGCGAGGTGCGACTGACCGACTTCGGCCTGGCCTCGTCCACGCTGAAGATCGAGAAGACCGCGCCCGGGATCATCTACGGCAAGGTCAGCTACATGTCGCCCGAGCAGGCCCGGGGCGAGCCGATCGACGGGCGCACCGATCTCTACGCGTCGGGGATCATCTTGTGGGAGCTCTTGACCGGCCGGCAGCTCTTCCCGTCGGGGCGCAGTCCCGGAGCGCCCAAAGATCAGCACACCTCCGAGGAGCTGCTGCGGCGGGTGCGCCACCCGGAGCTGGTTCCGCCCTCGCGGCGCGCGGGGCGCGTCCCGGCCGAGCTGGATCGGATCGCGCTCAAGGCGCTGGCGCCCGATCTCAAGGAGCGTTACGCGAACTGCGAGGACCTGCGGCACGACCTGGCCAAATTTTTGGCGATCACCTCGCCGACCACCGATTCGGGGCGCGTCGCGAAGTTCCTCAAGGAGCTGTACGACGAGGACATCGCGGCGGAGCGGGCCGAACGCGAGCAGCTCATCATCCAGGCCCGCGACTGGTACACGAGCAAGCACGCGCTCCCGACGTCGGCGAAGACCGAGCCGCTGTCGCCGGCCGATGCGCCGTCGCCGCCACCCCAGCCGGCCGCCGCATCCTCCGTCGATTCCGCCTCCGATGCGGGGCGTGACAAGCGGCTCACCGTGCCCGATTTTGGCCTTCCGGCGGATGCCCCCGAGGAGGCCCCCGATTCGAGCCCCAGCGCGCCGGGCTCAGCCTCGGTGGTCGGGACGGTGGTGGGTGGCCGCTACTACGTCCGCCGGCTGTGCGGCGAGGGCGGGATGGGCCGTGTCTTCGAAGCGGAGCACATCGACATCGGCCGGCGCGTCGCGCTCAAGATCTTGCACCCCGCCTACAGCCAGACGCCGGATCTGGTCGAGCGGTTGCGGCGCGAGGCGCGCGCGGCCTCGAAGATCTCGCACCCCAACGTCGTCGACGTCTTCGACTCGGGGACCACCCCCGATGGCGCGTTCTTCTTCGTGATGGAGTATCTCGAGGGGGTCGAGCTCGGCGAGCTCATCTACCGCGAGGGGAAGCTCGACATCCGGCGCGCGCTGCACATCGGCGGGCAGATCTGCCGCGCGCTGCAAGCGGCGCACGACGCCCGCGTCATCCACCGCGATCTCAAGCCGGAGAACGTCCTCATCCTGACCCGCGACGGGCAGAAGGACTTCGTCAAGGTGCTCGACTTCGGCATCGCCAAGAGCGGCGAGATCGACAACCTCGACAACGAGCGGGACAGCCACGGCGACATCCGGCGGCGCCTCACCCACCCGGGGATGACCATGGGAACGCCGGAGTACATGGCGCCCGAACAGGCCGCGGGACGGCCGGCCGATCCGCGCTCGGACATCTACGCCGTCGGCGGCCTGCTCTACGAGATGCTCTCCGGGAAGGCGCCCTTCGAAGGGGCGAACTTCATGGAGATCCTCCACAAGAAGGCCACCAGCATGCCGGCGCCACTGTCGACCTTCCGGGACGACGTTCCGCCGGCCCTCGAGGCGCTGATCATGCGGTCGATGGCCAAGGAGCCCGACCAGCGGCCGCGCTCGATGGACGAAGTGGCGCGCGAGCTCAGCGCGCTGTCCGATACGCTCTTCCCGGGCCTGGGGTACATGCCGGCCGCCGAATCGGAGCAGGTTCCACAGTTCGGCGTGCTCGGCGCGCTGCGGGGCGGCGCCGCGCAGGCGAGCGGGCTCTTCGAGGGCGTCCGGCGCCTGAAGCCGGTGCACGGCGTGATCGCCGCCGGGGGAATCCTGGGCCTCTTTGTGGCCTACTTGGTGGTGAGCCACCACACGCGGGTGGCCGCGCCGCCCGTCGCGCCGATCGCGCACGTCGCCGCGCCTCCGTCGCCGGTGGTTCCGCCGCACGCCCCCGCGATCGCGCCCGCGGCTGTGGAGAGGGAAGCGCCCTCGGCCGACGATCAGCAGCCGCCCGCCGAGAAGGAAGCCGGGCGGTCGGGCGACGACGACGCGGGGCCCAAAATCAAGGTCGCGGCGCACACCGGTCCGTCGCCCGCCGAGACCAAGCACCTCCTCGACGACGGCCAGCGGCTCCTGCGCGCCGAGCGATTTCCCGAGGCGCGCGAGATCTTCGAAAAGGTGGCCAAGGGGAAGTCCAAGTCCGACCGCGGCTCGGCGCTGGTGGGCCTGGCCGAGATCTCGTTCCAGGAGAAGAACTACGCCGACGCCGTCCGCTCGGCCACGCTGGCGGTCGATCACGGCGGCGGCGTGAAGGCGCGCGTCCTGCTGGGCGACGCGCACTTCCGTCTCAGCCACTACAAAGAGGCGGCCAAGGCCTACGGCGACGCGCTCAAGCTCGATCCCGACAACGCCAGCGCCAAGACCGGCCTGACGCTGGCCACGAAGCGGATGTGAGGGGGGCGGGGGGGCGCGCCCCCCCGCCGGGCCCCCTGGGTGCTGAGGGGGGCCGGCGCGGCGGAGCCGCACCTTCGGGGGGCTTGGACTCGCGCCTGACGGCGCTCTGGCGTCGGGGCTAAAAGCGGGCGATTAAGATGGGGTCGTGCGGGCCCGCGTTTTGATTTTGATCGGCGCGCTGGTCTTGGGGGTGGGGCTCGGCGTCATGGGGTGGCGGTCTGTGGCGGGGGATCTGGCGACCGTGCGGGATCTACACGGGACGGGCTACGTTGGATCGGTGGCTTGCCGGCGCTGTCATTGTAGTGCTTCAGAATCCAGTGCTTGACCTGCG
>CALAOV010000092.1 GCA_937889515.1 uncultured Myxococcales bacterium | reverse complement strand
GAACGCGTCCTGCAGCTCGGGCGTCACCAGCGATTTGGTCAGCTTGATGTCGGGCTCGATCTCGATCGCCTTGCGGAATTGCTTGATCCCGACCTCGTGCTGCTTGAAGCCGACGATGGCGACCACGCCGAAGTGAATGTGCGTGCGGGCGGTGATCGGGTGCTGATCGAGGCCCGCGCTGGCGCAGACCTCCAGCGCCTGCTTGAGCAGATCCTTGGCGGTGTCGTAGTCCTGCTTGCCGAGGGCGTCGAGCGCCTTCTTGTTGAGGTTGGTGACCTTGGCGACCGCGGCCGGATCACCGGCCGGGGCGGCGGATGCGGCCCGGGCGACGGCCAACAAACCCACCACACCCAAAAGCATCAAAAAAAATGAAAGGGGGCGACGCGAAGCGACCATGGCCGCGCATTAAAAGACGGCCCCGACCGGAACGCAATATCAACTCGGGGGACGTCGGGCGCTTCGCGCCCTTTGGTCCCCCGCGCCCCCGCTCGCTTCGGGCTGGCAAAGCCACCCTTCGCTCGCCAGGGTTGGGGCGTTTCTGGAACTTGTGGAGTTACGGAAATATGCCGCGTTCGGCGTAGGCGCGGCCGACGCGTTCGAGGGCGATCGCCATGGCGGCCACCCGCCAGTCGCATTTCTTGGCGAGGGCGTATTCGCTGACCGCCAGGTAGGTCCGCTTCATCCGCTTGGCCAGGCGCTCCTCGACCTCTTCCAGATCCCAGCGCTCCGAGCGCTTGTTCTGCAGCCACTCGTAGTAGCTCACCACCACGCCGCCCGAGTTGGCGAGGATGTCGGGGATGAGGTCGATCTTCTTGTCGTGGAGGATCGGCTCGGCGTCGGTCTCGGTGGGGCCGTTGGCCCCCTCGACGATCAGCTTGACGTTGAGGGCTTTGGCTTCCTCGACGCCGATCTCCAGCTCCAGCGCGGCCGGGATGAACACGTCGGCGGCCGTGGCGAAGAACTCCGCGCGGGTGATCGATTTGCTGCCGGGGTACCCCACCACCGAGCCTTTCTTGAGCACGTATTCCGTCAGCTTGAAGCTGTTGATGCCGTCGGGGTTGCCGATGTAGCCCTTCCAGTCTCCGGCGGCGATCAGCGACGCGCCGGTGCGGGCCAAGATCTTGGACGCGTTCGAGCCGACGTTGCCGAACCCCTGCACGATGAAGGTCGAGCCGTTCAGATCGAAGCGCCGGTCGCGGGCCCACTCGGAGATGCAGTGGACGATCCCCTGGCCGGTGGCGGTCTCGCGTCCGAACGAGCCGCCCGAGGCGATCGTCTTGCCGGTGACCACCCGGCGGTTGGCGTTCTTGTCGGAAAAGCCGACCACGTTCATGTACGTGTCCATCATCCAGACCATGATCTGGCCGTTGGTGCCCACGTCGGGGGCCGGGATGTCATACTCGGGGCCGATGTTGGCGCCGAGCGCGTGGGTGAAGCGCCGGGTGATGCGCTCGATCTCGGCCTGGGAATGGTCGCGCGGGGTGAACTTGATGCCCCCCTTGCCGCCGCCGAACGGGATGTCGTGCAGCGCCGATTTGTAGGTCATCCAGGAGGCGAGGGCTTTCACCTCGTCGAGAGAGACCTGTTCGTGGTATCGGATGCCGCCCTTGTAGGGGCCGAGGATGTTGCTGTGTTGGACGCGGTAGCCCTTGAACATCTTGTACTCTCCGCTATCCATGCGGACCGGAAAGTTGACGATGAGCTCGTTCTTGGGTTGCGACAGGATCTCCCGGACCGCCGGCGGGATCCCCGCGACCGGCGCGGCCCGGTCGAGCTGCTGGAGCGCGACGGTGTACGGGTTCGGCTTCGGTTTCTCTGACTCTGGCATCGCCCGCAGAATACCAGCCCCGTGAGCGCGTCGCGACTAAGGGGAACGGCGCGCGCGCTGGCGCTCGAGATCGCGGCCGAGGCGCGCGCCGAGTGGGGGTTCGCCAGCGACATCATCGCGCGGACCTTCCGCAAGCACCGGGAGCTGGCCAGTGGGGATCGGCGGCTCTGCGCCGAGACGATCTACGGTCTCATCCGGATGAACCGGCGGCTCGACGCCATCGTCGAGGAGCTGCCTGGCTCGGGCGCGCTCTCCCCCCTGGCACGCGACGAGCTCAAGCTCCTGGTCTACGAGGCGCGCTCGGGGGTACCGGTCGAAGCCCTGGCCGTCGAAGCGCAGCGTCTCACCCGCGGATCGATCGACCTAGCGCGCGCCTGCGGCGACGAGGCCGGCCTGAGCGGCCGCCACGGCCTCGATCGCGAGGCGGTGCGGCTTTCGTACCCGACCTGGCTGGTCGAGATGTTCGTCGAGGACTATGGCAACGCCGAAGGGGTAACGCTCGCCGATGCGATGAACCGGCGGGCGCCCATGGCGGTGCGGGTCAACACGCTGCGCACGACGCGCGAGGCGCTCATCGCCCGGCTCGCCGAGGAGCACGTGGTCGCGCAACCGACGCCGCTGGCGCCGGCGGGGCTGCTGTTCGAGACGCGCGTGAACGCCTTCGCCCTGTCGGCGTTTCGGGACGGCCTGTTCGAGGTGATGGACGAGGGGAGTCAGCTGGTGGCCGAGCTGGTGGCGCCGCCGCCGGGCGGCCGGGTGGTCGACGCCTGCGCGGGCGCGGGTGGCAAGACGCTGGCGATCGGGGCGGCGCTGGGGGGCAAGGGGCGCCTGCTGGCGCTCGACACCGACGGTAAGAAGCTGGAGGAGCTGCGCCGACGCGCGCGCCGCGCCGGCCTCACCAACCTGGAGGCCCGCGCCGTGAAGGCCAGCGGCGAAGTCGCCAAGGGTGCGGCGCTGCATCTCGGCGGGTTCGACAGGGTCCTGGTCGATGCCCCCTGTTCGGGCCTGGGGACGCTGCGCCGCAACCCCGAGGCGCGCTGGCGCCTCTCCCGCGCGGCGGTGGAGGCCTTCCCGGCGCGGCAGCTCGGCCTGCTGGTCACCTATGCGCCGCTGGTGGCGGTGGGCGGGCGGCTCATCTACGCGACCTGCACCGTCGCGCGCGTCGAGAACGAACGGGTGGTCGCCCGATTCCTGGAGGAGCGCGACGATTTCGTGGCGGTCCCCATCAAGGAGATCTGGGGCCGCGAGCGCGCCGAGCGCATGGGCGACGGGCAGACGCTTCAGCTGTCACCGAACCGGCACGACACCGATGGGTTCTTCGCGGCGGTCCTGCGCCGGGTCCGGTGATACGCTAGCCCTAGGATGTTTTCCCGCCTGTGCGCGCCGGCGGCTCGGGCTGCAGCGCTGGCCGCCTGCCTCGCGATCCCGCTCGCCGCCGGTCCGGCCCGATCGGCCCAGGTGGCGGCGCCCGCCGCGCCGGATGATCTGGCGGTCGCCGTGATGACCTTCGGCCCCGGCGATCATCCGTTCTTCAGGTTCGGCCACGACGCGATCTGGATCCGCGACCGTGCGGCCGGCACGGACCGGGTCTACAACTTCGGCACCTTCACCTTCGATTCGCCCCGCCTCATCCTGGATTTTCTGCACGGGCGCATGACCTACTGGCTCTCGGTGTCGTCCCTGGTCGCGACGCAGGAGATCTACGAGCGCGAGAACCGCTCCATCGTCGTGCAGGTGCTGGCGCTGCCGCCCGAGGTCAAGCGGGCGCTCCGCGCGAAGCTGGACGAAAATGCGCGCCCCGACAAACGCGCTTACAAGTACGACTACTTCCGCGACAACTGCGCGACCCGGGTGCGGGACGCCATCGACGCGGCGGTGGGCGGGCGCCTCCACGCCAGCGCGCTTGGACCGGGCCGCCTCACCCTGCGCGGACAGGCGCTGCGCATGACCGCCGGCTACCTTCCGCTCTATGTCGCGCTCGATCTGATCCTGGGGCCCGACGTCGATCTCCCGATCGATCGCTGGGCGGAGACGTTCATCCCCGAAGAGCTGTCCCACGCGCTCGCCGAGGTGACCGTCCCCGGTCCGGACGGCTCGGCGCCCCTCGTGGCGCAAACGGCGGAGGTCTTCCACCCGCGCCGCGCGCCTCCGCTGGCGGACCCGCCCGGCTGGGGGGGACGTTTTTTCGCCTGGGGCCTCGGCGTGGGGCTCTGCTTCTGCGCGCTCGGCTGGTGGTCTGCGCGTCCGGGGCTCTGGCGGGTGGTGGCGCGAGCGGCCTTCGGTCTTCTGGTCGCCGCCTTCGGTCTCGGCGCGGGCTTCGTGGGCTCCTTCCTGGTCTACGTTTGGGTCGGTACCGACCACGTCGTCGCCCACCGCAACCAGAACATCCTGATCTGCGCCCCGTTCGCGCTTGCGCTCCTGGTGCTCGGCTTCGGCGTGGCGCTGGGACGTCCGGGGGCCACGCGCAAAGCCTTCGCCGTCGCGTCGGCGGCGGCGGCCGCGGCGGTGTTGGCCTGTCTGGTCAAGATCGGTCTGCTGCGCCATCAGGAAAACGGCGCGCTGATCGCGTTCTTCCTGCCGGTCTGGATGGGGATGACCGCCGGGCTCGGGCGTCTGCGGTCGCGCGCCGGCGCGCTCAGAGCATCCTGAAGGTCCAGGCCTTGAGGTGGCCGGTTTCCGGCACGCCGGCGAGCTCGGGATGATCGCGTCCGGCGCCCGCCCGCCCGAGTACGTGCGCGGTGCGGCCCGCGTCGGCAATAGCGTCGGCGCAGATCTCCTCCCAGTGCGCCCGCGTGATCCTGCCCGAGCAGGAGCAGGCGCAGAGCAGCCCGCCGGGGCGGGTCAGGCGCGCGCCCCGCAGCAGGAGCTCCTTGTAGGCGCGCGCCGCGGTGTCGACGGCCGCCGCGCCCCCGCGCTTGGCGAGCGCCGGGGGATCGATCACGACCACGTCGAATCGCTCGCCCCGACTCTCGAGCGTGCGCAGCAGATCGAAGGAATTGGCCCGCTCGACCGTGAGGTTGGGAAGATCGTTGCGGCGGGCGTTGGCGGCGGCGCGGGCCACGGCGGCCTCGCTCTCGTCGACGGCCAGCACCTGGCCCCCCCGCCGCGCGAGCGCCAGCGCGAACCCGCCGTGGTAGGTGAAGGCGTCGAGCGCCCGCGCGCCGGGCGGCGCCAGCGCCGCCACGGCGGCCTGGTTGTCCGCCTGATCGAGAAATCCCCCGGTCTTCCCGTCGGTGAGGAGGTCCGCCTCCAGCCGATTTTCGCCCAGGCGGTAGACGATGCGCGCATCGCCGCCCGCGAGCACCCCGGCGAAGCGCGGCAGCTCCTCGAAGTCGCGCGCCGAACCGTCGTCGCGCGCGACGACCACCCGCGCGTCGAGCCGCCCGCGAACCACCTCCGCGATCTCCTGGCGCGCGGCGTTCATCGCGATCGACGTGGTCTGCAGGACGGCGGCATCCGCGTAGCGATCGACGACCAGTCCCGGCAAGCCGTCGCTCTCGGCGTGGACGACCCGGTAGGCGTCGCGGTCGAGGCCGAGCGCGAGACGTCGTTCGAGGGCCACCCCCAGCCGTTCGGCGACGATCTCGGAGAGCGGTTGCGGTCGGGCGTCGGACCCGCGGACCACCATCCGCAGCGCCAGGCGCGCGCGCGCCGCCCAGGTGGCGACCCCGAGCGTCTTGCCCCGGCCGTCGTCTACCGTCACCAGCGCGGGACCGCCGTCGCCCGCGTCGCGGGCGGGGCCCCGCAGGACGTCGGGCCGGAAGACCAGATCGGAAGAGCGTCGTGTAGGGAAAGAGTGTAGATCTCGGTGG
>CALAOV010000091.1 GCA_937889515.1 uncultured Myxococcales bacterium | reverse complement strand
GCCGCCGTGGGCTTGGTCCCCGCCGGCGCGCCCCCGGCCGGAATCAACATCGCATGGACCTTTCGGATCGATCCCGGATCGACGTCGATGTCCTGCCGCCACGGCTTGAAACGGTTCTCGCCCTTGATCTCCAAGACGTGGTGCCCCGGCGCGATCCGAAAAGCCCGAAAGTCGGTCCGCGCCTGTTGTCCCGAAGCCCCCTTGATCGGCGCGCTATCCAGCCAGACCAGCCCGCCCGGTGGCTCGCTGGTGAGCTCGAAGCCCGTGTCGGGCGACGGCTCGAGCGTCACGGAGAGCGGCAGGGGCTCGCCCGCCTTCAATTCGACGTTCTGGTCGCTGCGCACGTAGCCATCCCGCGTGACCGACAGCGTGTATGGTCCCGGCGGCCGTTCGACCGAGACGGGGGAGTGATCGCCCACCTTGGCGTTGTCGATGAGGACGATCGCGTCGGCTGGAACCGTGGAGAGCTCGATCCGGCCGGGCCGATTCGTCGTCGTGTGGTACCAGTAGCCACCCCCGCCGGTGGCCAGCAGGACCACCGCGAGCGCGGCGTAGACGCCGCCCCGCTTGGGACGTTGCCGCCCGATCTCGTCGGCGAAATTTCCGGTGCCGAACGGCGCGGCGGTAGGGGGGGGATGATAGGCGGGCCGCACCGCCGTCGGCTGGATCCGCGGCGGCGGCGGGGGACGCGGAACCGGCGGCAAGCTAGCCGGCGGCAGGGTGACCGGCGGCAGGTTGAGCCCCGACTTTCGCAGCCGAGCCCCGGCCGGTGGAGCCCCCGGCGACGGCAGTGAGGCTGGGGGAGGCGGCGGCGCCAACAGAGACGGCCGGGCCATCGGCGACGGCAGGTTGGGCGAGGGCATTCCGGCCAGCGTCGGCCGGCGCGGCGGCATGGGTTTCTTGAGCGGCGGCGGCGTGGGGGCGAACTCCTCGAGCGGCGGGGGACGGATGGGCGCCGGGCGCGGCTTGGGGGTCACCAATGAGCCGGGCGGGCGCGCCTGTTCGAGGATGTCGGGCGGGGGCTCGTTCGCAACCGTGCGGTCATCGTCCTCGAAGAACAGATCGGCCGCCGTCGCGTCGGCCGTCTTTTCGTCGGTGGGCTCCTTGTCGAAGATCTGGGTGTCCAGCTCTTCGTCGTCCCAGCCCATCTTCTGCGAGGGCGACTTTTTCGGCGCGGAGCCGCCCGCCGCGGCGCCCGTTCGGGCGGGCGCGCTGGCGGCCCGACCCTGCGAGGTGCTGCCCGTGCCCGCGGCCGCCGCACGCCGCGACACCTCGGCGGAGGCCGCCACCGGCGCCGCGATCTGGCGGTACTGCTCGAGCTTGGCGTTGTCCTCCTCGATCTCGACCGCGAAGGTCTTCTTCATCCAGGCCGCCAGATCCTTGCGCGAATAGAACTCGCCGATCGAATACAGGAACGACTGCAGGTCGTCGTGCAGATCGATGGCGTTGCCGTAGCGGTCCTCTGGATCGCGCGCCAGCGCCTTCAACACCAGCTTCTCCAGCTCGGGCGGGATCTTCTTGTTGTACGAAGACGGCGGCATGATCTCGACGTTGCGGACCTTCTCCAGCGTCGAGAAATCGCTCTCGCCCACGAACAGCCGCTCCCCCGTGAGCAGCTCGTAAAGGACGATCCCGACCGCGAAGATGTCGCTGCGCCGGTCGATGGGCAGCCCGCGGACCTGCTCGGGCGACATGTAGCCGAACTTTCCCTTGAGTATTCCGGCCTGGGTCTTGGACGCCTTGCCCGCCGCCTTGGCGATGCCGAAGTCGATCAGCTTGACCTCGCCCTCGTAGCCGATGAGGACGTTCTGCGGCGAGATGTCGCGGTGGACCAGGTGCAGCTCGCGCCCTTGCCCATCGCGTTTGTTGTGCGCGTAGTCGAGCCCCTCGGTGACCTGCATCACCATGTGGCAGGCCATCGCGATGGGCACCGCCTCACCCCGACTGCGCATCCGATCGAAGATCGAACGCAGGTCGCGGCCGTGCACGTATTCGAGCGCGATGAAGAAGGCGTCGTCGACCTTACCGAGATCGAAGATCTGGGCGATGTTCGCGTGCTGCAGCTGCACGGCGATCTTCGCCTCGTCGATGAACATCGTGATGAACTCTTCGTCCTCCGCGATGTTGGGCAGGATCCGCTTGACCGCCAGCAGGCGCTCGAACCCCTCGACCCCGAAGGTCTTCGCCTTGAAGACCTCGGCCATGCCACCGACGTTGATCCGCTCGAGGAGGTAGTACTTCCCGAAGGGGAGGGGCTTCTTCAAGGCGCTCATATTACGGGGGATTTCACGTATTTGCAGCTACATTTCCGCAGATTTCCTCACGCCCCCCACCGCCCGGTCCTCTTTGCTGTCGCCATTTTTGGTCTGCGGGCCCTCCGGCTTTCCATCGGCCCGACCGCCTCGCGCGTTGCCCTCGTTTTCCAGAAAGATCAGGGTGGCACCCGCCGCCACGAACGGTGGCGCGACGAAGACCGCCAGCGGGATCAGGTAGAGCACCGTGGCCCCCAGCCCGAAACCCAGCGTCTGCGCGGGATGCCGCGCCAGGTAGGCCCATTTTTTTCCGAAGCTCGCCCCGCGACGAGAGAGCGGGTAGTCGAAGCCGTCGTAGGCCAGGAAGATCGCCCCCAGCCCAACGCCGACCAGGCTGCCGACGCCGCTGATGGCGGTCAGCCCCAACCCCACGACCAACGCCAACCCATAGAGCACCAGCTTGAGGAGGCCGTGGACCAGGGCGCGCCCCGTCGACGCCATGAAGGGCACTTCGGGGGCGGTCCCGCGGACCGATCGCTCGACCCGTTCGGAGAGTCGGTCGTCGAAGACCGCCAGCAAGAGCGGCTGGGCCACCAAGAAGAGCACCACCCCCCCGAGGACCGTCATGACGGCCAAGAAGATCCAGCCGATCACCGGCGAGGTGGTCAGCGTGGCCGCCAGCTCCTCGCGCCAGTAGCGCGCCGAGGCGATCATGGTCGCCGCCGCAAGGGCGAAGTCCAAAAGGAGAGGCAGAAGGAGGTACGGCCAGAGCCGATGCCGGGCTACATAGGCCCCGCCCCGGAACGGCGCCAGAAAACCGCGGAAGAAGCCCACGGTGCAATTCTACACCGCCCCGCCCACGAAACCGGAAAGGGCCTGCCGCCGATACCCGGGCAGGAGGATCCCATGCCGACCACCATCACCCCTGTCTCCGAACGTCCGAGCGGCGCCGGCGGCGCCGATTCCCGAATGGAAATCGATTCCACCCGCCCCCGTCAGACCGACAAGCCCGTCACCCCCTTCCGCGATGTCCTGACCGGCGGCGTGTCGCTGCTCATGAGCGGCGCCGAGGTGGCCACCCATGTCGTCGCCGGCCCGGACATCGCGGAAGGGGGTG
>CALAOV010000090.1 GCA_937889515.1 uncultured Myxococcales bacterium | reverse complement strand
CAAGAGCTTCGGTCACGTCGTTCCGAAGGTGACGCTCGACGCGCGCGCCGAGGCCGACGCGCTGATCGCGGGCGCGCGGGCCGAGGCCGACGCGATCCGCGGGCAAGCCGAGGCGGTGCGCGAGTCCGCACGCCGCGAGGGTCTCGAAGCCGGGCGTGCCGAAGGGCTGGCCGAGGCCCTGGTGACGCTGACCGCCGCGCGCCTCGAAGCGGCCCGCCTGGTCGACACCTCGAGACCGGCGGCGATCGCCCTGGCCGCGAAGATGACCGAGAAGATCGTGGGACGCGCGGTCGCCCTGGCCCCCGAGGTCATGGCCGAGATCGTCGGGGAAGCGCTGGCCGCCTGCCGGCCCGGGGCCGAGGTGGTGCGCTTGCGGCTCCATCCCGACGATCTCGCCGCCGTCGAGACCCGCCGGGCCTCGCTGGTGGCGCGCGCCCCCGCCGTGGCCGCGCTCGAGCTCTTGGCCGATGACGCCGTGGGACGGCACGGCTGCGTGATCGAGACGCAACACGGTCGCGTCGACGCGCGCCTCGAAAGCCAGCTCGCCGCGCTCGAGCGGGCGCTGCGGGGAGGGGCACGCGGTGGCTGAGCCGTTCGATCTCGGCCGGGCGCTGGCGCGTCTGGACAGCGCGGCGCCGCGCCGCGAGTCGGGACGGGTGACGGAAGTGACCGGCCTGGTGATCCGCGCCAACGTGCCGGCGGTCCGCGTCGGCGAGCTGCTCACGATCGAGACAGATCCCGCCACCGGGGGGTCGGAGCTGATGGCGGAGGTGGTCGGCTTTCGGGGCGACGAGGTGGTGCTCATGCCGCTGGGGGAGCCGGCCGGCATCGGCCCCGACTCGCTGGTCACGCCGACCGGCCGGCCGCTTTCGATCTCGGTCGGCGACGGCGTTCTCGGCCGGGTGCTCGACGGTCTGGGACGGCCCATCGACGGCGGCGGTCCGATCGCGGGCGGTCAGCCCTGGCCGGTCGACCGTCCCGCGCCCGATCCGCTTACGCGCCGCCGCGTGAGCCGGCCGCTCGCGCTCGGCGTTCGCGCGCTCGACGCGCTCCTCACCGTCGGGCAAGGGCAGCGCATCGGCCTCTTTGCCGGCTCCGGCGTGGGCAAGTCGACACTGATGGGACAGATCGCCCGCCAGACCGAAGCCGAGGTCAACGTGATCGCGCTGGTGGGCGAGCGCGGCCGCGAGGTGGTCGACTTCCTCGAAGAGTCCCTGGGCCCCGAAGGACGCGCGCGGTCCGTGGTGGTCTGCGCGACCAGCGACGCGCCCAGCCTGGTGCGTCTCAAGGCCTCCTTCGTCGCGACCGCCATCGCCGAGTACTTCCGCGAGCGGGGCAAGCGCGTCCTGTTCATGCTCGACTCGGTGACGCGGGTGGCGCGCGCCCAGCGCGAGGTGGGCCTGGCCGCCGGCGAGCCGCCCGCCCGCCAGGGCTACCCGCCCAGCGTGTTCGCGCTCTTGCCGCGCCTCCTCGAACGGACCGGCAACGACGCCCACGGATCGATCACCGCCCTTTACACCGTGCTGGTGGCGGGCGGCGACATGGAGGAACCAATCGCCGACGAGGTGCGCGGCATCCTCGACGGCCACGTGATCCTTTCGCGGGAGATCGCGGCGCGCAACCAGTGGCCGGCGGTCGACGTGCTGCCGTCGCTCTCGCGCCTCATGGGCGTGGTCGCCGATCCCGAGCACCGCGCCGCCGCCGCCCGCCTGCGCGAGCTTCTGGCCGCCTACGAGCGCCAGCGCGATCTGATCCTGCTGGGCGCCTACCAGCGCGGCGCCGACCCGCTCACCGACGAGGCGGTGGCGCGCCTCCCCGCCATCAACGCGTTTCTGCGCCAGCGCACCGACGAGGCCGCGCCCTTCGCCGAGACGCGCGCCCGGCTCCTCAACCTCGTCTCACAGCCCGAATGACGGAGCAAACAAGGACCGAGCCATGACCACCACCGAAACCGACTGTCTATTCTGCAAGATCAGCGCAGGCCAGATCCCCGCCCAGATCACCTACCGCGACGATCAGGTGCTGGCGTTCAAGGACGTCGGCCCAAAGGCGCCGCTGCACGAGCTGGTGATTCCTCTGCGCCACATCGCGACGCTCGCCGACACAACCGCCGAAGATGCGGCGCTCCTCGGCCGGCTGATGGTGGTCGCCGCCGAGCGCGCGCGGGAGAGCGGCCAGGCCTCGGGCGGGTTCCGGGTGGTCATGAATGCCGGGGCCGACGCAGGCCAGTCGGTCCACCACATCCACCTGCACCTGCTCGGCGGCCGCGCGTTGGCCTGGCCGCCCGGCTGACGCCCCGCGCATCCCCGATTTCGGGAAGGCCTCTGGATGAGGGTGCGGGGACTGGTCGCGGCGCTTTTTTTCAGCCACTCTAGGCGCCCATGAACCCCCAATGTAGCTTACGAATTGCGATCACAGTTGTGCTGGCTCTGGCGGGCTGCGCTTCGAATAGTACCGGTGGCGGCAGCGCGGGAACCGGCGGCACGGGAACCGCCGGCACCACTGGTGCCGCCGGGACCACCGGTAGCGCGGGCACGACCGGAATCACCGGCGGCCACGGCGGCACGACCGCCGGCAGTTCGGGGCAAACCGGTGGAACCTCCGGCACGACCGGGGGCACCTCCGGGCAAACCGGCGGCACGAGCGGTACCGCGGGCGGCGCCGGTCAGGCGGGCGGCGCCAGCGGCCACGCGGGTGGCACCGGCGGTCAGGCCGGCGGCGCGTCTGGCCACGCGGGCGGCGCGGGCGGCACCACCGGCGCGGGTAACAGCACCGGCGCGGGCGGCACCACGGTCGCCGCCGGGACCTGCACCGACGACATGATGAACGGCACGGAGACGGGGGTCGACTGCGGCGGCTCCTGTCCGGCTTGCCCGAGCTACAAGGTCAACCCACCGACGACGGGCGATACGGTGGCGAGCAGCTGCAACGGCGGACCCGCTTACATGTGCACGCGATCGATGGTCTTCAGCCCCGAGCTCAAGGTGGCGGAGTCGGACGACTTCACCGGGACGTCGGCCAACCCGGCCTTCGTGTACGGGGTCGTCGGACACGACGCCAGGAGCAGCGACGGAATCGACGGCAACGGAAACGGCTGTTGCCAGTGCTACCAGCTCGTGTTCACGACGCCGAAGGATCCGGTCACCGGCGTTCCGACGCCGAAACCGATGATCGTCCAGGCGTTCAACACCGGCGTCGACGGCTCAGGGATGGACTTCGACATCTACATGGGGAGCGGCGGCGAAGGGTCCCAGACCGGGGGGTGCGCGGCGGGGCAAGGTAAGATGTATACCGCCTACCCGAGCATCGGTCAGACGAACAATGGCGGTATCCGTGCACAGAGCGTCAGCCAGTGCTCGGGCACCGGCGGCCTTTCGGAGGCGTCGATCGCCAGCACCGCCTGCCAGTCGGCCATCGCGTCCGACTGCGCGATGATCACCTCCAGCTCGACGAACATCCAGACCGCCAGCCAGGTGTCGTGCGAGGAGACGAATCAGCCGCAGAACCTCTACCACATCAACTGGAACGTCATGGCGAAGCGGATCGAGTGCCCCACCAATCTGACCCGCGTCACCGGCTGCCAGCTCACGGGTCAGGGCTTGCCGGCCGCCGATCCGACCGCGGTGGATTCCGCGTCTGCCTCGGGCAAAGGCTTCACATCCGGATACACCACCACGACGATGCAGGACTGTTGCCGCCCGACCTGCGCTTACAAACCGAACGTTTCGGGTGCCGCCAGTCCCTATAACCTCTTCTATACCTGCGACGCCTCTGGCAATCCGTCGTAGCGGCGAGGCCCTCAGTACCGTATATCGACCAGCGTCTTCTTGCGGAGCTCGGCCAGGTAGATCTTGGTCTGGCGCTCCATGTCCTTCTGGCGGAGCTGCATGCGGATGTCGTCCTTGGCTTCGTCGAAGGGCTTGGGGTCCTTGATCTTGCGGTCGACCAGCTTGATCACGTGAAAGCCGCGGTCGGCGCGGATGGGACCGCGGATGTCGCCCACCTTCATGGAGAACACCAGCTCCTCGATCGCCTTCGGCAGCATGTCCTTGCCGAAGGTGCCGAGATCGCCGCCCTCGGCGCGCGTCGCCGCGTCGTCGGAGGTTTCGCGGGCGAGCTTGGCGAAGTCTTCCCCCGCCTGTGCGCGCTGCAGGATCTTCTGCGCCTGCGCCTGCTTCTCGGACACCACCGTCGCGTCGGCGCCGTCGGGAATGGCGACGAAGACGTGGCTGGCGCGCACCTGGACGTTGCTGCCGTCCTTCTGGTGGCGGTTGTAGTACGACTTCACCTCTTCGTCCGAGATGTTGACCCGCGAGCCGACCGCGATGTTGAGCACCCGGAAGCGGAGCAACTGGCGCTTCAGGTCGGCGCGGTAGGCCGCCATGGTCATCCCCTGCGAGCGCAGCGCCTCGCGGAGCTGATCGTCGTCGATGCTGTTCTGCTTCTTGATCTCGTCGATGGAGGCGTCGACCTGCTCGCTCGAGATGCTGAGCTTGAGCTCCGCAGCCTGCTGCAAGATCAGCTCGTCGTCGATGAGACGGTCCAGGACCTCGCGCCGGAGCGCCCCGGCGCGGGCCGCCCGCTTGTCCGGGTCGGAGATGTGGTTGACGTCCGCCATGAGCGGGGCGACCTTCTCCTCGACCTCGCTGGCCAGAACCAACGAATCGCCCACCACGGCGGCGACCTTCTCGACGACCCGAGCGCGCGCCACGCCGGACGCGGCGGCGATCGCCACCACGACGGCGCCGAAGCGCAGCCCGGTCCGGGTGTCGCGACGGA
>CALAOV010000089.1 GCA_937889515.1 uncultured Myxococcales bacterium | reverse complement strand
GCCGCCGCGGCGGGCGTCGTCTGCGTCGTCGACGCGGAGGTGGGCGGCGCGCAGCTGGCCCGGCACGAGGAGGCGCGCGCGCAGGTCGAGGCCGCCGATCGGATCTTGCTCAGCAAGCTGGATCTCGCCGCGCCGGAGGCGGTGGTGGCGCTGCACCGGGAGCTGGCCCGCCGCAACCCGAGCGCTGAGCGGGCCGGTTTTCCGGACTCCGTGGGGGCCACCGCCGAGCTGGTGCCTTGGCTGCTCGACGTGCGCGCTTCGTCGCGACAGGCGCGCGCGCCGCACGGCCCGCATGTGCACGGACAGCTCACCGCCGTCGCCTACAGCGATCCGGCGCCGCTGCTCGCCGAGCCACTTCTGGCCCTGGTCGACCGGCTCGGCCCCGCGCTGGTGCGCGCCAAAGGCTTCGTCCACGTCGCCGGCGATCCGCGCCGCGGGTTCCTGGAGCGCGCCGGGGCCCACACCGAGCTCCGATTCACCGAGCCCTGGGGCGCCGATGCGCCGCGGACCGAGATCGTCTTCATCGGCGAAGGCCTGGAGGCCGGCGCCATCCACCGGCAGATCTGGGCCTGCCGGAGCTCCGGCGTGCCCTTTTAGTAAACCGCGACGCCGAGGGCCGCGCTGCCCGCCGGCGACCAGCCGTCGTCGAGATGGGCGAGGTTGGCGCCGGCCCGCAGGGTCAGCGCCATTCGAGCGGTCAGGTCCAGCTCGACCAGCACGCCACCGCCGCCCGCCGGTCCGCTCACCACATCGTTGTTGGTGGTCCCCGCCAGCGCGAATCCAGCCTCGGCGTAGCCGCCCGCGTGGAACGGACCCTTCGCCAGGGGGAGGGCCTGGAGCTCGAGGCTGAAGGTGTGGCGGGTCACGATGGTCCCCTGGTCGTCGGCCGAGCCGCCGAGCGCGATGTTCAGGAGCAGGCCCAGCTGGCGGGTGAAGAAATATCCGAACTGGATGTTCGCGGTCGGGCCGTAGAAGCTGGCCGCGCCGAGCCCGAAGACGGTCTCTCCGGAGTCGAGCTTGAAGGTGCCGCCGGTCCGATCGAGGGGCACCCGATTGAGCCGCTCGATGCCGTACCCCTCGTCGTCCATCACCTTCGCTTCGACCGTCGCCAGGGCATCCTCCGTCGAGAGCGCGGCGAGCGGCAGCTCCCGTGTTTGACCAAAGCCGTCCTTGAGGTGGATCGGCTGCTCCGCCGCCATCTGGACGTAGCCATCGAAGCGCACCCCTTCGCCGCTGACCAGGCCGACCCCAATCACGACGCCGACGACGATGGCCACGACAGCGAGCACGACCAAGGCGTCGCCGCCGCCCCCGCCACCACCACCACCGCCCCCGCCGCCGCCGAAGTGCCCACCGCTGCCGTGGGCGCCGGCCGGCACCGGCCGCCCGGTGGCGTGCCAGCCGCCAGATGAATGGGCAGCCGTGGGGCGACTCTGGGCGGACATCCGACGCGGCGCCCGGCCACCGTCGCCTACGGAGATGTTCACGTTGCCGTCGAGCTGCGCATCGACGTCGCCCCCATCGTCCTCGTCACCGATGGGTGGCGTTGCCGCAACGGGTGGCACCGCATCGCCGCGCCGGTCGCCGATCTCTTGCACCACACGTACGCTTTGGCCCCGGGCGGCGACCGGTAGCTGGGCCTGGTGGAAGAGCTCGTCCTTCGGGATGACGTATTCGTTGGAGACGCAGCCGGACGCGACGGGGAAGAAGAACGCCAGCGTGAGCAGGCTGACCTCGGCGCCACGGGCGAAGGGCAACGCAGTCGGTCGGCGCGGGCGAAGCATCCCGCTCCCATCCAACTTCACCTTTCATGCCACCGCGACGCTGGCCGTTTGGCGCGCCAACGTCACCGCGCGCGGCGGTCTGTGGCGCCCGCACCACGGCCGGCCCGCGGCCGCAACGTGCGACGCGCGACCAGGGCGCGGGACGGGGAGGGGGCGGTCTCTACTTCTGGACGCCGACGTCTTTGAGCGATTCGAGCTTGGCGAGATCGAGGCCCCCGACGGCCGTCTTGAGATCGCCCAGCTCGACGCCGTTTCCCTTGGCGCTCACGATGAAGCGGTCGCCGAGCACGATGGTGAACTCGTTGCTGCCGCCGTGCTTCGAGCCCTTCTCGTGGACCAGGCGTCCGTTTTCTTTGCCAGTCCGCTCGAACCCATTGTCGTCCTCGCGCTCACCCTGTACGCCGGCCATGCCGGCCAGGCCCAGAAATCCGCTCGCGCCGCCGGTGTCGGAGATCTCGAGCGTCACCCGCTTCTGCGCCTCGCTGTAGGTCGCTTCCGCCTTCGAGATCATGAGACCGGCCATCCCGGTCTTTTCGGCGTTGCCGCTGGTCTTCGGCAGCCCGGCGAAGGTCGCCGGAACGAAGGGCTTGAGCTGGTCGATGCCGATCGGATCGACGTGCTTGCCGCCTCCCAGCAGCGTGCCGAGCCCCTGCATGGCCGCCGCGGTCTGCGCGCTCGGATCGCCGCTCTTCTGGGCCGCCTCCATCTTCTTGTTGCTCTCGGCCATCGCCTTGCCCATTTCCTGCAGCCGGCCGAGGGGGCTGTCCTTGTCGAACTGCACCGGGCCGGCAGCCGCGTGCTCGCGCGCCATTCCGGACAGCGCGCCGGAACCGACCAATCCCGCGCCCCCCACGGCTGCGCCCACGACGCCGATGACGATCGACAGGACGATGGCGCACAGCACGACGACGACCGTGTAGCCGACGGCCTTTTCCTGGGGCGCCTTCATCAACTTCGGCAGGCCCAGGTAGAGCAGGTAGAGGCCGTAGAGCGCGCCGATGACCGCCAGCAGGCTGAGCGCGGTCAGGATGTTCAGCGCGCCGGCGACCCAGGCGGGCGTGTACGAGTAGACGGCCACCTTGAGCGCCTGGGCGCTGTTCTTCTCGCCCCCGAAGCTGGGCGCCAGCGCGTTGATGATGAACGAGAGGACGAAGATCCCGACGATCGCCATCACGTAGGAGAAGACCGCCATGGTCAGTCCGGCGATCATCGGGACGTGGTAGGTGCCGACGAAGGGGAGGGTTCGGCCGATGAAGGTGCCGCCCAAGAACGCGGCGATGGGACCGATGGCCGCCAGCGGTATGACGTACCCGATCAGGAGATCCTTGGTGGTCGTCGTTTCGGCCGCGATGACCGGCCACTCGGCGTTCGGTTTGAGGCAGATGTTCTTGATGCGCTCCACTATCGCCATGGACCCCTCCTTGAGTGAACGGGCAGTGTACCCCAGCTAGAAATTGCAGGTTCCGGCGGTGCAGGTCTCGGCCGCCGACGCGGAATAGGCGGCGCAGGCGATGCCGGCGAGATTGACCTGGTTGGCGGCGACGCTGCCGTCGGCGCCGTAGCAATCGACGGTGAGCTGGGTGGCGCTGGTGTGGACGATCTGCGCGATCATCTTGCCGTCGAGATCCTTGATGATCTCGGTCGTCCCCGTCAGATCTGATTCGTAGCAGGTGTGGCCGTCGGCGGTCTGAACCACCGTGGTCGTCGTTCCGTTCGACTGGACCTGTGCCTGCTTGACGCCATTGGCGTAGCAGTTGTTGACCTGGCCATTGGCGGCGGTGGCGGTGGTGCAGCTCTGAGCGAGCTTCGAGCACTGCGCATAGAACGTCTCCAGGCAGACGCCCAGGCAGCCGCCCAGGCCCGACCCGGCTTCGGCCTTGCCGTCGGCCGCGCCGTCCCGCAGGTTGCCCCCGCCGGCGCCGGCCCGATCGCCGGCCGCGCCATCCGTCCCGGTCTGGCCGCTCGCGCCGCCGGTTCCGTCCGGCGTTCCGCCGCCTCCCGAGCTGTGGCAGCCGACCGCGGTCAGAAGGACGACCGCCACGATTCCCAATCGATCCATCCACCGCATCGACGATGCCCTCCTCGATACCCGTTTTCGTCTCGAATTGGACGACATGCGTCGTCGCAGGCCGGGGAGCGTACAGTGGATCGCCTCGCGACGACAAGCGCGGCGCGCGCCGCTACGCGAACGGGTGGCCGCGCCGCTTTTCGTAAGCCCGCAGGTACAGCTGGTGGTACTGGCCGGCGGCGCGCGCCCACGAAAAATCCTGACTCATCGCGCGGTGACGCATGGTCTTGATGTGATCGGGCCGATCGAACCAGGTCGAGACGGCCCAGCCGATCGTGTTGGCCAGCGCGTCGGGATTCAGATCCGCGAAGACGAAGCCGGTGCCGCCGGCGGTCGCCTGATCGTAGTTGGCTACCGTGTCGACGAGGCCGCCCGTGGCGCGGACGATCGGCAGCGTGCCGTAGCGGAGGCTGTACATCTGATTGAGGCCGCAGGGCTCGAAGCGCGAGGGCATCAAGAAGAAGTCGGCGCCGGCCTCGATGCGGTGGGCGCGGCCGTTGTCGAAGCGGAGCCAGGCGCGAAACCGATCGCCGTGGTGCGCGTCGGCCCAGGCGAAGAAGCGCTCCGCCTCCGGATCGCCGGTGCCGAGCAGCACCAGCTGCACGTCCCAGCTGAGCATGCGGTCGAGCGTGTGCGCCAGGACGTCGAATCCTTTTTGCGGGGTCAGGCGCCCGACCACGCCGAAGAGGGGAATGTCGGGGCGCACCGCCAGACCCGCCTCCTTCTGCAGGGCGGCCTTGCAGGCGGCCTTGCCCGCCATCTTGTTGACGTCGAAGGGGGCGGGGAGATGGGTGTCGGCGGCCGGGTTCCACTCGTCGACGTCGATGCCGTTGAGGATGCCGACCAGATCGCCGGCGCGCGCGGCCAGCGTGCCGTCGAGGCCGTTGCCGAAGAGGTCGGTCTGGATCTCCCGCGCGTAGGTGGGGCTGACCGTCGAGAGGAGCGTGCTGTGGTGAAGCGCAGCTTTGGTCAGGTTCATGGCGCCGAAGTGCTCGAACTCGCCCGGGTTGAAATGCTCGCGACCGAGGCCGGTCACGAACATGCCGCCGCCGTCGAAGACCCCCTGGTAGGCGAGATTGTGAATCGAATAGATGGTGGCCGCCTCGTGCAGCGGCTGCATCCATTCGACGGTATTGACGTAGGCCGGTATGAGCGCCGTTTGCCAGTCGTTGCAATGGATGACGTCCGGCATGAACCCGAGCGCCTTGCAGAGCTCCAGCGAGCCGCGCGACAGGAACGTGAAACGTTCCAGATTGTCGGGATACCCCTGCGACGGGGGACCATAGAGATACGGGCGATCGAAGTAGCGGTTGAACTCCAGGCAGTACAGAGGGACGTCGCTGGCCGGCAGCTTGCCCACCCGGACCCGCGCGCGGGCGGCGCCCCACCACATCGGCACGTTCAGAAAGCCGTCCAGGATCTCGAGATCGTTCCAGGGCATGCCGGCGTAGAGCGGCATCACCACCCGCACGTCGATGTCCAGCGGCCGCAGCGCCTTCGGCAGCGCGCCCACGACGTCGGCCAGCCCCCCGGTCTTCGCGAACGGCGCGCATTCCGATGCGACGAAGAGAACCTTTAGCGGAGCCGGCAAGGTCGGAGGTCGATCGCGGAGCGACGCGCTAGCTAGCGTATATGCGGTAGTCGATGTGCGGAAAAATATTGTTGCGCGACTCGACGTCCGCCAGCCAGGGCTCGCTGAGCTTGGAGGCCCGCAGGTCGTCGTAGATCTTGTTGAACTGCAAGATGTGCTGGTTGATGCGCTTGGTGGCGTAGGGGACCGTGGTGCCGGTCTTCATGATGAAGGTCCAGTCGCTCGACTGCGCCAGCATCAGCTCGCGCGCCGCCTGGTTCAGCGCGCGCACGGTGAGCGGGTCGGCGCTGGGGTGGCGGCGCGCCAGCTCGACCATCCGCTCGCCGGCGACGTGCAGGTGGCGGTAGGTCCAGGCGTTGGTCTCGTTGAGCCAGTAGTCGCTATAGCCCTTGGCGCCCCAGGACGACGCGCTGGGGGTCGCCACCTGGTTGGTCGGGAAGCGGTCGAGGTAGTCGCCAGGCGTGATCGTCTCGACCGTGTGCTGGTCGTAGTGCAGCTGGCGAAACAGGTTGCCCAGGAAGATCGGTCCTTCGTACCACCAGTGTCCGTAGAGCTCGGCGTCGTAAGGGCTCACGATGAGCGGCGGGCGATCCATGTGCGCGCGCAGGTGTTGCACCTGTTTTTCGCGGTTGCCGCGGAAGTGCGAGGCGTGCAGCCCGGCTTTGCCGCGCGCGATGTCCGGATCGTAGACCCACTTGTCGTGGAGCTGGTTGTGGGTGATCGCGTGGTATTTGATGCCGGTGTAGACGCGGTGCCCTTCGGGATGGATGTAGGGCTTGATGTAGTCCATCGGCAGGTCGAAGCCGATGTCCCGGTAGAAATCCCGGTAGTGCGGATCGCCGGGATAGCCTTCCTGCGCGCTCCAGACCTGTTCGGACGACTCGATGTCGCGACCGAAGGCCGCCACGCCGCTCTGGCAATAGATCGGCGCGTAGACACCGTAGGCGGGGCGGCGGTCGGCGTGCAGGACGCCGTGGCTATCGACGAAGAAGTACCGGATGGCCGCCTCGCGCAGGAGCTCGTCGACGCCGGGGACGTAGCCGCACTCACCCAGCCACATGCCGCGCGGGCGGTGGCCGAAGTGCCTTTCGAAAAGATCGGCCGCGACGTGGACCTGGGCGCGGATGGTCGACCAGTTGCGGTCCATGAGCGGGAAGAAGGCGTGCGTGGCCGTCGAGGTGATGACCTCGATGCGACCGGCCTCTTCCAGCCGCCGGAAGGCCCGCACCAGATCGCCTTCGTGGGAGCGCCAGGTGTGGCGCAGCGACTGGAATCGGTCGTGGTACATGTACGCCAGCCGCTGGTAGTGGGGCTCGGGGCGCGTCCGCTCGATCTCTTTTTCACAGAGCTCGATCAGCTTGTCGAGGTGGTCGGCGTAGCGCAGCTTGAGCAGATCGTCCGTCAACATCGCGATGAGCGGCGCCGACAGCGAGACCGTACAGCGGTAGGGGACGTGATCGGCGATGAGCCCCTCGAACATCTGCAGCAGAGGCAAATAGGTGCCGGTGATGGCCTCGTAGAGCCAGGCCTCTTCCATCACCGTCGGATCTTCGGGGTGTCGGACGAACGGCAGGTGCGCGTGCAGCACCAGCGCGAAATATCCGTCGGCCATGGCTCAGCGCCCCGGCCGGTTGGGCACCGGGTAGAGCGACGGCGCCGCCGCTTCGGCGGGCTCTGACTCGGGCTCGGCGCCGGCGTTTGCGAACCGCTCGCTCCCGCCTGCGAAGCTCCGCTCGCTCCCGCCTGCGAAGCTCCGCTCGCTGGCGCCGGAGAAGCCGCGCTCGCTGGCGCCGCCCAGCAGGCGCTCGCTGGCGCCCGCAAAGGTCCGTTCACTGGCGCCGCCCAGCCGGCGCTCGCTGGCGCCCGCGAAGCTGAGCTCGCTGGCCCCGCGCAGGCGTCGCTCGCTGGCGCCCGCGAACATCGTCTCGCTGGCGCCGCGGAAGCGGGCCTCGCTGGCCCCGAGCATCCACAGCTCGCTGCCGCCGCGTCCGGCCAGCTCGCTCGAGCCCAGCCACCGGCGCTCACTCGAGCCGGCCATCATCCATTCGGAGCTCCCGGGCGCGAACGCGCCCATGGGGATCTCGGTCTTGTCGGCGCCGCCGGCGATCGCCACCTGGCGCCGGTACTCCCAGGTGCCGAGCACACGCCGCTCGGCGCGCGCGCCCAGGCCGCGGATGACCACCTGCCAGGGACCGTAGACGATGTGCATCCGGCCGTTCTCGGAGTGAATCGACATCTCGCCGAGATCGCGCACCTCGACGGTCGAGGGCACTTCGATCGGGTAGGTGAACGGGCCGGCTTCCCACTCGGTCCTCAGGACCGGTCCGGCCCACTCGGTCCGGGTCGCCTCGGTGGTCCAGGCCGTACCGCCGGTCTCCTGCCAATCCCCGCGCCGCC
>CALAOV010000088.1 GCA_937889515.1 uncultured Myxococcales bacterium | reverse complement strand
AGCAGCAGTGAGCCGCCGTGAAGCGGGAGCCGTTCGACATCCAGCGCCTTGAGCCCGCGCTCGGCGAAGAGGTGCGTCAGCGCCGTGAGCGAAAAATAGCAAAGGTGCTCATGATAGATGGTGTCGAATTCGGCGTGCTCGATCATGTCCCCGAGATAGGGAAACTCGAGCACCGCCACGCCTTCGTCGGCGAGGACTTCTCGGACGCCGTCGACGAAGCCACCCAGGTCGGCGACGTGCGCGAGCACGTTGTTGGCGTGCAGGACGTCGGCCCGACGTCCCTCCGAGACCAGTTTTCTGGCGAGGTCGGCGCCGAAGAACTCGGAGATCGTCGGGATCCCGCGCTCTTCGATGGCGACGCGGGCGACGTTCTGCGCCGGCTCGATTCCCAGTACCGGAACCCCGGCCGCCTTGTAGTACTGCAGCAGATAGCCGTCGTTGCTCGCGACCTCCACGGCCAGCGATGTCGGACCCAGGCGCAGCTCGGCTATCAACCGGCCGACCAGCTCTCGGGCGTGGGAAAGCATCGTCTCCGAGAAGGAGGAGAAATAGAGGTATTCTCGGAACAGCTGCTCCGGCGGGACCGTCTCGGTGATCTGAACCAGCTTGCAGGTGTCGCAGAACACCAGGTCGAGTGGGAATCGAGCTTCGGGCTTTCCCAGATCCTCCTTTCGAAGGAGAGAGTTCGCCAGGGGCGTCTCGCCGAGCGACAGGATCAGCTCGAGGGGTCGGGAACCGCACGATCGACAGCAGATCTCGTCGCGGTTCACGCGCCCGCACCGGTCGTCTGCAGGAATGATCGGTACCACTCGATGGTGCGTCGCAGACCCTCCTCCAGCGCAAATCCAGACTTCCAGCCCAGATCGCGCCGCGCGGCCGCCGCAGAGAGGTACTGGTGCACGATCTCGTGGCTGGCCTCGTTTCGAATATCCGGGCGCAGCTCGGAGCCCATCAACTTCAAGATGAGATCGACCAGGTCGCGCACCGTGATCTGAATTTCGTTCGAAAAGTTGAAAGCGCGCCCCCGCAAGGTCGGATCGCCAGCCAGCTTCTCCGCGAGCATCATGTAAGCGATGGCGCCGTCCTCGACGTAGAAGTAGTCGCGGATGAATGACCCGTCCGATCGGATCACCGGACGATGCCCGCGCAGGATCGAGCGGATGGTCCCGGGCACGATCCGGTTCCAGTTGAGATCGCCGCCGCCGTAGAAATTTCCGCAGCGGGTGATCGCGACCGGTGAGCCGTACGTCGTCGCAAAGGCCTGCGCGATCAGATCGGCGCAGGACTTGCTGACGTCGTAGGGGTGGCGCCCAACCAGGGGCGTCTCTTCGGTGTACGGAAGCTCGTCGTGATCGCCGTAGGCCTTGTCCGACGAGGCCAGGACGATCTGACGCACCAGCGGGCTACGCCGGCAGGCCTCGAGCAGGCACCAGGTGCCGGCGACGTTGGTCTCCAGCGTAGATACGGGATTTCGGTTCGCGATGGTGACAATCGTCTGTGCGGCCAGATGGATGACGGTATCGATCTCGTGCTCGCCCAGCACCCGCTCCAGCAAGGCCTGATCGCGCACGTCGCCGCGTACGACTTTGACCTTCTCCATCAGAGACGAACGGACCACCTCGCTCTGCGGGATCCAGTCACGGACCAGACAGACCACGTCGGCGCGGGCCTCGACCAGCCGCGCAACCAGCCACGAGCCCACCAGGCCCGTTGCCCCGGTTACCAAGGTCGGACGATCGAGCCAGAAGCCACCCGCCGCCGTCATTCCCAGGTCTTCCAGGGAGCTCGTCCCGACGACCAGAGATCGTTGAGCAGATTGAACTCCCGCAAGGTGTCCATCGGCTGCCAAAACCCCGCGTGCTCGTAGGCGACGAGCTGTCGATCGCGCACCAGCGCCCGCATCGGCTCGGCCTCCAAGATGCACTCCGCGTCGGGCGGCAGGTAGTTCCAGAGTCGGCGCGGGTCGAACACGAAGAAGCCACCATTGATGAGGCCACCGGCCGACTGCGGCTTTTCGTTGAACTCAGCCACGGTGCCGGCGGCGACTGAAAGCTCACCGAAACGCCCGGGTGGTCTCACAGCCGTCACCGTGGCGACTTTGCCGTGGGCCCGGTGGAAGGCGACCAGTTGAGTCACATCGATATTGGCGACCCCGTCGCCATAGGTGCACATCACGAGATCGTCGGCCTCGACGTATTTCCGGATCGCGGTGAGCCGGCCACCGGTCATCGTCGCCTCGCCGGTGTCCGCCAGCAGAACCCGCCAGTCCTCGTCGAGCGGCCTGCCCAGGAACTCGGTGGTGCCGTGCGGCCCGAGCGTCACCTGGAGATCCGAGCTCATGGCGCGGTAGTTCAGGAAAAACTCCTTGATCAACCACCCTTTGTATCCCAGGCAGAGGACGAAATCGTTGAACCCGTGATGGGCGTAACCCATCATGATGTGCCAGAGAATCGGCTTGCCCCCGATTGGCAGGAGCGGCTTCGGGAGGTTCTCGCCCGCGTCGCGGATGCGGGTTCCCATCCCGCCGCAGAGGATCACGGTTTTCATGGTCCGGGACGCCTTATACCGTGTCGAGCCACGTGAGTGAAGGTCGCCGCGGGCACCACTATCGGCCTCAGCCTGGGCAGGCGGCCGGCGGACGAAGGGTTTCGAAACCGGCTTCACCTGTTAGACTGCGGCTCACACTCCAGCTCAGGGGGGTCGAATCGCTTGGAAAGCAAATTGGCAGGTCGCGGTCGTATTCCGATCGCCGGACCGTCGATCACCAAAAAAGAAATCGAGTACGTGGCCGACGCTGTGTCGCGCTGCTGGTACCAGGACGCGAACCTCTATCATGAGAAGTTTCAGCGGGCGTTCGCGGCCTACCTGGGTGTCAAGCATGCGACGCCTCTTCCGTCCTGCACCGCGGCGATCCATCTGGCACTGGCCGGGCTGGGGATCGGGCCGTCCGACGAGGTGATCGTCCCGGAGAGCACCTGGATCGCCTCGGCGGCTCCCATCAATTACCTCGGAGCGACCCCGGTCTTCGCAGATGTCGACGAAGAGACTTGGTGTCTGTCGGCCCAGTCTCTCGCCCAGCACCTCACGCCGCGGACCAAGGCGGTTATTGCGGTGGACCTTTATGGCGGTGTCCCCGACTACGATGCGCTTCGCGCCGTCTGCGGGCCCCGCGGAATTCCCATCGTCGAGGATGCGGCGGAAGCCATCGGCGCTGAATTCGGAGGCAAACGTGCCGGAAGTCTCGGCGACTTGGGCGTATTTAGTTTCCACGGATCCAAGACGCTCACCACCGGGGAAGGTGGAATGCTGGTGACCGACCGGGACGATATCTCCCGGCGGGTGACGGTTCTTCAGGACCATGGCCAAGATCCCACCGACCGGCTCTACTTCAATCGAGAGATTGCCTTCAAGTATCGGATGAGCTCGATGCAGGCCGCGTTGGGATTGGCCCAGCTCGAGCGGATCGACGAGCTGGTCGCCCGAAAGCGCGAGATCTTCTCGTGGTATTGGCAAGAGCTCGGGGAGGTCGATGGCTTGAAGCTCAACCGGGAGCCTCCAGGCACCAAGAACGGCTACTGGATGGTCACGGTCGTGATTGACGATTCCTTCGCTCTGCCCAAGGTTGCCCTCATGGAGGCTCTGGCGGCAGAGGGGATAGATACCAGACCGTTTTTTTACCCCCTCAGCTCCTTGCCGGCCTATGGATTCTTGGGCGGCGAGGCGAAGTGGCTTCCAGAAAATCCGATCGCTTATCGCTTGAGCCGGCAGGCCATCAATCTGCCGTCTGCGCTCAATCTCGGTCGCGATGACGTGCTCAGGGTCTGCTCGTCACTAAAGGCGCAGCTGGTCCGCTCGAAGAAGCCGATGGGCCGAGTCGCCGCCAGCCACCGATGACCATCGCAGTCGGCTGTCCACTCTGCTCGAACCAGACTTCTGAGAAGTTGTTCGAGCTCCGAAACTCCCCACCGGTCCAGAACCAACTCTTTCGATCGGTTGACGACGCGCGCGCGCTCAAGCGCGTCAACGTCACGTACTACTATTGTCCCGCCTGCCACTTCGCATTCAATCCAGCCTTCGACCGTCTGGCGGTAGACTATGCGAGCTACTATAACGAACAGGTAGAATCACCCACCTACCGGAGCTACGTGGATACCCTCGCCGAACGACTGGCAGGCGATTGTGGGCTCGACACTCGGAGTCGGATCCTCGAGATCGGGTGCGGATCTGCCTATTTCCTCTCTCGTCTGAAAGCGGCCACCGGATCGAGGCACATCGTCGGGTTCGATCCGGCCTACCGAGGGGACTTCGGGATGACGGCGAATGTGCGCCGCCGACTATTTGATGCGGAAGACCACGAATCGCCGGTCGATCTGGTCGTTCTCCGCCATTGCCTCGAAGGGCTTCTCAACGTCGAACCCGTAATGGATCTCATTCGTGCCAGGACCTCGGAGGGAGCGCGCCTCTACATCGAGGTGAACGACCTGGACTATCTGCTGACCGAACGAAATCCGTCGCTGTTGTTTCACGAATACTATCGGTATTTTTCCTCTCGGGCCGTGGACATATTTCTCCGCCAAATTGGCTTTCGTATCGAGAGGCTGTATTCGGTCCTGGGCGGCTGCTATCTCGGAATCACGGCGTGCCGGGCGCCGGCGACGTTCGACCTGAGCGGCGCATATGGGAACCTGGAAGCGATCGTTCGCCAGCATCGGAAGGTCGTTGTGTGGGGAAGCTCAGGGAGATGCATTTCACTTCTCAGTCATATGTCGTGGGGCGACGAGGTGGTGGCATTTGGTGTCGACATCGATCCGGCGAAACAGGGAATGTTCATGCCGATCACCGGACAACGGATCTTGTCACCCGCCGAGGCCGTGGCGTTTGGTCCAGACCTCGTGATCATCGCCAATGAGATCTACGCCCCCGAGATCCGGAAGGAGTTCACCGAAGGCGTACACTTTGTTTCAATTCAGGGCCGATTGCTCTAGGTGAATCGAAATCGATGAAGGTACTGGTCACAGGCGCGGGCGGCTTCATCGGATCGCAGGTGGTCCGCCAGTTGGCCGTCGATGGTCACCAGGTCGTCGCTGTCGAGCGCAACTCGCAGCACTCGGGCCAGATGATCACCGCGCCGCCCGGGGCATCGATGGTCGCGGTCGACCTCGACGACGTCGCCGCCGTTCGAGAGCTCTTCCGTACGACTGTTCCAGACGCGCTGATCCATCTCGCCTGGTACGCCAATCCAGGCGACTATCTCACCTCCCACGCGAATCTGACCTCGCTGGCCATGACGGCGGCTCTGGTCGAGGTCGCGCTGGCGGCCGGGTGTCGGAAGCTCGTCCTGGCCGGATCCTGCGCCGAATATGCTCCTCAGGAGCGGCCGGTGGTCGAGAGCGACCCGATCGATGCGCACACGATCTATGCCGCGTGCAAGCAGTCGGCCTGGCAGATCGCGCGCGTCCTGGCGACCGAGGCCGCCGCCGAGCTGGCTTGGGGTCGCATATTTCACATCCACGGACCGGGCGAAGACCAAAATCGCCTGATTCCCTGGGTCGCTGGCCAGCTCGCAGCCGGCAGCGCGGTCCCTCTGACGGACGGCAGCCAGGTGCGCGATCATCTTCATGTTTCGGACGTCGCCGCCGGCCTGGTCGCGCTTCTCGCTCCCGGTGCGACGGGAAGCTACAACATTTGCTCCGGTCAGCCGGTCACACTCAGATCCGTTCTCGAGGCCGTAGGAAAGATCGTGGGACGGGCAGAGCTGCTGAAGTTCGGTGCCCTTCCCCATCGACCCCGCGAAAATATGTTTCTGGCGGGCGACTCCAGCCGTCTTCGAGCGCTGGGATGGGCGCCGCGCTTCGGTCTGGAAGAAGGCTTGTCCGATGCGCTCCGGGGACGTTTTTAGGCTATCGTCCGTCGCCATGAAGCTGAGCATAGACACCGATGCCAAGACCCTGAGCGTCGAGACGTCCGGGAAGAGCCAGCACCTCGCCCTCTATAGCCCCGAGGCTTTCTCCGCGCTCTCATCGGTCTGGGTCAACGTCGGGTGGGGCGTCAAGTACACCTACGGGTTCTCGTGGATGGGCCGGCCGATGATTCAGCTTCCCGACGACATGATTCGAATCCAGGAGGTCATCTATAGCGTTCGGCCGGACGTCCTGATCGAGACGGGGGTTGCCCACGGTGGGTCCCTGGTTTTCTACGCCAGTCTCTTCAAGGCGATGAGCCGGGGGCGAGTGATCGGCGTGGACGTCGAAATTAGACCCCACAATCGAAAGGCCATCGAGGAGCACGAGCTCAAGCCGCTCATTACCCTTATCGAAGGCTCGTCGACCGACCCGAAGATCGTCTCCCAGGTCGAGAGCCTGATATCGCCCGGCGAAAAGGTTCTCGTCGTGCTCGACTCGGATCATTCCAAGGCGCACGTGAGCGGTGAGCTGGCCGCCTACGCGGGAGTCGTGAGTCCTGGATCGTACATCGTTGCCACCGACGGAATCATGCAATTTCTCGAGGGCGTCCCCCGGGCGAAGCCCGAGTGGAAACACGACAATCCCTCCGCGGCCGCAGCGGCATTTGCCCAAGAACACCCGGAGTTCGTTCTAGAAGAGCCGCCGTTTCCGTTCAACGAAGGCCCCGTCACCGAGCGAGTCACGCATTGGCCCGGGGCATATCTGCGGAAACGGTAGTGGCCGAAGATACTCGAAGGCGGTCTCCGCGGGTCAGCGTTTGTATCCCCACCATCGATCGCGCCGACCTTCTGAGAGAGGCGATCGAGAGCGTGGCGGCGCAGACGTTCACCGACTTCGAAATCGTGGTCGCGGACAATTCCGGGAGTCACGATCTCCAGAGGAAAATAGATCAGGTACTGGCCGAGTTTCCGCGGCTGGACCTGGTCGTGAAGAGGCAGCCGTCTCGCGTCGGGCCGGCCGAAAACTTCAACAGCCTCATCGATGCGGCGCGCGGGGAGTTCTGGGTCTGCCTGCCCGACGACGACCGGCTGTGTCCGGATTTTATTGCGCGCGCGCTCGCGGCTCTGGAAGCGCATCAGGAATGCGCCTTCACCTTCGCCGATCATTGGATCATTCGAGCCGACGGGACACGCGACGAAACCGAGAGCGCAAACAACACCGTCCGGTTCGGCCGACACCTCCTGCGCGAAGGTGTATATCGGCACGATCAACTCTTCGGTATCGCTCTCCGGCAGTCGATGTGCCTGCAAACGGCGATGTTTCGCCGATCCGTCATTCAGACCTTCCGCTTCTTGCCTGGCATCATGCTCCTGGATCAGTCGCTCTTCGTCCGCATGGGCGTAGCCGATGAGCCCCTTTGCGCCTATTACATCGACGGTCGGGTGTTTGAATATCGGATACACGGTGCCCAGATAACGGCGACCACCCGTCGGGCCGAGATGATTCGCGATCAAATTGCAGTCTTTGAAACCCTGCGCGGAATCCCGCGCGCTTACACGCGTGACGTCAACGCCAAGCTCAGCCGTGGATATCTGGCGCTCGCACTCACCGAAGCTGAAGAGGGCAGCCTGCCGAGCGCCCGAATCGACGCGGCCAAAAGCCTCCGCCTGGCGTTGAGCTTGCGCGGCGCGCTGGGGGCGCTATTGGTCATGGCGGTTCCTGCCGGTGTTCCGCTCGCGCGTCGAGCGTACGGGTGGGCCGCTCGATTTCTGGGCAGCTGACACATGGTTGGTGAGCGAAGCGTCCAGCTGGCCCGCAACGCGCGGGCGGGAATCATTCGCAATGTCATCACTGGAATCGTCTCTCTGGCGACCGTTCCACTCGCGCTGAAGGCCCTGGGGACGGAGGGATATGGGACCTTCCAGGTGCTCCTCTCAATCGGAAACCTGGCGGCGATGTCGGACGTTGGTCTGGGGCTGGCTCTCTTTACCAGAGTAGGGCAGCTGGCCGGTGCGAGGCAGCACGACCGGATTCGTCACACGGTCGGCGGGGCCCTGATGGTGATCTCGCTGGTGGTCGCGGTGGTGGCGTCGATATCGATCGGCGCCCTCGCATTGGTCGATATTCCACGGTTCCTCAAGACGCCGCATCTCCTTCACGACCAGGTGCAGATCGGTCTCTACTTGATCTTGGCGGCCTTCGTGGTGCGCATGCCGCTTTCGGTGTTCTCGAGCGCCCACGGTGGCTTGCAACTCAGCGACCGAACCATCGGTTGGACGGCTGGTGGCGCAGTGTCGGCCTCGATCGGTATGCTCGCCGCTGCTCTGCTGACCAAACGGGTGGACGTCGCCATCGGCGTGCACCTGTTTCTCAGTCTGGCGGGGACGGCCGGCGCCATCCGGCTCGGCTGTCGACTCGAACCCTCGAGCAAACCGGCGTTCCGCTGGGAGGACATCGCGCTCGGCTGGGAGCTCCTCCGTTCGGGATTCTTTTACTACGTGCTGCAATTGGAGGGCACGATCATTGGTGGTCTCGACAATTTGGTGATCGCGAAGGTGCTGGGGGTCGGTACGGTCACTCTCTACAGCGTGGCGTGGCGGGTCATCTCGTTGCTGCATTCGATCGTGTATTCCTTGGGAGGGAGTTTCTGGGCGGGTGTGTCGCAGGCGATCGGGCACGGCGATATTGTCTGGATCCGGTCCGAGGCCGCGCGCTTGCGGAGGCTCGGGACCTTGTGGATGGCGGTATTTTCCGGCGGCTTCGTCGCAGTCGGTGTTCCCGTCATTGCCCTGTGGACCGGAAACCGCTTGCAGGTGAGTCCGCTCCTGCTCGTCGTCCTGGGGATCTACTTCGCGCTTCTCGGTCACACCATGATCGACATGGCCATCCTGAACGGTGCCAACAAGACGCGACAACAAATTGTCACGGTCGGCCTGGACGCCACCTTGAACCTGGGTCTCAGCGTGTTCCTCGCCCATCGACTGGGATACGTGGGCGTGGGGCTTGGCACACTGGTGGCGTATTCCCTGTGCTCGTTCGGGCCGCTCCAGTATTTTTCCTGGCGCCTGGTGGCCGAAGGTTCCCGCCCTCCGTTTTGGACCCGCTCGCTGTCCGCCATGGTCCTCTCGGTCGGCGGCGGTTTCGGGATCCACCTGGGGCTCTCACGGATCGTCGGTCTGGGCCGGATTGGCGTGACCCTGCTGGGGGGAAGCGCCTCCCTGCTGGTGACCATGGCGCTGATCCGGGGCATCACGGGCGCCGAGGGAATCGACGCGTTTCGTGCGAGCTTCAGGAGAACCGCGCGCCCCGCGGTGGCATCGAGCCCACAGCCGATTTGACGCGGTTCGGCGCTTGCGCCTCAATCCCTTGCATCATAAACTGCGCCCGTGAGTCCACCTGCGGATCTTAGCGTCAGCGAAATCGCTGGTGAGGCCCCCGGTTCGAAGATCGATTTTCGCGCGTATTGGCGGACGATCCGGAAGCGATGGCCCTTCGTCGTCCTCTCGATGATCGTCGCGACCGTCATCGCCTTCGTCTACACATATCGGCAGCCCAAGGTCTATGAGGCGACGTGTCAGGTCATCATCGAACCGATGGCGCCCCAGGTTCTGCCCGGTTCGAAGGACGTCGTGGAGCTCGGAACGGGAACTTTTTGGGCCAACAGAGAGTTCTACGAGACCCAATATCGGATCATTCAATCGACCAACGTCGGTCAACGCACGGCGGAAAAGCTCGGCCTTCAATACGATCCCGATTACGCATCGGTCGTTGGTCCTGGCCACGATCTCGTTGCGCTGGGCCGGTCTCTGTCGGCGCAGGTCTCGGTCAAGCCACTCAAGGATTCACGCCTCGCCCTGATAACCGTCGACGATCGAAAGCCGCAACGGGCTGCGCTCATCGCCAACACCGTCGCCGACACCTATATCGAATACAACCTGGACTACAAACTGGAGGGCGCGCGATCGGCGATGGCGTGGCTGGCGGAGCAAGAATCGGACCTCAAACGGCAGCTCGAAGGCTCGGAGCTCAAACTCTACCAATACAAAAAAGATCGAAATCTCCTGGCCGTGAGCCTGGACGACAAGCAGAGCATGCTCAGCCAGAACCTGTCGAACGTGAACGCCAAGCTCACCGATCTTCACATCAAGCTGATCGAGCTCGACGCCAAACGGAAGATGATCCAGCGGGCGCGCGACAATATCGCCGACAAAGCGACGCTTCCCGAGATTCGCGAAAAGGACGCGATCCAAAGACTTCGGGAATCGTTCATTCAGATGTCCAAGGACTACGCCGATCTGTCCAGCAAATACGGCCCGGAGCACCCCAAGATCAAATCCCTCGCCGGCCAGATGCACACGATCCAGAAGGCCTACGAGCAAGAGGTAG
>CALAOV010000087.1 GCA_937889515.1 uncultured Myxococcales bacterium | reverse complement strand
GCCGCCTCCGTCCGCGGCGGCCCCGCCGCCCGCCGCGCCGCCGCCACCGGCGTCTTCGGTTCCCCCGTCGCAACTGCCGCCCCCCCAGGCCCCACCGCCGCCGTCTCCGCCCGGAACGATGTTGCCCGGAAGGCCTTGATGCGCGTCGTCGGCTGGGGTGCCTCCGACGTGGGCCGGAAACGGACGCACAACGAAGACAGCCTGCTCTGCAACGACGATCTGGGCCTCTACGCGGTCGCCGACGGCATGGGCGGCCACCTGGGCGGCGAGCGCGCCAGCCGAATGGCGGTCGAGATCCTGGAGCGTGAAATCGCCGAGGTCCGCAAGGCCGGCCTCTTGGAGGTGCGGCCCGAAGACCTGCCGCGTGGCGGTCCGCACCCGGTCAACGCCCTCCTGCGCCGCGCCGTCGTCGAGGCCGATCGCAACATCTACGAAACCGCGCTGTCGAACCCCGAGCTGTCCGGCATGGGGACGACGCTGACCGCGCTCCTGTTCTCGAACGGCTACGTCCACATGGGACACGTGGGAGATTCGCGCGCCTATCTCTACCGCGACGGTCGCGCCCGCCAGCTCACCGAAGATCACTCCTGGATTCAGGAGCAGGTGCGCGCCGGGCTCATCTCACCGGCCGAAGCCAAGGAATCGCGGTTCCGCAACATCATCACCCGCTCGGTCGGGTTCGAGCCCAGCGTCGAGCCCGACCTGGCGGGCATCGCGGTCCAGGCGGGCGACTGCTTCGTGCTCTGCTCGGACGGCCTCTCCAACTACATCACCATCGAAGAGATGGCCCAGGTGTTGACCGGACACTTCTACCGCGACGTCGCCAACCTCTTCGTCGACCTGGCCAACGGGCGCGGCGGCGACGACAACGTGACCTGCCTGGTCGTCTACGCCGGCAACGAATAGATCGCCCGCCCGAGCCCATGGCGGGGGGGCAATGCCTACCCTCGCTTGGCGATCTGCTCGCGAAGAATCGCTTCGGCCAGCTCGGGGACCACTTCCCACACGATCTTCTCGATGATCTCGCGCGAGAGCTTGGCGATGGCCTCGTACTCGGGGCCTTTGGCGGCTATCGCCGCCATCGTCTGGTCGACGGCGGAGGCCGATGTAGACGCGAGCGCGGACACAGGCGCGGGCGCCATGGCGGGCGGAGCCAGCGTCGGCGGCGGCGTGGGGGTCATCTCCCGCTCGCGGGGCGAAGCCGGCATGGGCGTCGCCGCGCGCGGTCGCGGCGGCGGCATGGGCGTCATCTCGCGTGCCCGGGGCGGCGGCACGGGGGTCATCTCCCGCGCACGGGGCGGCGGGGAAGCGGCTGGAGGGGCGGGCGCGCGCGGCGGTGCCGAAAGCGGCGCCACCGGGACGGAGGGCCGCATACCACCCGGAATGGGGACGTTGGCCGCCGGGAGACCGATCATCGTGCGGCCAATGGGGGGCACCGCCGGACGAGGCGGCCCGCCCGGCTGGAACGCGCCGGTGTTCGAGAGAGGCCGAACAGGCATCGTTCCCGGTCGGGCCGGCGGCACGGCGCCCGGTCGCATACCGGGGATGAGCGACGGCCGCATCCCGGGCGGGCTGGGCGCCCCGATCGCCGGCATCGAGGTCGCGGTGACCCGCGGCGGAACGCTGGGCATGGGCCCGGTCACGACCGGTGGCGGCGTGACGGGCTCCGAATCGCGTCCCGTGTCGATGCTGATCTCGCCGTAATCGTCCTCCATCGCGGAGGCGGGCAGCGACGCGCCCGCGCCGCGCGCGGCCGGCGGCAGACCCGCCAGCGGACGGACTCCGGATGCGCCCGACGAAGGGCCTCTCGACAGGGCGTCGCGCACCTTCTCGATGAATGCGTTCGTCTCCCAGGGCTTGAGCAGATGCCCGTCGGCGCCGGCGCGCTGCCCCTTGGCCTCGTCGTAGGGCTGTTGCCCGGAGGCCAGGATATAGACCGGCACCCCGCGGAGCGCCGGATCGGTCCGGATCTGCGCGCAGAGATCGTACCCCGAGCGGCCCGGCATCGCGCCGTCGGCGATGATCAGGTCGGGGCGGGCCTTCTGGGCCAGCGTCAGCCCCTCTTCGGCGGAGCGGGCGGCGGTCAGCGCCACGTCCTCCGATCCAAACGTCATCGTGAAGGCTTTCTGGATCGTAACGCTGTCGTCCGCGATCAAGATACGTTTGGCCATGAACACACAGGAAATATCATCAACGCCACAGAGGGTCAATTCGAGCGGCCCGTCGGGGATCGGGCATTATGTTCCGTCGTGGTTGACGCCGCCGATATTCGCCTGGTCGTAAATGCCGATGACTTCGGCCTGTCGCCGGCCATCTCGCGCGGGATTTTGCGCGCGCACCGCGACGGAATCGTCACCAGCGCCTCGCTGCTGGGGAACTGCGACGACTTGCCCGGCGCGCGCGCGCTGCTGGCCGAAGCGCCCCAGCTGGGCGTGGGCGTTCACCTGGCGCTCTGCGGTGGCCGCCCCGTCGCGGCGCCCGAGAGCGTGCGCTCGCTGCTCGGCGCCGAGGGCGGGTTTGGCGCGCGCGGCCAGGACTTCATCGCGGCCTGGATGAAGGGACGCATCGTTCCCGCCGAGGTCGAGCGCGAGCTGGACGCCCAGGTGGCGCGGGTGCGCGACGCCGGGATCGCCGTCGATCATCTCGACACCCACCACCACCTGGGGTTTCTGCCGGTGGTCGGTCGGGCCGTGGAAACCGTAGCGCGCCGGCACGGCATCGCCGGCATCCGCAGCGCCGTCGAGCGGCCGACCCTGGCCTGGGTGACCGACCCGCGCCGCGGGATCGAGGCGGGCCTGCTGACCGGCCTGGCCTGGCTGACCCGGCGCCAGCTGGGCGCGCGCCGCCACGGACCGCAGAGCTGGGGCTACGTCGAGTCGGGCCACCTCGACGAGATCCGGATCCTGGAGATCATCGGGCGCTTCGGTCCCGGCCTGCACGAGATCATCTGCCACCCGGGCGAAGAGGACGCGGCCGCCGGCGAGAGCCCGCCCCGCTACCAGCGGACCGCCGAGCTGGCTTCGCTCACCTCGGCCAAGGTCCGGCGGGCGCTGGCGCAGCGCAATGTGAGCCTGTGCCGCTGGGGGGATCTGTTTTGAGTCGGGCGCACGAGGCCGACGCCGGGACCGAGATGGAGGCCGCGCCGGCCCCCTACGTGGCGCCCGAAACCCACCTGGCCGAGCTCTCGGTCAAGGCGATCGCGCTCGGCATGGTGTTCGGGGTGATCTTCGGCGCGGCGACGGTCTACCTGGCGCTCAAGGCCGGCCTGACCGTCTCGGCGTCGATCCCGATCTCGGTGCTCGCCATCTCGGTGTTCAAGCGCTTCGGATCGTCGACCATCCTCGAGAACAACATCGTCCAGACCATCGGCTCGGCCGGCGAGTCGATCGCGGCCGGCGTGGTGTTCACCCTCCCCGGCTTCCTGTTCCTGAGCCGGGATCTCGTCACCCACAAGAGCGTCGGGGAGCCGTACTTTTCTTACTGGACGATCCTGACGCTGGCGCTGGTGGGCGGCGTGCTCGGGGTGCTGATGATGATCCCGCTGCGCCGTTCGCTCATCGTCAAGGAGCACGCGCGCCTGCCCTATCCGGAGGGGACGGCCTGCGCCCAGGTGCTGATCGCCGGCGAGCGCGGCGGCGATCTGGCGCGCACCGCCTACCACGGCCTCGGCTTCGCCTTCGCCTACGCATTTTTGCAGAAGGTCTTCCGCTTCATCGCCGAGACGCCCACCCTGGCGATCCAGCAGACCAACCGTTACCTCCCCTCGGCGGTGCTGAGCGGCGACATCACGCCCGAGTACCTGGGCGTCGGCTACATCATCGGACCCGAGATCTCGGGCGTCCTGGTGGCCGGGGGTGTCCTGGCCTGGCTGGGCCTCATCCCGCTGCTCGCGGTGGTGACGCCGCCCGATACGATCGCCGGCCAGCTGGTCAAGCTCGGGTACCTGCCCAGCCTGCTGAGCGCGGGCGGTCCCGGCGGCTGGAACCCGGCCACCCACGCCTTCGCCGACACGGCGGCGGCCGTCTACCGCGCCTACGTCCGCCAGATCGGCGCCGGCGCCGTCGCCGCGGGCGGCTTCATCACGCTGCTCAAGACGCTCCCGACCATCGTGTCGTCGTTCAAGGAGAGCATCGCGTCCTTCCGCAACCGCGAGGGCGGCGCCGGCGCCCTGCGCACCGAACGGGATCTGCCGATCTCGTTCGTGCTCGTCGGATCGGCCGTCTTGATCTTGGTGACGGCGTTCCTGCCTTTCGTGCCGGGTGCCGGGATCGGCAGCAAGCTCCTGCTCGGGGTCCTGATCGTCGTATTCGGTTTCTTCTTCGTCACCGTCGCCAGCCGGATCGTCGGCCTCATCGGCTCGTCGTCGAACCCGATCTCGGGGATGACCATCGCGACGCTGATGGCCACCTGCCTGGTCTTCGTCGGCCTGGGCTGGACCGGCGACGTCTACCAGCCGATGGCGCTCTGCGTGGGCGCGATGGTCTGCATCGCCGCCGCGAACGCCGGCGCGACGTCGCAGGACCTCAAGACCGGGTTCCTGGTCGGGGCCACGCCGCGCGCGCAGCAGATCGGCCTGCTCATCGGCGTCGTGACGGCGACCATCGTGGTCGGCTTCACCATCCGCCTGCTCGATCGGGGCCCCTTGCACCTGATCGGCTCGGATCTCTACCCGGCCCCGCAGGCGACGCTGATGGCCACGCTCATCAAGGGCCTGCTGGCGTTCAACCTCGACTGGCAGTTCGTGATGGTCGGCGTCGCGCTGGCCGCCACCGTCGAGCTCTGCGGCGTGGGCTCGCTCTCGTTTGCGGTCGGCGCCTACCTGCCCCTGTCGACCACCGCCCCGGTCTTCGTGGGCGGCCTGGTGCGGGCCTTCGCCGATCGCGCGGCGCGCCAGCGTGACAGGTCGGCGCTGACCGCCGCCACCTCGCCGGCCCATGCCGAGCTCGGGCCGGGGAACCTGTTCGCCACCGGCCTGGTGGCGGGCGGCGCCGTCGCCGGCGTGGCGGTGGCGCTGCTGACCGTGACCGATCGCGGCGCGCGCGTCGTGGCGCGCCTGTCGGTGGAACATGGGCTGACGGGTCTGCTCGGCGCCGGCGGCTACCAGATCCTCGGCCTCGGCTGCTTCACGGCGATGGCGGTGACCCTGGCGCGCGTCGCCCGATCGTCCGGCAGCACGAAGTAGGCTTGCGCGACGAGGGTGGTTGTGCGGCCAGAGGGATTCGAACCCCCGGCCCTCGGTTCCGTAGACCGATGCTCTATCCAGCTGAGCTATGGCCGCGTATGGAGGGACACGTATGCCGTGCGCGTGCGGCGCCGTCAAGAGGGAGCCGGCGGAAAACCGCCCGCCGTCGCCCGCTCTCTTGCACGCGCGGGCCGGTTCCTTTATCGTGCGTGCTCCTGAATAGAAAACGGGACTGGAGAGGTGGCCGAGAGGCCGAAGGCGGCGGTTTGCTAAACCGTTATACGGCCCAAAAGCTGTATCGAGGGTTCGAATCCCTCCCTCTCCTCGGA
>CALAOV010000086.1 GCA_937889515.1 uncultured Myxococcales bacterium | reverse complement strand
CGTGGACGTCATCATCCTGCCCCGAGGCGGCGGGTCGCTGGAGGATCTCTGGGCGTTCAACGAAGAGCCGGTCGCGCGCGCCATCCTCGGATGCCGCGTCCCGGTCATCTCCGCCGTCGGGCACGAGACCGACTTCACGATCGCCGATTTCGTGGCCGATCTGCGCGCCCCCACGCCGTCGGCCGCCGCCGAGCTGGCGGTGCCGGTTCGTGAGGACCTCTTCGCCGAGGTGGCGCTGCTGCAGCGCCGCAACGGGCGCGCGCTGGCCGAGACGCTGCGCGCCGCGCGGCACGCGCTCGAGCGGGCGCGGGGGCGTCTCGGCGATCCGCGGCGGCTCCTCGATGAACGGCGGCAACGCCTCGACGAGCCGATCGAGCGGGCGCGCCGCGCGCTGGCCCGGCGCTTCGCCGCGGCCCGCGCCGAGCTGCGCACGACCGAGACCCGCCTTTATCACTTCCACCCGCAGCGGCGAATCCTCGAGCAACGGGGCGAGCTGGCCGGCATGCGCCACCGCCTGGAGGCGTCGATCCGCCCCGCGCTGGTCCGGCGGCGCCACGCCGTCGACGCCGCCTGCGGCAAGCTGGATGCGCTGTCGCCCATGAAGGTGCTCGAGCGGGGCTTCAGCCTCACCCAGCGCGCCGACGGCCACCTCATCAAGAGCGCCGCCGAGGTCACCCCCGGCGACAGCGTCCAGATCCGCCTGCACGACGGCGCCTTCGCCGCGACGGTCGTCGACAAGAGGCAGAAGTGACCAAGGAAAGCGTACCGACTATCGCCGCGGTCCTCGGAGCTGACGTCAGCAAGAGTCGTTCACCGGCGATTCATGAGGCCGCCTATCGCGCCATGGGAATCTCCGGTAGGTACGTGCCGCAGTCTATAGAGCCGGACCGGAGGAAATTCAGAGCGCTCGTGCAGCAGCTTCGCGCGAATGGCTTGCGTTACCTCAACGTCACCATTCCCCACAAGATTCGGGCGGCAGAGCTGGCCAACAAGCGTGGCTCGGAAGTTCGCGTTTCGGGCGCCGCTAATACGTTGATCTTCGAAGGTGCACACCGAATTCGAGCGGAAAACACCGATGGATACGGGCTGCTCGCTGCCCTCGATGATCTCGGTTTTTCACCCTCTGGTGAGACGGTTGTCGTCATCGGGGCGGGAGGCGCGGCCGCCGGAGGCGTCGAAGCTCTGACTCGAAAGGGCTCGCACGTGATCCTTCTGCCGCGGCGGATCCGCGCGGGAAGACGCTTGCGAAGTCGTTTGTCCGCGAAACAGCAGAGGCTGGTCCAAGTGCTCGGGTGGGAGAAAGGTCTCGAACACGAGCTCAAGGGTGCCACCGCCCTGGTATCAGCTGTTCCTGCTGCTGCTTGGAACAGCGATGAGCGCCGAAACGGCCTTCGGAGCCTGGTCAAGAACGCCGTGGTGCTCGAGATGGCGTACGGCGCGCCCACCCCGCTCGCCGAAGCGGTGCGACAGCGAACCGATCGTTACGCCGACGGGCTGGGCATGCTGGTGCATCAAGCCGCCCGCACCATCGAGCTGGCGCTGGGAGAAAAACCGCCGCTGCCGCCCCTGTTCCGAGCCGCGCGCCGCGACCCCTAGACCATTGCAGAATTCATATGCCTGTTTGTGCTACCATAGGCATATGAAGACGCGCCTCAAACGAAAGTCATTCTTCATCGACGAGCGGGAGCTTGGCGCGGCACGACGTGCGCTGGGGGTCGCGACGGATTCGGAGACCATCCGAGCGGCGCTCCGCGAGGTGGCCCGAATGACGGTCCTGGCGCGGTTCATGGATCGGACGAGCGGCAGCCTGACTCCTGGAAGCTTCTCCGGACGCTAGCACGACCGCCTTGCGCTCGGCTGTACTGGATACGAACGTCTACGTCGACTTCTGGGAGAGAGGTCTTCATTCGGAGACCGTGCGGGCGATCCACGCCGCCTTCGTGGTGCGACATGCCGCCGTCGTGCTTTCCGAGCTACGCCGCGGCGCTCGAACGCAGCAGGCGCGGCGCACAGTCGAATCGCTCTACAGAATCGCCACCGAGGTGTGGGCACCCAACGCGGACGATTGGTGGGAAGCGGGAAAACTGGTGCGCGATCTCGGCGATCGGCAGACCTGGGATATCCACAAACGGCGCGAATTCCAAAACGACGCCCTGCTGGCGCTCACCGCGCGACGACAGGGCGCACTCCTCATCACCTCGAACCGATCGGATTTCCGGTTGCTTGAGCAGCGCATCGGGGTGCGGGTGCAGTACCTCTAACCCGGACCGCAGACTCACGCCGGCTGACTCACCAGTAGGGGTGGACGTAGCCGCGAATGCGGCGATCGTAGATCTCGCGGACGCGCGCCATCGTCGCGTCCGACAGGGGCGACATGGCCGCGGCGGAGCAGTTCTCATCGACCTGCGCGGGGCGCTTGCCGCCGGGAATCACGCAGGTCACCGCCTCGCTCATCAGGATCCAGCGCAGGGCGAAGGTCGCGAGGCTGTCGCCCGACGGGACCAGCGCGCGCAGCTCTTCGACGGCCTCCAGGCCCACCTCGAAGGGGACGCCCGAAAAGGTCTCGCCCCGATCGAACGCGGCGCCGTCGCGGTTGAAGTTGCGGTGGTCGTCGGCGGCGAACTTGCTCTTGGCCGTCATCTTGCCGGCCAGCATCCCCGACGACAGCGGCAGGCGCGCCAGGATCCCGACCTTGCGGCGACGCGCCTCCGCGAAGAAGAGATCCGACGGCCTCTGGCGGAAGGCGTTGTAGATGATCTGCACCGACTGCACGCCCGGAAACTCGATGGCCTTGAGCGCCTCCTCGACGCGCTCCACGCTGACGCCATAAAAGCGCAGCTTGCCGGCCTTCACCAGGTCGTCGAGGATCCCGAACGCCTCGGGGTGGTAGTACAGATCGGTCGGCGGGCAGTGGAGCTGCAGCAGATCGATGGTCTCCACCTCCAGGTTCTTCAGGCTGCGCTCGACGAAGGCGGTCAGGTTCTCGCGGCTGTAGCCTTCGACCGTCTGCTTGGGCAGGCGTCGGCCGGCCTTCGTCGCCACGTAGAACGGCTCCTTGCGCTCGCGACGCAGGCGCGCGATCAGACGCTCGCTCGACCCGTCGCCGTAGACGTCGGCGGTGTCGAAGAAGTTCACCCCGCGATCGAGCGCCCGGTGCAGCGCCGCCAGCGACTCGTCGTCCTTGACCGCCCCCCAGGTTCCGCCGATCGCCCAGGCGCCAAAGCTCACGGCCGAGACCTGCCAATCGGTCCGACCGAGTGTCCGATATTCCATCACGCGCCGAAAACTAGCATGAGTGGCGGACGTCACACCAATCGATCGAGCGAGGCTTCGACGGAGCCGACGTAGCTGCCGCCGAAGAGGTTGACGTGGACCATCAGCGGGTAGAGCTGGTAGAGCGCGACCCGCTCGTGGTGACCGTCGGCGAGCGGCCAGGCCTCTGCGTAGGCGGAGAACACCCCCGCGCCGAAGCCGCCGAAGAGCCGCATCATCGCCAGGTCCATTTCGCGGTGGCCGCCGTAGACGGCCGGGTCGATGAGGCACGGGGCGCCGCGATCGTCGCAGAGCAGGTTGCCGCCCCATAAATCACCGTGCAGGCGCGCGGGCGGCTCGGGCGGGCCGAGGAGATCCTCGAGCTCGGCGAACAGCCGATCGAAGCCCCGCCGCATCCGCGCCGTGGCCCGCCCGCCGTCGATGGCCTGCCGAAGCTGCGCCTCGAGCCGGCAGGTCCGGAAGAAATCGAGCCAGGTCGCCGCGGCGACGTTGGCCTGCGGGAGCCGCCCGATGAAGTTGTCGTGGTCGAGGCCGAAACCGGGCGCGCCGGTCCGGTGCAGCGCCGCCAACCCGCGCCCGAGCCGCTCGTCGAAATCGCGAGCCGGAGGCGCGGGCGCGATCAGCTCGAGGACCAGGAACTGCTGCATGTCGTCGGCCTGCGATACGGCGACGACCTTCGGGATCCGCAGCACGTTCGCCTCATCGAGCCAGCCCAGGCCCCGCGCCTCTGCGGCGAACATCCCACGCGGCGATCGCTCGTTGGTCTTCGCGAACATCCGGCGACCGCTGGCGAGCGTGATCTCGTAGGCCTGGTTGATGTCGCCCCCAGCGATCGGCCGCGACGCCATGACCTCGCCGCCGAGCGCGGCGCCCAGCGCCATCTTGAGCGGCGCGTTCATCTCCAGCGCCAGCGACTCTGCACCCCGGCCCCACGCATCTACGCCCCGTGGTCGCGCTGCAGATGCTCGAGCAGCCCCCGGCAGGCGCGCTCGCAGATATCGAACACCTCTTCGAAGCCGCGCGGGCCGCCGTAGTAGGGATCCGGCACCTCGGCGTCGGGCGGGGCGACCGGATCGAACGAGCGCAAGAGGCGCACCTTGGCCCGATCGCGATCGTCGCGCGCCAGCCGTAAGAGCTCGTCGCGGTTGGCGCGGTCCATCGCCAGCACGTGGTCGAAACGATTGAAGTCGGGCCGCGTGAACTGCTGTGCCTCGCCTTCCAGTGGGATGCCCCGCGCCGCGCCGACCGCCCGGCTGCGGCGATCGCGCGCCCCGCCCACGTGCCAGTCGCCGGTCCCGGCGCTCTCGACCACGATCCGGTCGCCGAGCCCAACCTCTTTCACCAGATGCCGCATCACCGCTTCCGCGGTCGGAGATCGGCAGATGTTACCGAGGCAGACGAAGCAGATACGGACCACCGACTACCCGTTCTCCGCTCGCCGCCCGTTACGTCGGCTCGGGCTCGGAGCTCGGCGTATCCGCGCCGCTGGTCGGTGCGCCGCCGCCGGCTGGCGCACCGCCGGCCGTGGACGCCGCCTCGTTGTGGCGCTCCGCCTCGGAATCGGCGAGCGACTCCGGATCGATCGCCCCCGCCTCATCCTCGGCCAGCATGGCCTCGACCTCGGAGGGTGGACCGAGCTGCCGCCGGCGCCGTCGCCGGCGCTTCGAGGAGGACGGCCCGTCCTTGTCCTCGCGCGCCGCGCCGGCCACCTCCGATTTTTCGATCGGTGCCTTGTCGGTGGGCGAACGGATCTCGAAATCCTCGACGTGAAACGACCCGCGCGCCTTGATCACGATCCGCTTCTGCAGGCGCTTCTCCATCTCCTCGAGAAAGGCCCGATCGGTGGTCTGCAGCACCTGCGCGACGTCGGGGTGAACCTCGACCAGCACGGTGTCGCCTTCGACCAGGTCACCCTGGCGGCGCAGCTCGCGCAGCAGCTCATAGGTCACCGTGCGCCGCGACTTGGTGTAGCCCTTCCCCTCGCAGGAGGTGCAGGGCTCGGTCAGCGTGTGCAGCAACGACTCGCGCGTTCGCTTGCGCGTCATCTCGATGAGCCCCAGCTCCGAGATCCGCGTGACCGCCGCCTTGGACCGATCCTTGCGCAGGTACTCGTTGAACGACCGGGTGACCTTCTCGCGGTTGTGCGGTCGATCCATGTCGATGAAGTCGACCACGATCATCCCGCCAATCGATCGAATGCGGAGCTGCTCGGCCACCTCACGCGAGGCCTCGAGGTTGGTCTTGGTGATGGTGTCTTCCAGGCTGGACTTGCCGACGAAGCGCCCCGTGTTGACGTCGATGGCGGTGAGCGCCTCCATCTCGTCGACGATCAGGTAGCCGCCCGACTTGAGCCAGACCTTGCGCTCGAGCGCCCGGTCGATCTCGATCTCGATGCCGTAGCCGTCGAAGATCGGATCGTTGCCTTCGTAAAGCTCGATGTTGCCGGCGAAGTCGGGCATGAGCGCCGCGATGAACTTTTTGACCCGGTCGTACTCGGCCCGCGAATCGATGATCAGCTTCTCGACGTCGGCCGTGAAGAGATCCCGCACCGTGCGCAGCAGCAGATCCAGATCGTTGTAGATGAGCGCGGGACAGCGGCTGCCCTCGGCGCGGCGAACCACCTCGTTCCACAGCTTGATGAGGAACTCCATGTCGCTCTTGAGCTCGCGGTCGGAGATCCCCTCGGCCACCGTGCGCACGACGAAACCCGAGCCCGGCGGACGCATCGAATCGACGATCTCGCGCAGCCGCCGCCGCTCCTTGTCCGACCCGATGCGGCGCGAGATCCCGACGTGATCGACGGTCGGCATGAAGACCAGGTGGCGCCCCGGCAGCGAGACGTACCGGGTGACCCGGGCGCCCTTGGTGCTGATCGGCTCCTTGGTGACCTGGACGACGATCTCCTGCCCCTCTTTGAGCAGGTCCTCGATGCGCGCGCCGGCCCCCACCCGCGCGGCGTCCGCGGCGTCCTCATCCTCGTCGTCGGGGCGCGCTCCCGAGTCGGGCGACAACAGCCGTTTGAGATCGTCGGGGGTGCCGCGCACGTCCGAGACGTGGAGGTAGGCGCTCTTCTCGAGGCCGATGTTGACGAAGGCGGCCTGCATCCCGGGGAGCACGCGCTCGACCCGCCCCTTGTAGATGTTGCCGGCGATCCCACGCTCGCGCTTGCGCTCGATGTAGAGCTCGCCCAGATAGCCGTCCTCGACGAGAGCCACGCGGGTCTCGGGGCCGTCTGCGTTGATGACGATCAGGCTATCGGCCATACGCGATCAGGCTAAGTACGGAGCGCGTGTGCACGGGGGGCACAGGCTGACGCAAATGTCAGGGTTCATCGCAAACTTCGAAAGGGGGAAACGAGGCTGTAACATGAACCTGCCGCCAAATCAACGAGTTCGGCACACGCCCCCAGCTCGGCACACCCCTTGCTCCTTCCAGGTCTGGAAGCATCGAGCAGGGCTTTTGGGCTCTGTCCGGTCTCCCCTCCTCCCTCACACCGGCGCAAGTCGGTGTGACCTTAGATTGACGGTTCCGGGGTTTACCCGTACCTCGGCCCGGAGCCGCTTCCCTAACTGTCCCGCCTAGCCTGCACCGTCTAGCTTCTGCATCACCTAGCTTCGCCATTTTCGTTCCGCCTACGACCCCCGCCCGGTTCTGCCGCGCGGGGGTCACTTATTTCAGGTGAGCGACATAGAGGTAGGTCCAGGCTCCCACGAAGAGCAGCGCGTCGATCCGGTCGAGCATGCCGCCGTGACCCGGGATCAGGCGACCGGAGTCCTTGACCCCCGCCGACCGCTTGATGAGCGATTCGACCAGATCGCCGATCGGCCCCAGCACCCCCGCCGGCAGCGCGATCCACAGACAATCGCTCACCGTCAGCCAGGGCGATAGCGTCGCTCGCACCACCAGCATGATGATGAGCGACGCCAGCAGCCCGCCCACCCCGCCCTCCACCGTCTTGGCCGGCGAGACCTTCGGGTAGAGCTTGTGCCGCCCGAGCGCCCGGCCCGCAAAGTAGGCGCCCGCGTCGTTGCCGAACGTCACCGCCACGGCGAGCAGCACCCAGGCGCGCCCCTGGGGCGCGTCGCGCTGCAAAATCGCCAGCGGCGCCGCGAGGCCGCCCACGTAGAACACGCCGAAGGTCGCGAGCCCCAGCCGGGCCCCCGCGGCCGGGATCTCCCCCGGATCAACGAGTGTCAGGGTCGCCGAGGCCACCAGCGCGAGCAGGACCCAGATCAGCGCCTTTTCGGGCGCCAGATAGAGCGCCGCGGTCAGGCCGGCCCCGATCGCCACCACGGTCCCCCTGAACCATCGCGAGGCGGTGGGCAAGGTGATGGCCGCGTACTCGACGAGGGCCAGCGCCGCCACCAGCACGACCAGGGCGCCGAAACCCAGGGGCTCGTGCCACAGGACCAACGCACCCAGCAACGGGAGCAGGATCAGAGCCGACAGCGCGCGCAGCGCGAGGTTGGACATTTGGTCCGCGCCGCCCGCGCTCAGCCCGCGCTGCGAATCTGCTCGCGGGTGCGCCCGAAACGCCGCTCCCGACCCCGGAACGATTCGAGCGCCTGATAGAGCTCGGTCTTGCCGAAGGCGGGCCAGTAGGTCTCGGTGAAGTAGAGCTCGGCGTAGGCCGCCTCCCAGAGCAGGAAGTTCGAGAGGCGCTCCTCGCCGGAGGTGCGCACCAGCAGGTCGAGCGGCGGCAGGCCGCCGGTCTGTAGCGAGGCCCCGAATTTGTCCTCGTCGATCTCGGCGGGGTTCACCTCGCCGCGCGCGACCGCCTCGGCCAGCGCGCGCGCCGCCGCGACGATCGACTCGCGGCCTCCGTAGGAGAGCGCCAAGCACAGCGTCATCCCGCGGTTACCGGCCGAATCGGCCACCAGCGCGTCCAGCGGATCCTTGGCGTAGGCCGGCAGCCGCTCCACCTCGCCGATCGCGATGAGACGGATGTCGTTGTCCATGATCTCGCTGCGTTCTTCGACCACGTAGTCGCGCAGCAGCTGCATGAGCGTGGCGACCTCTTCGGGCGGCCGCTGCCAGTTCTGCGCCGAGAAGGCGTAGAGGGTCAGCGCGCGGAGCCCGGTTTCGCGCGCCGCGCGGACGATCTCGCGCACGGCCTTGGCCCCCTGGCGGTGCCCTTCGACGCGCGGCAGACCATGCTCCTGCGCCCAACGGCCGTTGCCGTCCATGATGATCGCCAGGTGGCGGGGGAGCTTGCTGGGATCGAGCATCCGGCGCGTTTCCGGTACCATACCGTGCGGTGATTGTCGAATGGCCCCGGCGATTTGTCGATGAGAAAGGGATCGACTAACCTTTCGGCATGAAGAGCGCCGAGGATGTGGAGTCGTATCTCCTGCGGATGGGGGTGGCGTATGAGACCGTCAAGCCGGGAATCTGGCTGCTCCAGATCGGCGGGCCCCGGCTGGCCGTCTCGATCGCGGGCCCGGTGGTGGCCTTCCGGCTCAAGATGGCCGACCTGCCGTCCACCGGACGCGAGGAGCTCTACCGCGCTCTCCTGACCCTCAACACCAACGAGATGGTGCACGGCGCCTTCGGCCTCGAAGGGGATGCCGTCGTCATCGTGCACGCCCTCGACCTCGAGAACCTCGACCTCTCCGAGTTCCAGGCGGTGATCGACGACATGTCGATGGCCGCGGCGAAACATCAACCGAACCTCGCGCGCTTCCTGGGCGGCCAGACCGCCGGCGCCAGCGCCCACGTCTAGGACCACACCATGGGAATCTTCTCCAGGCTGGGAACGCTCATCAAGTCGAACCTCAACGATCTGATCAGCAAGGCGGAAGACCCGCAAAAGATGCTGAATCAGATCGTCGTCGAGATGCAGAACCAGCTCGTCGAAGCCAAGAAGCAGGTGGCGACCTCGATCGCGGATGAAAAGCGCCTCAAGAAGCAGTGGGACGAGCAGATCGACCTCTCCAAGGAATGGGAGCGCAAGGCGATGCTGGCGGTCCGCGCCGGGGACGACGGCCTGGCCAAGGAGGCGCTCTCGCGCAAGGGCGACCACGACAAGATGCAGGACGAGTTCGGCAAGCAGTGGCAGCTGCAGAAGGATGCCGTTGAAAAACTGAAGGATCAACTGCGTACGCTGAACGACAAGATCGAAGAGGCCAAGCGCAAGAAGAACATCCTGATCGCGCGCCAGAAGCGCGCCGAGGCGCAGAAGGCCATTCAGGACACGATGCGCGGCCTATCGGACAACAGCGCCTTCGACACCTTCGAGCGGATGAACCAGAAGGTCGAGCAGATCGAGGCTGAGTCGGAGGCATCGACCGAGCTGGGCGGCGAGCTGGCCGGAGACACCCTGCAGCAGAAGTTCAAGAAGCTCGAAGGGGGGACCGGGGGCGATCTGGCCCTGGCCGAGCTGAAGGCCAAGATGGGCCTCGGCCCGGCCCCGGAACGCCCCGCCCTGCCCAGCGTACCCGCCGAGGCGGGTTCGGAACCGCCCAACACCAAGTAAAAATTTCGCCCATTGCCGTACGTGTGGAAACGCTGCTATACGAAGATCCCCGAAGGGAACTAAAGGACCGATGGCACAACATCAGAACCACACGACGACGCGTTTCAACGGCGTAAAGGTCTTCTCGGCGACGATGGCGCAGGAGCGCGAGAACCTGGGTGAGAAGGTGACGGCCTGGATCCGCGAGCACCAGCACTGTCAGGTCGTAGACACGATCGTGACCCAGTCGTCCGACGAGGCCTTCCACTGCCTCGCCATCACCGTCTTCTGGTGGGAAGATAAGTAGGATGGGAACCCTGGGAGGTTTCCCAAACCTTCCCGCGATGGGTCTCGCCGGGCAAAGCCCGTCGAGTTCCCACGCCATCGATTAGGCGTCCGGGCTCGTAGGCTCGCCGCCGCAGACGACGAGAGCCGCGGGCGGATCTGGCTCGGCAGATAAGTCTCCGGTGGGCAGAGCCCACCTCCGATCCACCGAAGAGTTTCTAACCGGCCAGAAGCAGGACGCCGGTGAGCATGTGGATGCGGGGGCGTCCGCAAGTGGGTGCGATCTCGAACGAGCTCTGGATGCCGGCCAGCGGCAGCGGTCCGAAGCGTCGCTGGATCAGCTCCGGATCTAGTCCGGGCTGGCCGTAGAGATCGCTCCCGCGGCCGGCGCAGTTGAAGTAGACGCCGAATTTGGGCGCCGAGTCGTGGCGGGCTTCCCGCGCCTCGGCCTGCTCCTCGAGCATCGCCTTCATGTCCTCGCGGGCACCGATCGCGTCGCGCATCGTGAAGCAGATGGTCTGACCGGCGCGCACCGGCTCGGCGACCGCCAGGGCCGGCTGGTCGCTGTCGGCGATCGCGAAGGGCCGCACGACATAGTCCGAGCGGCCGCCGGCGCCCAGCTCGCTGATGCCCGCCAGCAGATGCTTGGCCATCTGCCGCAGCCCCGGATGGCGCGGATTGGAGAGCGCCCGCTCCAGCGCCTCGACCGCGGGGCGTCCCTCGATCTCGAGGATCAGATTCCCCTCGGCGGCCGTGATCGTGAGCGGCTCGCCCAGCGCCTGACAGCCCTGGGTCATCCCCAGGCTCGGATGGAGCTCGCGCGGGATGACCAGCGCGACGCAGGCGTCGGCTTGCGCGGCGTCTTGCCAGAAGACCCGGCAGCCGGATTCGCCGCCCGACGCGCCCGCGCCGGTGATGATCAGATCGGGCGCCACGTCGGCGATCCCGGCCACGAAGTCGGTGGCGTCCAGGTCGGCGGGATCGACCAGCACGGCAACCGCCGCACCCGTCGCGTCTCCCCCCAGCGCCTGGAGCGCCTCGCGTCCCAGCCGGGCGCCGGCGATGCGCGGCTCGGCGCGAACGCCCGGAATGAAGAGCGGCGTCGGCAGCGGCGCCCCGTCCAGCGCGAGCACCGCCACCGCGGTCGTGTTCTCGACCTCCTCGGTTCCGGTCCAGACGCCCAGCGCCGAGCAGCCGACGATGGTGGCGCCCGGAATCGTCTTGCGGACCGCCGCGAGCACCCCGCTGTACTCGTCGTCGTCGTGGCGGGTTCCGGCGAACACCACCGCGATCTCGATGGCGTCGGTGCCGGCGGCGACC
>CALAOV010000085.1 GCA_937889515.1 uncultured Myxococcales bacterium | reverse complement strand
CCAGATCCCCCGCTACCCAGCCGATTCTGCGCAGTCGCGCCGGCCGGTCGAGCGGGGCGGGGATGGTCCTCGCCACCAGCCCCGCCGCGCTTCCGCGCAACGACATCCGGATGTCCGCCCGGTCGACCGAAACGATCAGAAGGTTCGAGGCGGTGGCGGCGGTCGCGTCGGTCGGCGCGACGACCGGTATCCCCAGCTCGGCCCCGATGGTCTGCCGCACGTCGCGCGCGTCGACGCCGACGCCCGGTGCGGACTCGACCACCACCAGGAGGCGCTCGTCCGCGCCCCGAGCTGTTTTTGCGACCGCGGCGGTCGCGATCAGGGAGAGGAGAAACGACCTGCCGAGTGTGCGCATGGCCTGATGTCGCCCCAACGCCGGATTTTGTTCAATCGGATCGAACGAAAGGCCGCACGCCGGGGAGCGCGGGGCGCCGGTTGGTGCTAGACGATCAGAGCCTTGCCCGAAAGCAAACCGGAGAAACCGGCGCCCGGCCGCCGTCGAAGCCGCATGTTCGTCCTGGCGCTCTCGGTCACGGTCGGCATTCAGACCCCGCTCGTCGCGGGGCTGGCCCATCTCGGCGGTCACCTCTTCGTCGCGCTGGCGCTGGCCGCCGCGCTCACCGGCGGGTTCTTGGCGACGGTGCTTGGCCCGCGTGGCATCTGGGGTGCGCCCAGCCGAGCGCGTCTCTATCTGGTCCTCTGGCCGTTCTTCGTCTGGTGGACGCTGGGCCTGCTGTTTGCGGTATTCGCGCCGGTGGCGCTCGTCGTGCACGCGCTACTTTCGACCGCGGTCCGGTCCACCAACGCCGCGCTGCTGTACGCGCTCGGCGCCGCGCTGGCGGGCACGGTGCTGGCGCTGCGCAATTCGCCGCGCGTGCGCCGGCACGAGATCGCGATCCCCGGCCTTCCGGCGGCCTTCGACGGCTACCAGGTCGCGCAGATCTCCGACCTGCACTGCGGCCCGTTCGCCAGCGGCGAGCGCGTCGACCACTGGGTCGCCGCGGTCAACGGCCTGGGGGCCGATCTGGTGGCGGTGACCGGCGATCTGATCGCCAGCGGGACGGCCTTCGTCCCGGTGGTGGCGGCGTCGCTGGGCAAGCTGCGGGCGCGCGACGGCGTCTTCGCCAGCATGGGCAACCACGACTACTTCACCGAGGGCGAGGAGATGGTCGCGGCGCTCGAGCAGGCGGGGCTCACGTTGCTCCGGAACCGCGGGGTCGAGGTCCGGCGCGACGGCGCCGCCATCTATCTGGCCGGCGTCGACGACACCTGGACCAAACGCCACGATCTCGACAAGGCGCTGGCCGGCCGCCCGGCCGAGACGCCGGTCCTGCTGCTGGCGCACGATCCGGCGCTGTTCCCGGCCGCGGCCTCGCGCGCCGTCGACCTGACGCTGTCGGGGCACACCCACGGCGGCCAGATCGGCGTGCCCTTCTTCGCCAAGCGCTTCAACCTGGCGCGCATCATGACGCCCTTCACCACGGGCCTGTACCGATCGGGACCGTCGACGCTCTACGTGAACCGCGGCCTCGGCTCGACCGGCCTGCCGGTGCGCATCTTCGTCCCGGCGGAGATCGCGCTCATCACGCTCCGGCGCGCCGAGCGACAGAGCGTGGTGGTCGCGCATCCAGCGGCGGCCGTAGCGCACGGGTGAGGGGCGGCGTCGGTGCCCCCCAGTCCGGGTCGCAGGTCGGTCAGCCGCCGAAGCGCGGCGCGTCCAGTCGCTCGGGCGGCTTCTTGGCGGCAGGAGCCGATGGCGGCGGCTGGGGATAAAACTGGGGCCGGCCTCCGATAGGGGGAGGGGTGTACGCTCTTCGCCCGTCGTTCTCCTCGAACGCCTCGCACTCTCCGGTGTTGACGTAGCCATACCCGGCCGAAATCGCCCACAGGGCCGCCACGCCGAGCCCCGGCGCGAGCGCGGGGGTCTTGTTGGTCACGTTGTTTTCGCTGGCCACATAGAGCGCCGAGCCGACGTTCGTGAGGGTGAGCAGCGTGTCGAGCACCGGCGCGGCCCGGCTGGTCGTACAGGGCGTGTACCCGCGGCTGTAACTCTCTTCCTGCAGCGGCTGAACGAAGATGAAGGAGCAACCCGCCGTCAGCGAGACCACAGCCACCACCAAGGGAATCACCGGGCCCGCCCGCATGCGATCACGATATCAAGGTCGTCGCGGGTCGCGAAGAGATCCAGGGTCAGCGCGGAGGTCGGGCTCTTCGGCCGGAGGCTCTCACGGCTCGTCGTTGTCCTGCCGCTGGGGCGCCGCGGGCGGGCTCGGTGGCGCACCGGGCGTACCCGCCGGCGGCACGACCACCTCAGGCGGCGGGGGGGCCGCGGTGGGCGGTGGTGGTGGCGGATAATATTGGGGTCGGGGGCGGACACGCGGCGGCGGGTAGTAGCTCCTTCCGCTCCCTTCCATGGCCTCTTCACATTCGGAGGTGTGCGAGTAGCCGTACCCGGCCGAGAGCGCCCAGAGGGCCGCCACACTAAGCCCGAGCGTCACCGCGGTGCCCTTGTTGGTCACATTGTTTTCGCTGGCCACGTAGATGGCCGAGGCAATGTTGGTGAGCGTGAAGATCGTGTCGAGGACGGGGGCTGCCCGGTTGGTCGTGCAGTCGATGTAGTCCCCCCGACCGCGTTCCTCCCGCAGCGGTTGAACGAAGATCCACGAGCAACCGGAGGTGGTGGCGACGGCGGCCAGCGCAAGAGCCACCACCAATCGCGGAGCGACCAGGCGCCCACCGACCGGCGTGGCTCGCATACCTCGGGGTGGCTCTCCTCCCGCCCTCACGACGGGAACCAGAATAACAAAATCAAAAGCGAGCGGTGAAGAAAAATGCGACCGGCGAAAAAATCGGCCGCTAGAGACGGCCCGCGACCGGGCCTAGTTCACGAAGGCCACGCCCCGATAGACCGTGCCGTAGGTGGGTCCGGTGAGCGTGCTGAAGGATTCAGTCGTCACCGCGCCCGTCAACGTCGTGGCGGACAGCTGATCGGTGATCACCACGACCTTGTTCGGATCGGCGCCGTTGTCGCCGGAGGTGCTGGACGTCGAGGTCGTGGCCCACAAGGTGACCTGGTCGCCGCTCACGACACCCGTCAGATTGCGCAGTCCAACCGTGGTCACGTTCGGATATGGGCCATCGGCGCCGTTCAGGTTGCTGTCGACCACGCCGATCAGGCCCTGGGTCAGCAGGTAGTCCATCTGCCAGACGCCGCCGACCAGGCTCCACTTCTCGAGACCGGCGTGGTTCGCCACGTCGGTGGCGTTGCCCGAGCCTTCGTCGCTGACGTACATCGTCGTGGCGTTCGCGAAGAACACCGCAAAGGGCGTGAAGTTGCCGCCGGTCGCCTTGGCCGAGTCGGTCGGGAAGCCGGGGACGACGCTGATCGTGGCCACGGCCGCCGTCGCGACGGTGGGAAGCGAAGACACGGTGTAGACCGTGTCGATGCCATTGCTGCCGCTCCCCTTGGTGAAGTAGAGCGCCCCACCGAACTCGGTCACGCCGCGGAAGTTGTCGTCCTTGCCGGGCTTGTCGGGCTTGGCGGTGCCGAAGGTGAACTGGACCAGCGGGTTGACCTCGGCCGAATTGCCGGCGGGGATGGCGACGCCCGACGAAGGTCCATTGATCGGGGTGACCACCTCGAGGCCGGTCGTCTCGGTGACGTCCGGATTCGTGCCGTTGGTCGGACCGAAAGCCGCCGCGTTGCCGTTGTTGGCGTTCCCCACGGTGTAGTAGAGCCCGTTGCTGCCGAGCAGCGCCGAGCGGCCGTTGTTTCCGCCGTAGTTGATCGTCGGGGTGTACGAGAAGTGGCCGCTGCCGTCCATCGAGACGATCGTGCGGGCGAACGCATAGCTCGATCCGAAGGCGAAGCTCACCGGGTTCGTCGGATCCTGCCCCGGGACGGCGTCCGCGTTCGACACGTCCAGCGCACCGACCCCCGCGCCCGCATAGCCCACGAACACCAGGTGGGGTCCGCTGCCGTCGGTGGTGACGTGCAGACCGACCTCCGACTTCGACGGGAAGCTGGTGACCACCTGACTGGTGGGGACGGTGACCTTGCTGAGCACCACGCCGCTCGTCGGATCGATGTCGGTCAACTGGATCGCCGAGGTCACGCCGAAGCTGGCGTCCGCGGACTCGTTGTTCCAGACGGTCAGGTAGTTGTTGCTGGCGATCGCGCTGGTGGTCGCGGTGGCCGTGCCGGCGAGCTGGGTCGTTCCGATCGCGAGCGAGGCGACGGCGCCCTGGGTCCGATCGTAGGTGCTGGTACTGATGACCAGCGAGTTTTTGACCAGCAACGTGCCGGGCTCGCAGGTGACGACGAGCGACAGCGTGGCCGGGCATCCGGAGGTTGCATCTCCGTCGGAGGCGGTGACCGTCAGGGTGACCGGGCCGGGCGCGTTGCAGACGAAGGTCGGCGTCGCCGAGGTGGCGTCGCTGAAGGACCCGGAAGCCGCCGTCCAGGAATAGGCGAGCGGCGAGGGGGCGCTGTCGGGATCGTGCGCGGCGATCGCCAGCGCCACGGGGAAGCCCACGGCGATGTCCGCCGGGTTCGCCGAGATGCCGTCCGCGACCGGGCAGAAGTTGAAGGTGCCGCCGACGGACACGCTGCCGGTCTTGGCCGGCTGGTGGCAGTCGAGCGTGACGGCGACCTTGGTGACGTTCCCCGCCGTCACGTTGAAGGTCCCGCTACCGCCGCAGGTCGTCGTGCCGTCCGTGCCGGTCGCGGCGAGCGTGATCGTGTATCCGTTGCCGGCCGGTAGGCCGCCGATGACCGCAGAGACCGTGGCGCTCGAACCGACGTTGATCGTCCCCGACGTGGAGAAGCCGTTCGGGCCGCTGATGGTGTAGCTCACGCTCGTCAGCGTCACGCCACCCTCCACCAGGGCGATGTCGACCGACCCAACCCCGGCGTTGTTCGCAGTGGTGGTCGAGGGCGGCTCGCTGCAGCCTCCGACGAGGAACGCGGCGGACGTGGAAGAAAGGACGGCAAGAAACGGTACGCTACGGATTGTTCGGAACAAGGTCGCCTCCAGGGTGGGTGAGTCCGGCGGTGCCGTTACAAAGATCGCGCCAGCGAGGAGCGAGCGGCACGCATCGTGCTAACTCGGCGTGCTCTCTGGACGCGGGGCGCGTGAGCTGCCGCGCGAACGGATCGGGGTCTCCGAAGTTCGGAGAGGCGGCTCCGAATTTCGGAGGGTGGGGGGTTGGCGCGGCCTTGTCCGCCATACGCCAATGGCGTAGCATGCCTTCGATGCCCCGCCCGACGCGTGGGGCACTTATGAGAGGACGACACCGGAGGTAGAGCGTGGGCAAGAAGGCATTCGAGGCTATCGCCGCGGGGCTTCGTGAGGCGCTGGCGTACACCGAGGGCGACCAGACAAAGGGGCGTGTGACTCGCGTTCGCGTGCCGGATGTGGACGTCGGGAGCATGCGCGGAAAGCTGGGTCTTTCGCAGGGGGATTTCGCGGCGGCCTTCGGCGTCAGCGTCGCGACCGTCCGGAACTGGGAGCAGGGCCGGCGGCGGCCGGAGGGGCCTGCGCGCGTGCTTCTCGCGATCATCGAGAAAGCACCGGAGGCGGTTCTGGGTGCGCTCGGCGTCATCCGCCACGGGCGAAAGGCTGCGGCCCAGGAGGTCCCCGCAGTCTCGGGCGTCCTATCCCGTCCGGGCGTCGTCGTGCTAGATCTCCGCGACCCACGGCGATGCCGTTGACGAAGAAGGGACCTATAGCGTAAGTACCGACCGCCATTCAAGATCGCCGGTGTAGCTCAGTGGTAGAGCAACGGTTTCGTAAACCGTAGGTCCTCGGTTCAATCCCGAGCACCGGCTCCACGGTTTGCG
>CALAOV010000084.1 GCA_937889515.1 uncultured Myxococcales bacterium | reverse complement strand
GGAGGGGCAGCGCGGGAGGATCCCGGCGGTGACCCACGTCGACGACACCGGCCGCCTGCAGACCGTCAGCGCAGCGACCAACCCGCGTTACCACGCCCTCATCTCGGAATTCGACCGGCAGACCGGCGTGCCGCTGGTCCTCAACACAAGTTTCAACGAGCACGAGCCGATCGTCGCCACGCCCGGCGAGGCCCTGGCCTGCTACCTCAAGACCCGAATGGATGTCCTGGCCTTGGGAAACTGGGTCCTGACTCGGCCGCCCGAATGAGAACAGCCGCCGTCGCTTTCATTCTATCGATGTTGTGCGGGACGATCCTGACGCCCATCGTGCGCCGACTCGCGCACCGCTTCGGGCTGCTCGATCATGCCCTGTCGGCCCGCAAGATCCACGGTCGTCCGGTGCCGCGCCTGGGCGGAATCGCGATCGTCATCGCGTTTTACGCGCCACTGGTGGGTCTGCTCTTTTTCCACTCCGACGTCGGTGGCATGTTCGTCGCCGATCGAAACCATGCGATCGGCCTGTTCGTGGGCGGGCTCGCGATCGCGCTGCTGGGCCTGTACGACGATCTACGGGGCGCGGGGGCGGCGCGGAAGTTCGTGGTGCAGTTCGTGATCGCCGCGTTTCTCTATCGGCTCGGCTTTCGCATGGAGACCCTCGCCAATCCGTTCGGCGATCCGATCGCGCTCGGCTGGTTCAGCCTGCCCTTCACGCTTCTGTGGATGGTGGGGGTCGTCAACGCCCTCAACCTCATCGACGGGCTCGACGGGCTGGCGGGCGGCGTGGCGTTGGTGGCCGTGACCATCACCTTCCTGGTCTCGCTCCAGCGCGGCCACCCCTTGATGATGCTGTTCTCGTCGGCGCTGGCGGGCTCGATCGTCGGTTTTCTGTTCTACAACTTCAACCCGGCGTCCATCTTCATGGGCGACACGGGGAGCATGTTCCTGGGCTTCGTGTTGGCCGCGACCGCCGTCGAGACCAACCAGAAGGCGTCGACCGCCGTGGCGGTCGTCATCCCGACCGTCGCGCTGGGCCTGCCGATCATGGACACCTTGCTCGCGATAGGCCGTCGGGCCTGGCGCGGCCGACCTCTCTTCCAGGCCGACAAGGAGCACATCCACCACCGCCTGATGGAACGCGGCCTCAGCCATCGCCAGGCGGTGTTGGTCCTCTATGGTTTCTGCGTACTGCTGGGCTTCGCCGCGCTGATTCTGACCTATGGCAACAGCTCTCAGGCGGCGATGTTGTTGGTGATCCTGGGGGTGACTGCGGTGGTCTTCCTCCGTGCGCTCGGATATTTTCGCCTGGGCGCCAACAGCGCGACCGAGCGGAAGCGAAATCGGGCCTTGCGGGCGGCGGTGCGACCGTTCAGCCAAAGGCTGCGCCAGATCAAGACCACTGAGGAGATCTGGCCGATCGTGACCGATGCGATAGGTGTCTTTGGCGCCGTGGGGTTGAACCTCCGCCTGGGGACGGGGAGCAACAGCGAAGGCCGAAAGCTTTTCAGTTGCGGGCTCGATGGCCTCGAGGCGGCCTCGAACGCCTTCAAGGCGCAGTTCGTCGTGCCGGTGCCCGGGGGCAAGACCACCGAGCAGATCCTGGAGCTCTTTTGGCGAGATGGACGCCGCGAGGTGGACCGCGATACCGAGATCGCCGTCGAAATCCTCTGCGAATACCTGGGCGACGCATTCGAGGTCGTCAAGGACCAACCGAACGCCGCGCCGTCCGTTCCCGCAACCGGGTCGCGCGCATAGGAGAGCCCACGACAGATGGACTATTCCGACCGTCTACTCAACCACGGCAGCTTCGTCACCCGCCTGGCGCACCGGAGCCGCCTCAACACGCTCTTCGGTCTCCTGAACGATCGCACCTACGATCGCGCCCTCGACCTGGGCTGCGCCGATGGCTGGCTTCTCGACCAGATGGCTCGCGCCGGCCGGGTCCGCGCGGGCCTGGGTGTCGATGCCGATCCCACGGCGCTCGAGGTCGCACGTCGCCGTTTCGAGGGCCGTAGCGGCTTCGACTTCGTGACCCCCGATCAGATCGCGCAGGGCGGCACGGGCGATATTGACCTCCTGATCTGTACCGAGACCCTCGAGCACGTCAACGACGCCGCGGGAGAAATCGCGAAGCTCGCGGCCTGGGGGAAGCCCGATGCAAAGCTGGTCATCTCGGTGCCGATCGAGGTGGGCCCTTCGCTGATGGTCAAGCAGGTCGGCCGGTATCTGGCGAACCTGACCACCGGGGCATACGGATACGAGCTCTACTCCTGGTCGGAACTGACTTCCGCCGCGCTGTTCTGGGATGTGGACTCGTTCGAATCGTCACACCGCCACGTCAGTCTCGCGGGGGGCAAGGGGCACAAGGGGTTCGACTTTCGGCGGGTGCAACGAGAGCTGGAGCGTTCCTGTCGGATCGACAAGTCGCTCTTCACGCCCTTTCCGCTGCTGGGCTCCGCGCTGAACAGCACGGCATTTTTCGTCTGTACGGTGAATCGATCAAGCTGAGGGGCTGTCGAACGGCACCGCGCAGCCCAGGGATCGCAGATCGTGGGCCAGCAAAATCCGCAGAACCTCTCCGAACTTCACACGCGGGGCGGCACCGATGGCGCGCTCCAGCTTGGCGCTGTTGCCGACGATCGGTACTTGCTCGCTCGGTCTGACCAAGCTCGTGTCGACGTGTACATATTTCTGCCAGTCCAGATCCACCAGCGCGAAGGCGCTGGAGGCCAGATCTCGAACGGTATGCCCTTCCCCGGTCGCTATCACAAAGTCATCCGCTCGGTCGAGATCAAGCAGGGCGACTGAGAGAGCGGCGTACTCCGGCGCGTAGCCCCAGTCGCGGATAGTGTCGAGATTGCCCAGCGAGATCTGCTTGCGCTTGCCAGCAACGATCTCCGCGACGCCTCGGGTCACCTTCCGAAAGACGAAGTCGGCCGTCCGACGCAGGGATTCGTTGGTGAAGAAGATGGCGTTGGTCGCGAACTGCCCGTACCGGCTGCGGTAAGCGCGCATAGTGTGGAAGGCGAACGACTTCGCGATTCCGTAAGGGTTCATGGGCCGGATGGGAAACTCTTCATCCTGTGGCGATCGGTCCGCTTCGGAGAACAGCTCGCTCGAGCCAGCCTGGAGGACCCGGCAGTGAGGGACCGCCCGCCGAACGGCCTCGAGCAGCCTCACCACCCCGAGGGCCGTGTACTGCGCGGTCAAGATGGGCTGCGTCCAGGAAGCTGGGATGACGCTCTGAGCCCCGAAGTTGAAGACGCGCTCCGGCCGAACCTCCTCGAGGATCGACAGCAGCGAGTATTCGTCCAAGAGGTCGCCCACGATGGGACGGTACGGGAGCGTGGTGTCGCTGGCGAGCCGACCGACCGTCGACTGGCGGACGAGACCCCAGACGGTTTCTCCCCGCGCAGCCAGGCGCTCCGCGGCGTAGAAGCCCAGCTGACCGGTGACTCCAGTTACGAGAGCGGTGCCCATACGGACGCCGCTTACGCTAGCTGGTGGCCTTCTGATCGGGCCCGTTGCCGTACGTGTAGCCGTACCGGTAGTAGTTCCGGTAGTAGTACTCGTAGCCGTAGGCCGGATTCGAGAAGTCGATGGCGTTGACCACCACACCGAAGAGCCGCGCTTTGGCGGTGTGGAGCTGCCGGCGCGCGTGCATGGCCGCCTCGCGCGTCGTCTCTCCCGCCTTGATGACCAGGACCACGCCATCGGCGAGGTTCCCCAGCACCGCGGGATCGGTCACCGCGGAGGTCGGCGGCGAGTCGAGGATGATGCGATCGTAGAGCTTGGCGCAATCGGCCAGGACGACCCCAAACCGGCTGGTGTGCAGCAGCTCCGACGGATTGGGCGGCACCGGTCCGCACGGGAGCACGTCGAGGTTTGGAACGTCGGTGCGCTTGATCGCCTCTGCGAGTGTCGCCTTGCCCACGATGACGCTAGAGATTCCGGTCTGGTTGGGAACTCCGAACGACCGATGAAGGCGCGGACGGCGCATATCGGTGTCTACGATCAGCACCCGGCCACCCGCCTCGGCCATGGTGACGCCGAGATTGATCGCGGTGGTCGTCTTGCCCTCCTGCGGGCTTGGACTGGTGACCACCATGATCTTGAGCGGCCGATCGGGCGACATGAAGAGGATGTTGGTCCGAATCGATCGGCAGCACTCGGCAGCCACCGACTTGGGATCGAGAAAGACACCGAGGTCGCGCTCGCGCAGGTTGTCGCCAACCTGCACGGACTCGGCCCCGGGCGCAGCACCGATGATGGGAACCAGACCCAGAACCGGCGTTCCCAGGAACTGCTCTACGTCCTGCTGGGTCTTCAGCGTGTTGTCGAGTGCCTCGATGGCAAACGCGAGAGCGATGCCGGTGCCGATCCCCAGCATCAGCCCGAGCAGCAGGTTCTGGATCGGTTTGGGCCGCACCGGTACGCCGGGGACGATCGCGCGCTCGAGGACGCGCACGTTGTTCGTCTTCATCGGACCGGTGATGTCGATTTCCTTCTGGCGGGCCGCGATGATGCCGTACATCTTCTCTTCCTGATCGGACGCGCGCTGGAGCGGCTTATACTCGACCTCGATCTTGGAAAGCTCGATGGCCTCGTTCTTCTGCTGTTCCATTAGCGCTTTGAGAGCGTGCTCGTTGTCGAGTAGC
>CALAOV010000083.1 GCA_937889515.1 uncultured Myxococcales bacterium | reverse complement strand
ACCTTTCGGATCTCCCCCCCGCTGAGCCCACCCGCCGATGTCGTTGCCGTTGATGTCGTGGTCATGAGCTCACCCCTTCTCACTACCCTTTTGGAGGAAGTAGAGCTGCGGGTCGGCGGAGCGTCTCAGGGGACGACCCGGAGATCTTCCATGTTTATGGCGAATTGCTCTCATTTTTGGCTCGCAGCCAATGATCGAGCGCTACTCTGCGAGAGGATCCGCCGCGCGGGCACCCATCTTGCTAGCCACGTTGCCGCGCCCGCTACGGAACGTTCATCTGGAAGGCGACGGCGTAGTTCTGTCCCGGCATTGCCGTCAGGTATCCGACGAACGGGTCCGTGTCGTGGAGCAGCCCCCACCGCACGGTCCCCGAGGCGCGCGGCGTTCCGTCGGTGGTCCAGGCGTAGGCGACGGTGAGGCCCGACGCCGGAAGGTCCGTCGCGCAGGTGATCTGAACCATGTCGCCGGAGATGGCGACGCCGCTGATCGCGACCGGCGTGCTGCCGCTCGCTACCTCGAATCCCTTCCCTTGCGCCCACGCCGTGTTCGCCGACTGGTGCGGCGCCGGGAGCGTCGTGTCCCAGGCAAGGGGCGCCACCGGCACGTTGAAGGTCACGGTGATGACCCGGCCGCTCCGAGAAGTCGCGGTCGGTTGCAGCGGCTGCCAGTTGTTGCCGAGGACCACACGCTGATAAAAGACCTGCGCGTATTTTTCGCCGAGCCGCTCGTAGTCTTTGTTGACGAGGTGGGTGTAGTCGCTGACGTAGGAATACTGGTATTTGGGACCGGTACAGATGACGGAGCCCGGGTGATCGACGCCGATCTGCCACTGCGCGAGCGTGGCCGGCGAGGTTGACCCGGCCGTCATCGGATTCGAGTGCTGTTGCGACAGCAACATCGGGATGGTGCCGGTCTGTCCCGTGAGGGGCGGCAGATCCTGGTTGTAGCTCGACCAGAGCATCAGCATGTCGCCCTCGTAGCTGGTGCTCGCGGCGTCGGACTCGCCGTGCGTGAACAGAATGGCGCCAACGCCGTAGCTCTTCCCCTGCGCCTTGGCCAGCCGGGCGATCGCCGCGACCTCGAACAGCGATGCCACGTAGGCGCGCCCGGTGGTGCCGGTGTCGGTGGCGCCTCTTTGAAGGACGCTGATCGGCTGCCCGGCCTCGCCGACCTCGGTCTGGGTGGTCACGTAGTCGGTCGCCCCGGCCCCCTTTGCGAGCGACGTGATCTCGTCGGCCATCGCCGTGTGTACGGTCTCGCCGTAGATGTTCGCCGGGTACGGGCTCGGATAGGCGGTTGTGATCGTGCGGAGCGGCTCGACGAGCGGCACCATCGACAGCGAACCGTTGGTCGGATCGAACGGCGGCACCGTCGCGTTGCCGAGCGACAGCTTGAGGTTGTGGAAGGGCTGCGTGGTGGCCCCGATCGGCATGGCGGGCGCGTTGCCGTGCCCGCCGACCGCGAGGCTCTGGCCGGTCCCAACGATCCCGACCCAATTCCAGGTTGGTGGGGGTCTTCCCGCCGCACCGCCGTTGCCCGCGGTCGCTCCTCCGGCGTTTCCGCTTCCCGCGCCGCCTCCGGATCCGCCGACGGCGCCGGCCGACCCGCCACGTCCACCCGAACCAGCGGTGCCGCTCGCACCGCCGCCGGCTCCCCCACTACCACCGCCCGCTTGGCCACCGTTTCCGGTGATTCCCCCCACGTTTCCGGTTCCGGTGGCGCCTCCGGATCCGCCCGCCCCGCCGACCGACCCACCACGCCCACCGGAACCAACGGCGCCGCTCGCGCCACCACTCGCCCCCGCACTGCCGGCCCCCCCACCGCTGCCGCCCGCGCGACCGCCGGCCGCTCGACCACCGTTTCCGGTAGTCGTCGCGCCGCCTCCGCCGTCCTGAACGCCCTTCCCGCTCGCGCATCCGGCGGCGGCTAACAGCAGGAACGCCAAGGTGACTCGGGCACCCACCGCGTCGGCGCCACCTCCCCGAACGAGACATGGCCGGCGACCGCCACGCGGACGCTCGGGCTCGAGCTGACCAGGCTCAGCTTCGGTGACAGGCGCCATCTCGACCCGATGATCGCACAAATGATCCGCGATCTGCTGGCGGATTATCTCGCGATGAAAGCCGACATCGATGCTCTCGATGCGGAGCCCAGCACCGCCGAGCGGTCAGGCTTGGCGGCGTAGGTACTCGCGGGGCGTGACGCGGCGGAGGGCGCGGAACACGCGGTGAAACTGCGCATAGCTGCCAAATCCCGCCGCCAGCGCCGCCCCGAGCAGGTTGGTCCGGCCGCGATCCAGCAATACCGAGAATCGATCGAGCCGCAGCCGATTCCGATACTCGACCAGCGACATTCCCATCTCGGATTTGAAGACCCGCGCGAGGCGGCTCAGGCTGATGTCGAGGGCGTCGGAGATCTCCTTGCCGCCCAAGGCGGGATCTTTCGCCAGCATGCCAACCGTAGCCGCGGCCAGCCGACGGTTCCGCGATTCGCCCGGCGGCGCCGAGCCGCGCCCCAACGAGCCATGGACCGGATCCAGGATCGTCCCGATCAACGAGCAGAGGATCGCCGCGTGAGCCTGCTTGTCCTCGTCGACCGGCCCGTCGCTGATCCCTGCGTCGTTGAACAGCATCCCGATGGGCGCCCGCGTCGAGCGGATCGGCGTGCACGCTACCCAACCTTGCCCGGCGATCCCCGTTTTCCCCATCCGATGCTCGACGATGGGGCAGTTCTCGAACACCGTGAAGTGAGCACCCTCCTCGTCCGATCGACGGAAGGCCTCACGATCGGTGTCGCTGACGTCGTACATGATCTGATGCTCGTCGACGACCACCCCGTTGAGGTCCATCCCCCAGGTCCCCAACATCAGGTTGCGCGCCCGATCGAGCACGAAGATCCCGGCGCGCACGAGACCGATCCGTTCGCAGCAGAGCTCGACGGCCCGGCGAATGATCAAATCCGGATCGTCGAGCCCGTGGATCTCGTCGAATGCTGCCAACAACGACGCCAACTCGCCCCGCGCAGATCGATCCATCACCTTCGGGATGGGAGCCTTCGGCCCGAGGATGATAGGCCAATCCACACGGCGGCGGCGCGTCACGGGGGATTGTCCCTAATATGCCCAGCCGTTTCGAGGGGCGGTAAGGCTGGGGAGCCCGTAGCTCCCTCTTTTGGGGCGGAACGCGTCACCCGATCGACGTCAAGGCCCTGGGTTGGTACGGGGGAGCGTCCAATTGTTGAGGGTGCCGGCATTGATCCAATGGTTGCGAGGTCGGCAGCCGACAACATGGGGCTGGCCGGAGGCATCGCTCCGCTTCCCACTATGACATAGAAGGTGGACGTTGCCGCTTGTCCGCCCCTTCAAGAAGGCCCTGGAGACGGGGCGCATGACCGCTTCCCCCCGACGATCCGCCGGACCGCCTCGTCCCAGGCGTGCCGGGCGATCGAATCCGCCTCCCCTACTCCTCGTCCTCCCGCGCCGCCGCCAGCATCGTCAGCACACCCATATCCTCCAACGTCGTCACGTCGCCGCGGACGGCGCCGCTGGTGGCGATCTCGCGCAGCAAGCGCCGCATGATCTTCCCCGAGCGCGTTTTCGGCAGCGCGTCGGTGAAGCGGATCTCGTCGGGTCGCGCTAGCGCGCCGATCTCTTTCACGACGTGGGCCGTGAGCGCCTTCTTCAGCTCGGCGCCCGCCTCCACCCCACCCTTGGGTGTTACAAACGCGAAGATCGCCGGTCCCTTGAGCTCGTGCGGCGGGCCGACCACCGCGGCCTCGGCGACGTGCGGATGTGAGACCAGCGCACTCTCGATCTCCGCCGTACCCAGTCGGTGCCCGGCCACGTTGAGCACGTCGTCAACCCGCCCCATGACCCAGAAGTAGCCGTCCTCGTCCTCTCTCGACCCGTCACCGGTGAAGTAGACGCCCGGCACCTCGGACCAATACTGCTTCGCGAACCGCTCCGGATCTCCGTGTATGCCGCGCAACATCGACGGCCACGGCTTCTTGATCACCAGGAAGCCGCCTTCGTTGGGCGCGCACGGCGTGCCGTCGCGTTTGACCACCTGCGGGCCGACCCCGAAGAACGGGCGCGCGCAGCTTCCCGGCTTCGCGTCGGTGATCCCCGGCAGCGGCGTCATCATGATGGCGCCCGTTTCGGGTCTGCCACCAGGTGTCGACGATTGGGCAGCGGCCGCCACCAATGACCTCGTGGTACCACATCCAGGCCTCCGGATTGATTGGCTCGCCGACGCTCCCGAGCAGGCGCAACGACGACAGATCGTGCTTCCCCGGCTGGTCGTCGCCCCAGCGGACGAACGCCCGGATCGCCGTCGGCGCCGTATAGAAAATCGATACCTTCCGTCGTTCGATGATCGACCAGAAGCGGTCCTTCTCGGGATGATCGGGCGCGCCTTCGTACATGACCGTCGTGGTGCCGTTCGACAGGGGCCCGTAGACCATGTAGCTGTGCCCCGTGACCCAGCCGACGTCGGCGGTGCACCAGAAAATGTCGTCCTCGCGAAGATCGAAGACGACCTTCGTCGTGAGGTGCGCGCCCAGCAGGTACCCGCCGGTCGTGTGAACCACGCCTTTGGGTTTCCCCGTCGTCCCCGACGTGTACAGGATGAAGAGCGGATGCTCGGACGGCAGGCTGACCGGCGGGCAGTCGGCGGACGCAGCTTTCAATAGGTCGTCCCACCACAGATCGCGGCCGCCCTCCATCCTGACCGCCTCCCCCGTCCGGCGCACCACGATGCAAGTCTTCACCGTCGGTGTCTCCGGCAGCGCGCCGTCGACGTTGGCCTTCAGCGGGACCGCCTTGCCCCGCCGCCAGCCGCCGTCGGCGGTGATACAAAGCTTGGCGCTGCAGTCGTTGATCCGATCGCGTAGCGCTTCGGACGAAAAGCCTCCAAATACCACGGTGTGCGTGGCGCCAATCCGCGTGCAGGCCAACATCGCGATGGCGGCCTCCGGGATCATCGGCAGGTAGATGGCGACCACGTCCCCGGCGGCGATGCCCAGCCCCAGCATGACGTTGCCGAGCTTGCAGACCTCCGCGTGCAGCTCGCGGTAGGTCAGCTTGCGGCTGTCGCCCGGCTCGCCTTCCCAGTCGAGCGCGACCTTGTCGCCGCGGGTGGCCAGGTGCCGGTCGAGGCAGTTCGCCGAGACGTTGAGCTCGCCGCCGTCGAACCAGCGGGCCGAGGGGAGATCCCAGGAGAGCACCTTCGCCCAGGGGCGGCTCCAGAGGAGCTCGGCCTGCGCGGTCTCCGCCCAGAATCCTTCCGGATCGTCGATCGATCGTCGATAGAGCTTCTCGTACGCGGCTGCGTCGTTGAGCCGAGCACGCGCCACGAAGGCGGCCGGCGGCGGGAAACGTCGCGCCTCACGCGAGATCGACTGGATCGTGCCCTCTGCGTCTGCGGCGTCCGACGCGACCTGCTGCTGGGATTTGTCCTTGGCCATCACCACCTCTAGGATCAACGTATCGTGAAACCGTCCAGACTTTCGAGCCCAACCGCCGTCGGCGCGTCATCCACGTCGACGCCGGCGACATGGGCGCCGCGCGGCCCCTGGCGAAGCCAACCGACCAGCGCGTCGACCGCCGCGGAACGCGGGCGGCCAGGATCCTCTATCTCTCCTGGCCAGAACCAGAGTTCGACAACGCAACGAGTCGGTTGGCTCTTTGCGGGCGCTTCGCCCAAAGGTCGTCTCTCATTTATTGCGCCGACCTCTCATTTATGGAGGCACACGTCCACCTGTGGCAGCGCCGGGCATATTGAGCAGCGAATGACTTTCTGACAGCCCCTTCCCCCCATTCGGAGGAGTCGAATCATGTCTCTACGTAAGAACGGCCTTCTCTTGGCTTCGTGGCGCGCACGGCATTTCGCCGCAACGGTGGCGCTCGGTGCGTCCCTGCTCGCCGGCGCCTCGGCGTCGGCCGCGTCGCTGACCCAGGTCACCGCGGCGTGGAACGGGGGAACGACCGAGCCGAGCTACATCTCGATGTACGAGTACGTCCCCAACACCGTCGCGACGAACCCGCCGATCCTGGTGGTCGTCCACTATTGCGGCGGAAGCGCGAGCGGGATCTTCGGAGAGGCGCAGGGGGGCAATATCATCTCCGCAGCCGACAGCGAAGGCTTCATCATGATCTTTCCGCAGTTGGCCAGCAGCCGGAACTGCTGGGACGTGGCGACGACGGCATCCCTCACGCACGCCACTGGAACGCAGAGCGGCGGCGACACCAAGGCCATCGTCGACATGGTCAACTACGAGATCAGCACGCGCCACGCGAACGCCAACCGCGTCTACTCGATCGGATCCTCGTCCGGCGCCATGATGACGGAGGCCCTGCTGGCGGTTTATCCCGACGTGTTCAAGGGGGGAGCCGAGTTCTCGGGGGTCCCGGCCGGTTGTTGGTCCGATCAGTACGCGACGTCGAACCAGTGGAGCGGTCCGTGCGCGGGTGGTACGAACACCATGACCGCGGCGGCGTGGGGAGCGCTGGTTCGCGGCATGTATCCCAGCTATCCGGCCAACGGATTCCGCCCGCGCATCCAGCTCTGGCACGGGACGGCAGACACGACCATCAGCCCCACCAACCAGACCCAGGCCATCTTGGAATGGACGAACGTCATGGGGCTTCCCACGAATCCGACGACGACGACGACCGTGACGATCAGCGGCCACTCGTACATGCGCCAGCAATGGACCGACCCTACGTGCTCGTCGATAACGCAACTCGACGCCTGGACTGAGAGCAACGGCCCGCACGGCACCGACGCAAACATGAATGGTCAGTACTCGCTCCCGTTCATGAACCTCGACAAGACACCGTTCGCGGCGACCGACCCGCAGGCGGCGTGCGGCAGCGGCAGCACCGGCAGCGGCGGCACCACTGGCAGCGCCGGCACCACCGGCAGCGCCGGCACCACTGGCAGCGCCGGCACCACTGGCAGCGCCGGCGCCACCGGATCCGGCGGAAAGGGCGGCACCACCGGGAGCGGCGGCCGCGGCGCCGGCGGCGTCACCGGTTCAGGCGGGACAAGCAGCACCGGGACCGGCGGGACCAGCTCGACCGGCAGCGGCGGCAACACCGGTTCAGGCGGGACGACTGTCACCGGTAGCGGCGGAAACAACTCAAGCGGCTCGGGCGGCAACACGGGCTCGGGCGGAGACACCGGGACCGGCACCGGCGGAGACAGCGGGGCCGGCTCGGGCGGAGACACCGGGACCGGCACCGGCGGAAGCACGCAGACCCCTGCCGCGGCGCCTGGATGCGCTTGCGACGTCGGCAGTGCACCGGGAGGCAACGCGTTCGTGTTGTTGTTGGCAGGAATCTTCGTTGTGATGTCGCGTCGACGACGTACCGAGCGTTCGCCACACGCGTAGTGAGCGATGGCTGCTCGCCGCCGGAATTGCACATTTCGGCGGCGAGGGCTTCGGCAAACAAGCAACGAGGCTGCGCCTGCCGGCCGGAATACGATTTCGGCGGGTGCATTGTAGATCTGGCGGATTGCCGGATTGAGAGCGGCGCAATCAAACGACTCGCTCGTGTTTGCGCGTTAACGGCATTTCGCTGGAGATCCGCCGTCAATTTGTGCAATGTTGCGCAATCATGAAGCTGAGCCGTCGTCCGTTAGCCGCCCTCGCAGTCGTCGCGCTGTTGCTCCCGGGGTTGCGCGCGTTCGCGCAGACATCGTCGTCGAGCTCCGCTGACGAGTTCGAACAGGACGACAGTAAGCCAAAACCCAAGTCCGACAAATCCGAGGAGACGACGGCCAATCCGGAGGCGCCTGCGGAGCCCGTCGCGCCGACCAGGCGAGCGCCGGCCGCAGCGCCCGCAACGCCCAAGCCGGCGTCGGACAACCCGTACGTCCCCTTTGCCCCGCCCATTTCTCCGCTGGGCATCGACGTGCCGAATGCCAGCATCCACTTCGGCCTGCTGGCCCAGCCGCAATTGGAGGTGGCCGGCGGGCCGGACGCCAGCCTGACGTCGAAGAACCTGTTCCTGCGTCGGATTCGCTTCATGGTCAGCGGGACGCTCTACAAGTACTTCGAGTTCTTCTTTGATACGGATTACCCGAACCTGTTCAAAAATGACTCGGCGGACACGATGGCCGGGACGTACAAGAACGCGCCCGGGCTGAGCATCCAGGACGCCTACATCACGTTCAAGCCGCTCGGGGACCTGATCAAGGTCGACGCCGGGTTCATGCTGCCGCCGGGGCCCCACAACGGGCTCGAGAGCGCCGCGAAGCTCTACAGCACGGACTACTTCGTGAACATCTTCCGGCGCAGCATCTTCAACGACAGCGACCCGCTGGGCAGCGCCGGTCAAAGCCCGGTGGGACGGGACCTCGGGGTCCAGCTGCGCTTGCTGGTGCTCGGAGGCCACCTCGAGGCCCGCGCCGGCGTGTTCCAGGGGATACGTAACAACCCGGTTCCGGCATCGACCGGGGTCATCGCCGAGGTCGGGGACTACAACATCTTCCGCCTCGCGGGGCGCGTGCAAGTGAACTTGCTCGACGCCGAGCCCGGGTTTTTCTACCAAGGAACGTATCACGGCACGAAGAAGATCTTTTCGTTCGGCGGCTTCTACGACTTCCAAAGCCAACAGGCGCCCATAACCACGTACAAGTACTACGGCGGCGACGCCATCCTCGATCTCCCGCTCGGACCGGGAATCGTCACCGCGCAGGCGGACATCGTGCGGTGGAACGACGAAATAATCTCCGAAATGCCGGTGCCGACAAACACGGCGTACATGGCCCAGGCCGGCTATCTGATCGCGCCGATCATGCTGAGCCCATTCGTACAGTACGAGCGTCTCGTCGCCCCGAATATTGCCAATCCCGATCCGACGATGTCGGGCACGGTCGCCGACCCCACCAACCCGAGCGAGAATCGCTACAGTGGGGGCCTCTCGTTCTGGCCTTACGGGCACAACATGAACCTCAAAGTTTTGGGCGCCCACGTGACCCGCAACCCGGCGCCGCACGCCTTCAATCAGATCAACCTGCAGTGGCAACTGTATTTCTTCTAGTCTTACGGGGGGCGGCTCGCTGCCGCTCGCGTCCCCCGGTCCCCCCTCGCTCCGCGCGGCGAAGCCGCGCTGCGCTCGCCTGCACGAGTAACGGCTAACTTGGCATCACCCGTTCTGCCCGCGCTCTGAAGTTGCCCTAAAGTTGCCCTACAGTGGTCGCGGCTGGCAGGGGGTCGTGCTTCGGAGGTGGGTGAAGGCGAGGATGAAGGGAAGGCCCTCGCCGGGTCCGCTCTCGGGCGGAAAGAAGGGGCGCGGCTTGTCGTAGCAAGTCTTCAGATAGGATTTGAAGTAGGGGTCTTGGATCAGGCCGAAGGGGGGCGTGATCACTGCGGCCACGCCGTCGCGCTCGATGCGGGAGACGATTTCTTCTCCCTTGACCGTGCCGGCCTCGACCCAGCTCGGATTCAGATCGGCCAGCTCGCCCGATACGCGCAGACCGCTCTCCAGCGCCAGGAACGACACAATGGTCGGATCGCCGAAGATGGTTTCTGCCTCTGTCGCTGCCGCTGCCTTGGGGAGCACCGATTCGCTGCCCACCCAATGGGCTGGATCGAGCTCCTGGGAACGTGCCACCTGGCCGTGGAGCACGTGGGGCCAGAACGAATAGTGGCGGTCGTCCAAGCTCTCGCGATGCGAGCGCGCTGCCGCCCATCCGCCAGAAGTCAACGCCATGACCGCCACGACCCCCGATAAGATCAGCCAGGAACCTCGGCGAGAACCTTGGGAAGTCCGCTGCGCCCGCGCTTTGGACGGATGGCGCGCCGGGCGCCACCGAGCCACCGCCGCATCGAATCCCATTGCCGCCAGCAGAGCCAGCAGTGGCGCGATCACCACGACGTAGAGGAAGACCGCCCCGCTGAGCGCCAAAACGACGGCGATGTGCGCGGTCACCACGGCAAGGAGCACGCGCACGTCGCGTGACGACGGCGGTCCCGGGTCGCCGCTCGTCGCCCGTGTGCGAACACGCGCCAGCAGAACCAATGCCAGTCCCGCCCCCACGAACAGGTAGACGTGCTCATAGATCCACGGCGTGAAGTCGTCCCAGAACTGAGCGCTGACGCCCTGTCCTACGCGAAAATGGAAGAGATGAATCCCGATCAGGCTCCCCCACAGATGACGGCCCCCCATCGCCCATACGCCGCCAAACACGATCGCGCAGACGAGGAGGGCGCCGAGGGCGAACGAAAACGCATCTCGCGGGCGACGGGCGACGGTCAGCAAGGCAATGATGCCGCCAACCACCAGTCCATGCTGGTCCGCAGCCAACGACACTCCGAGGCAGAGGCCAGCCCGAAAAGGTTGCCCCCTCAACGAAAACAGAACACAGGCGGAGGCGGTGAGCGCCACCAGCTGAATACCGGTGTAGTGGACCCGTGCGAAAACCTCCGGGGAGGTGAGGAAGAGCAAGGCCGCGAAAGCCCCAGCGCGCCACGAAGCCAGGCGCCAACCGCCCCAGAGCAGCAGTCCCGCGGTGGCAAGCTCCATCCCCGCCACCAGGGCTCGGGCGGCGAGCAACGGCGAACAACCCATTTTCATGAGCCACGCCAGCGGAAAGAGCACCAGGGGCGGCCGTGCGCTGTCGATGTCCCGGTACAGCACCGCGCCCTGGGTCATTCGATGCGCCACGTATAGATGGATCTGTTCGTCGGTCCAAGAATAGAAGAAGACCGTGCAGTGTTTCCAGATCAGCGCCCCGACCGCAGCCGCGAACAGCAAGGTCCAGCAGACAATCTCCAGCCTCGAGATCGGTAGCCTCACGTGTTCGCTAGCGGACGACTCAACCTGGAGTCCGGGCTTGGGCTTGCTTCGATGGCGATGGGTGGGACTGGCCATGGCTGTCGGAGCGTGAGGGCTCTCTAGCGACGGGGAAGGGCGTTCATCACGCCGGCGTAGGCCGGCTTCTTGACGTAGCTATCATCTCAAAGCGTGCTGATCTGACGATCGCGGCTCTCTCGGATGCAGATGAGGCCGATCACGAAGGTCACCGCGGCGACGACCACCGGATAATAGAGACCGGCGAAGATGTTCCCGTTGGCGGCGACCAGGGCCGCGGCGGTGAGCGGCAACATCCCGCCAAACCAGCCGTTGCCGATGTGGTACGGCAACGACATCGAGGTGTAGCGGATCCGCGCCGGGAACAGCTCGACCAGGAAGGCGGCGATTGGACCGTACACCATCGTCACGTAGATGAGCTGGATGAACACCAGCAGGATCAACACCGGCACGTTGACGTCGGCGGGGACCGCCTCCTTCGGGTAGCCGAGCGTCTTGAGCGCTCCAGTCAGCTTGGCCTCGTCCCAGCCGACGATGACGGCGTCGTTGATGTGCGTGACCGCCTGGGCGCCGGCGCCGTCCACGGTCTCGAACGAGAGGCTGCGCTTGGAGAGGAAGTCCTGCACCTTGTCGCACTCGCTGT
>CALAOV010000082.1 GCA_937889515.1 uncultured Myxococcales bacterium | reverse complement strand
AACCGCTGGCGCCACCGCCGCCCGAGCCGCCGGTTGCGCCGACGCCGCCGGAGCCGCCGCCACTGGAACCGGCTGTGCCGCCCGAACCGGCTGTGCCGCCCGAACCGGCTGTGCCGCCCGAACCGCCCGCACCGCCACCACTGGAACCGCCCGCGCCGCCGCCGTGGCCGGAGGCCCCGCCTTTGCCGCCGCCGCTTCCGCCGGCGCCGCCGATCGTCGCGCAGAGCGCGGGCGAAGTCCCCGCCACGAGCGTGATGGGAACGGGGGCGGTCGTGGTCCCCGGCTGGACCGTGACAGTCACCGAGGCCGGGTCGGTCGGGCTCGCCGCGACGAGGGCGCCGCTGGCGTCGAAACCGCAGGCGATCACGTCGACCAATCCAGAGATCGCTTTGGGAAGGTAGACGCCCAGCTCCAGGGGCTGAGGCGTGGTCGACCAATGGGCGTCGGCCTCACCCAGGTTTTGGCTCGTCTGCGTGACCACCACGCTCACGTGGTCGAGCGTCGGCGCGGACGACGACAGATCGACCAGGACCAGCGAGCGTCCCTTCTCCGTACACCCGAGACCGAGCCCCAGCGAGGCCAGGCCGCAGAGCGCCAGGCGCGCAACGCCCGACCGGCGCCGCGCCCACAGCTTCGCCGCCGCCGCTACTGACAATTGACACCCGTGGGGCAGGACGCGTCCTGGGTCTTGGTGAAGACGCCGGCCGCCGCGGCGGCGCCGATTCCGATCGCGACGGCGCCACCGATCAAAGCCCAGAACCACCAGCGCTCGTAAACGGGCGGTCCCTCGGCCGGCTGGGGCGCGGGGACGGGGGCGGAGACGATCGTTTCCGGAGCCGCCTCCGATCCGGAAGCCCCAGAAGCCGGTAGAGGCACCACAGGCGCCGCGGATGCGGCGGAACCGGCCGGGTGATCGGCCGCCGCGGGCGTCCCCTCGCGCTGGCGCTTCAGGTCCTCCATCTCCTTGATGTAGCCCTCGATCTCCTGGTGCTCGTCGGGGGAGAGGTCCTTGGCCTTGTGAAGGTAGTCGCGGAAGCTGTTGATGGCCCGATCGGGCTGGCCCAGGTTCTGGTAGCAGCGCCCGATGTTGCGCAGGTAGTTGGGGTGCAGCGACTCGGCGTAGAGCCGGGCGAAGAGATCGAGCGCCTCTTGATAGCGCCCGCCGGCGAAGTCTTCGCGGGCCTTCAGCTCGCGTGGGTCGGGCGCGCCCATCGCGCGCGCGGCGAAGACCGCCACCAGGACGCAAACGACCAAAGCCAACCCACCCCTCGTGCGCGCAGAATGACCATTCACGAGCGGACAATACCCGAATTCACCACCCGAGCGACAGCCCGCCGCAAGTCTGCCGCCGAGCGCATCGTCACCTAGTCGATTGGCCGAAGGTGAAGTTGCCGCAAGCGCTGGAGGTAGAGAAGGGAATCGACACGGCGGTGGACGACAGCTCGATCAAGATGCACTGCTGCGCATACCGCGGCCCCGGAAGGGGCGTGCAGCCCGGGAACAGGTCGGGTCGGTAGGCGCACCGCTGTCCGGCGGTCAACGTCCAGGTGCACGTGAGATCGAACCTGGCGCCCGCTCCGATACCGCTCGGGCCGCCGTTTTCGGCGGCGGCCGCACAGCTCGGATCCGGAATCGTGATCCATTGTGGGGCGTTGCCCACGGACGAGCCCCAGTCGGAGATGCGCAGACGCGCCTGGATCGCGTTCGGATTGTAGACGGTGGCCGTGTTGTTGATCGGCTGGACGTGGAAGGTGTTTTGGCTGCTCACGTCGATCGCGGTCCCGGAGCCGAGCCCGTTCGTGACCGAGATGTCGGCGGGCTGGACCGCGATCCCGGGCGCGCAGGTTCCGCCGTTCGCGCTGACCGTGAACCAGGGGGACGAGCCAGGCGAGGTGCTGCCGAGGGGCTCGGGAAACGTGAGCGGAAACGTGCTCGGATCCACGTCCGCGGCGCCGACCGGCCATTTGGACCGCTCCGTCGTGCCGGCGCCGCCGTCCTCGACGTCGACCTCGTGCCACATGGCGAAGGTGCTGCCGAGATCGATGCCGCTGGCCGCGGCGCTCATCGGGACGCGCAGCCGGATCGCCCACTCGGTGCAGGAGACCGGGAAGCTGCTCGTGTCGCAGGTGGCGTCGAGCCGCGCGTCCATCGTGATGCCCGTGGGAACAGCGGCGCTGGACCAGCCGCCGCTGGTGGCGCCTTTCGTATAGGCGGCCGCCGACATGACGCCGGCCCCGACGTGACCCGCCGTGGTGTCGATCAGCGCGTCGCGGGTCAGCTCCAGGACGGTGGCGAGGTTGGTCGTGGTGTTGAAGAACCCGACCCACACCTGGTCTCCCGACGACGCCGGTCCCGGGTCGGACCTGACGTGCCAACGAAGGATGAGATCCTGGGGGTTGCCCGATCCGCTCGATCCACCTGTGCCACCTGATCCACCTTGGCCGCCTGCCCCGCTCTCGAGCGCGTTGAAGTCCACCGCGCCCCGGCCATAGCCATACGACCCGACCCAGCGCGGGTCGTCGAAGGGCGCGGCGCCGGTCCACCAGTCGGGGAGACCCGGCTGACCCGGCACGCCGGTCCCCGGTGGGAAACAGACGATGTTGCCGCCCGTGCCCCCGCCGACGCCTCCGCCGGATCCGCCATGTCCCCCGGATCCGCCGGTGGGCCCGGTGCCGGCGAGGCCGCCCGCACCGGCACCGCCGCCACCAAGGCCGGCGACGCCGCCACCAGCGCCGGCGACGCCGCCACCAGCGCCGGCGACGCCACCACCAGCACCAGATCG
>CALAOV010000081.1 GCA_937889515.1 uncultured Myxococcales bacterium | reverse complement strand
AACAACGTGCTGCGCCGTCTATGCTGCATTACTTAAGACGTGGTGTTTAGTTCCGTCGCGAGCGCCCCCACCGCCTGCGGCTTCCCGGCCTCGGCCGCCAGGCGCGCGCCTTGCCGAACCAGCGTCTCGCGGTAGGGCCCGGACGCGTCGGCCGCCGCCGCCCTCGAGACACCTGGCGCGACGGCCAGCACACCGGCAACGACGGCGGCGACGCATGTCACCAGCGCCATCGCTGCCCTGCGTGTCACCATGGGGCGGCTCATTATAGCCGCAAACCAGCGACACTGCGGCGCGGCGATCGGTCAGCGCTGATCGAAGTACTTGCTGATGGTCTCGCGCAGGGCCAGGCGCGCCCGGTGCAGGCGCGTCTTGACGGTCGGAATGGAGATCTGCAGGACCTCCGCCGTCTCCTCGGTCGAGAGACCCTCGACGTCGCGGATCAGGAAGACCGTCCGGTAGATCTCGGGCAGCTCGTCGACGGCGGCCTGGATGTGGCGGCGCAGCTCGTCCGATTGCAGCTCCTCGTCGGGACGCTTGGCCCAGTTCTCCCCGGTGGCCGGCAGGTGGCCGTAGTTGTCGAGAAAGTCGATGGGCAGCTCTTCGGTCGACACCTCCGGATGTCGCTTCTGCGCCCGCAGCCGCATGAGCGCCGCGTTGGCGGCGACCCGGTAGAGCCAGCTCGAGAACTGCGCGTCCCCCTTGAAGGTGTCGAGCTTGCGCCAGATCGACAGGAAGGTGTCCTGCAGGATCTCCTTGGCCTCGGTCTCGTTGCGGACGAACCGGTAGGCCAGCCGGAAGATCTTGTCCTCGTACCGGTCCAGCAACTGCTCGAAGGCGGCGAAGTCCTTGGCGCGCGCGCGGGCGACCAGCTCCTCGTCGGTGACGGCGGGAGGCGATTCCTGCGGCGATGGCGTCGGAGTCGGCATCGATGACCGGGTCGAATTCTCCCAGATAATCACATCCGCCGATAGCGGCGCCAGGGCCCCGTGCTGCCGGTTCGGCCACCGTCCCCGCGGCGTGGTAAGACTCGCGCATGCACGCACGGGCTGCTGCGGCGTTGGCGCTCCTGGCCGGCACGGCGCCCGCGCCGTCTCCGACGGCGGATCTGCCCCAGATCGCCTTCGAGAAATACACCCTCGCCAACGGATTGGAAGTGATCCTCCACGAGGATCACCGCGCCCCCGAGGTGGTGGTCGACGTCTGGTACAAGGTCGGCTCGCGCGACGAGGCGCCCGGACACACCGGCTTTGCGCACCTGTTCGAGCACGTGATGTTCCAGGGCACCAAGCACGTCCCGGAAGACAAGCACTTCGAATATCTCCAGAAGGCGGGGGCCTCCAACGTCAACGGGTCCACCTCGTCCGATCGGACCAACTACTTCGAGGTCGTCCCCTCGAACCAGCTCGAGCTGGCACTGTGGCTGGAAAGCGATCGGATGGGCTTCCTGCTCGAGCGGCCGTCGTTCAAGGAGACCCTCGACAACCAGCGCGACGTCGTGAAGAACGAAAAGCGCCAGCGCTATGAAAACCGGCCGATGGGCCTGCTGTCGAAGGTCCTGGCCGAGGCGATCTACCCGCCCGATCACCCCTACTTCCACGAGGTGATCGGCTCCATGGAGGACCTCGGCGTGGCCTCGGTCGCCGACGTCAAGGCCTTCTTCCGCGGCTACTACACGCCGGGGAACGCGACGGTCACCATCGCCGGCGACATCGACCGGCCCAAGGTCAAGGAGCTGGTCGACGAGTACTTCGGTCCGATCCCGGCGGGCGAGCCGGTGGTGCGTCGACCGGGCGGCGCGGTGCGCCTCGCGGCCCCCAAGCGCATCGCCATGGAGGCCAAGATCCAGCAGCCGCAGCTCACCGTCGACTATCCGTCCCCCGCGAACTACACGCCCGGCGATCGGGAGCTCGACGTGCTCGCGAATGTCCTCGGCAACGGGAAATCGTCGCGCCTGTACAAACGGCTGGTCTACGATCTCAAGATCGCCCAATCGGTCGGCGCGTCCCAGCAGAGCCAGCTCCTCTCCAGCACCTTCGAGATCACGGCCTCCCCGATGCCGGGACACACCCTCGACGAGATCCTGGCGGTCATCGACGAAGAGATTGCGGGGCTGCAAGCGAAACCGATCGAGGCGGCGGAGCTCGAACGCGGAAAGAACCAGATCGAGTCCGAAGCCGTGCGCAGCCTCGAGCCTCTGCTGGCGCGGGCCGAGCGGCTGCAGTCCTACAACGACTTCCTCAACGATCCGGGATTCCTGACCGAGGACCTGCGGCGTTACCGCGCGGTGGACGCGGCGGCGATCCAGCGGGTCGCGCAGGAGGTGCTCCGCAAGGACGGGCGGGTGGTGGTGACGGTCGACCCCAATCCGGACGCGCCGATCATGGGGCGGGTGAAGAAGTGAAAGGCCTGCCGTGGTGGATCGCCTTCCTGGCGGCCCTGGTGGGCGCGGCGTGCGGCACCTCGCCCGCGCCCGCGACGCCGGGGACGGCGGTCGGCGCGCGCGCGCCGGTGGCGGTGGCCGCCGAGCCTCAGGCAATGCCGGCCCCATCGACTCCGGACCGCCAGACGCCCGACGCGCCTTTCCGACAGCTGGCGCCCGCTCCGGGACCCGAACCGACGTTCACGCCTCCCCACTGGAAACGGTTCAAGCTCAAGAACGGGCTCGAGGTGTTCCTGGTCGAGTTTCACGATCTTCCGCTGATCGACTTCAACCTCATGATCAAGACCGGCGGGGCCGCCAACCCGCCCGATCGCGCGGGCCTGGCCGATCTGACCGCCAACATGCTGGACGAGGGGACCAAGACCCGCAGCGCGCTCGAGATCGCCGATCAAATCGCGGCGCTCGGCGCCACGCTGTCGACCGGGGGGACCTGGGATGCCTCGAACGTGAGCCTGTCGACGCTGACCAAGAACCTGGACCCGGCGCTGGCGATCTTCGCCGACGTCGTGCAGAACCCGGCCTTCGACGCCAAGGAGTTCGGGCGCGTGCGCGACAACCTCGTGACGGCGATCGCGCGGCGCAAGGACAGTCCGCCCACGGTGGCCACGCTGGCGCTCACCCGCATTCTCTACGGCGCCAAACACCCTTACGGCTGGCCGATGGCCGGCTCCGACGCCCCGATCAAGAAGCTGACCCCGGCCGACCTGCGGGCTTTCTATGACGCCAACTACCGCCCGAACAACGCCGCCCTGATCGTCGCGGGGGATACGAGCGAGGCGGCCTTGCGCGCCAAGCTGGAGGCGGCCTTCAAGCCCTGGCGGGCCCGGCACGTCGGCGCGCACAAGCTGCCGGCGCCCGCGGGCGCGACGACCGCGACCAAGATCTATCTCATCGACAAGGCGGACGCGCCGCAGTCGTCGATCCGGGTCGGCCTGGTCGGCATCGAGCGGCAGAGCCCCGACTATTTCCCGGTCACGGTCATGAACCTGATCTTCGGCGGCGGCTTTTATCGCCTGGATCTCAACCTGCGCGAGGGGAAGGGATGGACCTACGGCGCGCGGTCGACCTTCGACAGCCGCCGGACGCCCGGGCCCTTTTCTGCGGGTGGCGAGTTCGTGGCCCCGCACAGCGCCGATTCGGTCGCCGAGATCCTCAAGGAGCTGACCAACATCCGGGACAGCGACGTCACCGACGCCGAGATCTCGCGGGCCAAGGACCAGATCATCAAGTCCTTCCCGGCGCGGTTCGCCACCCGCGCCAACGTCGCCGCCCAGCTGGCCGAGCTGGCGATCTTCGGATTTCCCGACAGCTACGTGGCCGACTACACCCGTAAGATCGGGGCGGTCACCAAGGATGATGTCCGGCGGGTGGCTCGCAAGTACCTGGACCCCGGCCGACTCGCGATCGTCGTGGTCGGCGATCGAAAATCGATCGAAGCCCCGCTGGCCAAGCTGGCCCCGGTGGAGCTGCGCGATCTGGAGGGCGATCCCATCGCCCTCGTCGCGCCGGGGACGCCGCCGCGATGACCGAGCACCACCACGATCACGGCCACGATCATGCTGCCGGTGGGCCGCCCGAGGCCGCACACGGCAAGCCCAACCCCATCGACGACGATGCCTGCTGTCAAAGCGGCACGGGGGACGCCGCCTTGCGGGCGAGCGACGAGCGCCGGCAGCGGGTGCGCCGGGTCTTCTGGCTCACGTTCGCGCTCAACGCCGTCGTCGCCATCAGCAAGGCCGTGTATAGCGGCTTCTCGGGCTCGCTCACGCTGGGCGCCGATTCGCTGCACGCCGGCCTGGATGCCTCTTCGAACGTGCTCGCGCTGCTGAGCCTGGGGTGGGCCGCCACGCCGGCCGATTCGCGCCATCCGTATGGGCGCCAGAAGATCGAGATCATCGCCGCGCTGGGGATCGGCGTCCTCATCGTGGGCGGCCTGCTGGAGTTTGCCGAGGCCGCGATCCGGGGCCTCGCGTCCGGCCGCGCCGCCCCTCAGGTCGGTTGGGTCGGCTTCGCGGTGGTCCTGGGGACGATGGGGATCAATCTCTTCGTGGGCCGCTACGAGCACGTGAAGGGTCACGAGCTCGCCAGCGAGCTGCTACACGCCGACGCCCACCACGCCCATTCCGATTTCTATGCGTCGGGGGCGGTGCTGGCTTCGTTCGTGGCCGGGCGCTTCGGCATCAAATGGGCGGACAGCGCCGCGACCCTGCTGCTGGTGCCCCTCATTGGTCAGGCCGCCTGGCAGGTCTTCCGCGACAACGTCCCCATCTTGATCGATGCGGCCCGCCTGGATCCGGCCGGCGTCGCCGATCTGGCCCGCTCCGTGAGCGGCGTGAGCGACGTCCACCGCGTCCGCTCACGCGGCATGCGCAGCGCCGTCGAGCTAGATCTACATCTCGAGGTCGCACCCGACATGAGCGTCGTGGAGGCGCACAAACTGGCCCAGCAGATCGAGCGGGAACTCAAGGTAAAGTTTCCCCAGGTTTCCGACGTAGTCATCCACGTCGAACCGACCGCCCGATAGCTTGACACCATTGGCCATACCGTTAAGATGCTGCCCGCACTCTCTTTATTTCACCTGTCACACCCGGGCTAGCAGCCCAGCAACAGACTTCACCAACCGTCGGTTACCCCCCAACAACGCCTGAGAGTGGATTGCGGCGCTAGCGCGCGCGCGAGGAGACACGAGATGCAAGGACTCGCCCAGTTTCTAGAGCAAGGTGGCACGCTCATGTACGTCAACCTGGTGGTGTCGATCATCACCTTGGCGTTCATCGTCGATCGGACCATCTTCTTCCTCGGCAAGGGTTCCGTGAACGCCAAGGCGTTCCTGGAGCAGATTCGGAAGCTGGTTCTGGCCAACAACATCGATCGCGCCGTGAAGCTCTGCTCCGCGACCGAGGCGCCGGTGGCGCAGGTGGCCCGGGCCGGACTGCAACGCGTTCACCGGGGGGAGATCGCGATTGCACAGGCCATCGAAGAGACGTTGGTGGATGTCACGCCAATGCTGAAGAAGCGCGTCCAGATCCTCTGGTCGATCGCCAACATCGCGACCCTGGTCGGCCTCCTCGGAACCGTCATCGGCCTCATCCGGGCCTTCGGCGCCGTCGCGGCCGCCAAGCCCGAAGAGCGGTCGGCGCTGCTCGCCAAAGGTATTTCGGAGGCGCTCAACAACACCGCCATGGGCCTCAGCATCGCCGTCACCTGCATCATTGCCCACGCCATCCTGTCCTCAGCTTCCAAGAAGCAGGTGGGCGATCTGGAAGGCTTCGCGCTCAAGCTGGAGAACCTCCTGGCCGAATCGGCTCAGGGCGGGGCGAAGGCCTAAGCGCTCACGCGAGCGTCATCCTCATCTGACGAACGGATGAAAGGGCCAAGCGCCACATGACGAGAAGCCAGGTCCGCGCGGCTACGCGCCGCATGCGCGACCACGTTGAGGAGATCGAGGAAGAGGCGGGCGAGCTGAACCTCGTCCCCTACATGGACATCGTGACCAACATCATCATCTTCCTGCTCGCCTCGGTCGTGAATCAAGTCGCCCTCGGTAACGTCAACGTCACGGTTCCGACCATCTCTCAGGGGGGCGGCGCTTCGGCCGACGATACCCCTCCCCCGAAACCGCCGCTGAACCTGACAGTCTCCGTGGGGGCTACGGGCTTCACGGTCGCAGCCTCGGGGGGCGTCTTGCCGATCATTCCGAAGCTCCCCAACGGGCAATACAACTACGGCGCGCTCACCAGCAAGCTCAAAGAGATCAAATCCAATCCCGACAACCTGACGGAGACCAAGGCCAACTTCAACGCGGATGCGGCCACCTCCTATGACGTCGTCATTGCGACCCTGGACGCCATGAGACAGGAAGACATTCCCGGAGGGAAGATCCTGTTCCCCGACGTCGCCTTCGCCGCGGGTATTCAATAGATGCCGATGCTCGAAAACGAGATGTCGCGCCTCGAGGGGAAGAAGGCCATCCGCTCGTACGCCCGCAAGCTCTCGGAACCGGAGGTCATCAAAGACCTCAACATCACGCCGATGATGGACATGATGACCATCATCTTGGTCTTCTTGCTCAAGTCGTTCGCGTCGACGACCTCGACGATCACCTTCGATCAGAACCTCCAGATCCCCAAGTCGGTCACCCAGCTCAAGCCCAAGCTGGCGGTCACCGTCACGATCACCAAGAAGGTCTTGCTGGTCGAGGGCGACGGGGTGGCCCCGATCAACTACGGCCGCATCGACCCGGCGATGAAACGCGACGGCGAGAACGGCTACTACATCACGCCGCTGGTCGACATCCTCGAGAAGCACGCCAAGCGCGAGAGACGGGTGGCCGAGCTGACCGGGCAGAAATTCGAGGCCCAGCTCATGGTCGTCGCGGACCAGACCACGCCGTATAGATTACTGACCGAGATCATCTATTCGTGTGGCCAAGCCGGCTACGCGAACTACCGGCTCCTGGTTCTCAAAGCCAAGGGAGACTGACGGGATAGCCACGTCCGCGGCGCGGGAGGGGCTCTGCCCCTCCTACGGGCCCACCCCGGAACGGACGAGAGCCGAGCCCGGATCCTGCTCGGCCAACAAGTCTCCGGCGGGCAAAGCCCGCCTCCGATTCAGACGGGACCGGCTTTACTTCGCCGGGGCTTTGGTTTAAACAGCCCGCGCGATGATGAGATCACGTGTGTCCGTTCTGGTTGGCATCCTGGCGTCTCTGGTCGTTTCTCTGGGGGCGTCCACAGCCTTTGCCCAGAATGAAGGCGGCGAAGCCTCCCTGGTGCTGCCCGATCTCGGGCGGGTGACCTTCCTGGGTGGCGTCCCGGGCAGCACCCTTCTGTCGGGCGGAATCATCGTCTGTCTGCTGGGCCTGGTTTTCGGTCTGGTGATCTTCCGGCAGCTCAAGAACATGCCGGTTCACAAGTCGATGCGGGAGATCTCGGAGCTCATCTACGAGACCTGCAAGACCTACCTGGTCACGCAGGGAAAGTTCATCCTGCTGCTCGAGGTCTTCATCGGCGTCATCATGATCTTCTACTTCGGCGTGCTCCGGCACTTCGAGCCGCTCAAGGTCGCCGTCATCCTGCTGTTCAGCCTGATCGGCATCGGCGGCAGCTACTTCGTGGCCTGGTTCGGGATCCGGATCAACACCTTCGCCAACTCGCGCACCGCCTACGCCAGCTTGCGCGGCAAGCCCTACCCGCTCTACGCCATCCCGCTCAAGGCCGGCATGAGCATCGGCATGCTGCTCATCAGCGTCGAGCTGGTGATGATGTTGTGCATCCTGCTGTTCTTGCCCCGCGACTATGCCGGCGCCTGCTTCATCGGCTTTGCCATCGGCGAGTCGCTGGGCGCCTCCGCCCTGCGCATCGCGGGCGGCATCTTCACCAAGATCGCCGACATCGGGTCGGACCTCATGAAGATCGTCTTCAACATCAAGGAAGACGACGCGCGCAACCCGGGCGTCATCGCCGACTGCACCGGCGACAACGCCGGCGACTCGGTGGGCCCCAGCGCCGACGGCTTCGAGACCTACGGCGTCACCGGCGTCGCGCTCATCACCTTCATCCTGCTGGCGATCACCGACGCCGACGTCCAGGTCCAGCTGCTGGTCTGGATCTTCGCGATGCGGATCATGATGATCGTCGCCAGCGGGGTCTCGTACCTGTTCAACGAGGCGATCGTCAAAGGTCGCTACGCCAACGCCGACAAGCTGAACTTCGAGGCGCCGCTGACCCAGCTGGTCTGGATCACCTCGCTCGTCTCGGTGGGAATGACCTACATCGTGTCGTACTTGCTGGTGCCGCGCCTCGGCCTGGGCGGGAACGAGACCCTGTGGTGGAAGCTGTCGACGATCATCTCTTGCGGCACCCTGGCGGGCGCCATCATCCCCGAGGTGGTCAAGGTCTTCACCTCGACCGAGTCGAAGCACGTCAAGGAGGTCGTCACGGCCTCGCGCGAAGGTGGGCCCTCGCTCAACATCCTGGCCGGGCTCACCGCCGGAAATTTCAGCGCCTACTGGATGGGGATCGTGATCGTCGCGCTCATGGGGATCGCCTACGGCGTCAGCACCCAGGGCGTCGGCGAGATCATGAAGGCGCCGGCGGTCTTCTCGTTCGGCCTGGTCGCCTTCGGCTTCCTCGGCATGGGCCCGGTGACCATCGCGGTCGACTCCTACGGCCCGGTCACCGACAACGCCCAGTCGGTCTATGAGCTGTCGGTCATCGAATCGATCCCCGGCATCAAAGAGGAGATCAAGAAGACCGAAGGCTGGGAGGTCAACTTCGAGCGCGCCAAGCACCTGCTCGAGGAGAACGACGGGGCCGGGAACACCTTCAAGGCCACGGCCAAGCCGGTGCTGATCGGGACCGCCGTGGTCGGGGCCACCACCATGATCTTCTCGATCATCATGAGCCTCACCCAGGGGCTCACCATCGATCTCGACAAACTGTCGCTGCTGCACCCCCCCTTCCTGCTGGGCCTCATCACGGGCGGCGCCGTGATCTACTGGTTCACCGGCGCCTCGATGCAGGCGGTCAGCACCGGCGCCTACCGCGCGGTTGAGTTCATCAAGCGCAACATCAAGCTCGACGACACGGTCACCAAGGCCTCCACCGAGGACAGCAAGAAGGTGGTCGAGATCTGCACCCAGTACGCGCAGCGCGGGATGTTCAACATCTTCCTGACCATCTTCTTCAGCACGCTGGCCTTCGCCTGCCTCGAGCCGTTCTATTTCATCGGCTACCTGATCTCGATCGCGCTCTTCGGCCTGTACCAGGCCATCTTCATGGCCAACGCGGGCGGGGCCTGGGACAACGCCAAGAAGATCGTCGAGGTCAACCTGAAGGAGAAAGGGACCGAGCTGCACGCGGCGACCGTCGTCGGCGACACGGTGGGCGATCCCTTCAAGGACACCTCCTCGGTGGCGATGAACCCGGTCATCAAGTTCACCACCCTCTTCGGCCTGCTGGCCGTCGAGCTGGCCGTGGGGATGAACCGCACCACCAGCCTGGTGCTGGCCGGGGTCTTCCTGGTCGTCTCGATGGTCTTCGTCTGGCGCTCGTTCTACGGGATGCGCATCGGCGCCACCGGCGCCGACGCCGCCGAGCCGGCCAAGGTTACGACGGCCGCCTGAGGAATCGCAGAGCCGGGCCGCCGAAGGGGAGCACGGCCGCCACCAGGCATAGAAAGGCGAAAGCCGGGCCGCCGAATTTGGGAAGCGTGCCGAAGCTGTCGCTCAGAAGTCCCGCAATGGCGTCGCGATGGCCGAGCGACGCCACCAAGACGCCGGCGCCGCCCAGGGCCAGGATCCCCCAGCTGCGCAGCCGAATCACCCCGCGCAGCCCGAAGGCAGTCAAAGCGAGTGCCACCACGCTGCCCAGAAACGCAGCCTCGGTCTTGGGGCCGAGGGCCCAGAGGATGAGGCTCGGCAGCGACGCGGCCGAACGGGTTATGGTCTTGCGCAGGCGCGCAACGCCGAGATCGTCCATCCGGTAGCGCTGGCGCCAAGCCTCCTGCAGGTCGTAGCGCGCCGCCATCTTCTTCCCCAGCAGCGGAACCAAGATGAGGGCGTGCAGCAGGCCGTAGATCGCCAGCGGCGGCGACCAGCCGACCATCACCAGAGACGCGATGGCCACCATCAGCCCCGACCACCCGAGGCCGCTGGCAAACCAGCGCCCCCAGAACCACTCGGCCGCCACCGCCAAGAACGCCACCAGATAGCAGCCGGCCAGCGCCAGGAAGGCCCCGGTCCACCCTTCCGGCGCGTTGAGCGCGATGATGAGGTAGAGACTGAGGAAGAGGCTCAGCGCCAGGGCGGCGACGGCCCGCCGCGTGCGCTCGAACCCGATTTCGCCCAGCCGATCCGCCAGCGACGAGATGCCCTTCGACATGTCTCTATTATGAGCTACTGGACGACGATCAGCTCGACCCGGCGGTTCTTTTTCTGGTTGGCGGGTCCCAGATTCGGCACCAGCGGGGCTTCACTGCCGAGCCCAACGGCCTCGATCCGGTCGGCCGCCGCGCCCTTCGAGGTCAGATAGTCCTTGATGGTGGCCGCCTGACGCTGGGTGAGCGTCTTGTTCGCCGCGCCGCCCCCGCCGCCGGCCTTGCCCGTCTTCTTATTGGTCCTACTCGCCTTGGCCGGAGCCCCGCTCCAGTGCGCCTCGATGCGCAGCGTCTTGATCTCCAGGTGGTCGGCCAGCACCTCGGCGACGCCTTCCAGCTCCGCCTTCAACACCGGGGTCAGCTTAGGCGCCCCCGGCTGGAACTTGATGGGGACGCGCAGCACGATGGCCTGGCCGGTCAGGGTGACGTCGGGGTTGGCCGGCCGCAGCGTGACGTCGAGCTGATGGTCCTGTCCGGCGGCGACGTCGAGCGGGGTCTCCTTGGTCGGGAACCCCGGCGCGTCGATCGTCACCCGATAGGGCCCCGCCGGAAGCGCCGCCGAAAAGAGGCCGCCAACATCGGCGTGCGCCTCGAAGGTGGTCCCGCCGATGAAGTGCAAGGTCGCGCCCAGGCCGTGGCCGGCGCCGTCGGCCACCTTGCCGCGAACGTTCCCGCTGAGGATCTTCGCCTTCAGGCCGACCTCGACCGACGCCGAGCCGCCCGCGGCGATCACCGCGCTCGCCTTGGCCGACTCGAATCCAGTGGCCGTCACCTCGACGTCGACCGGACCGGGCGGCAGCGGGCCACTGACGAAGCTGCCGTCGGGATCGGTCGCCACCCGCGCCCGCGCGCGCCCGACGAACGCCACCACCGCATCGCCGATCGCCTTGCCGTCGCTGGCCGCCTTGACGGTCCCGGTGACCGTGCCGTTCGAGGGCGTGGCCTCCTTCTCCACCGTCCGGGTGACGACCACGGGCCGCCTCAAAGCGTCGATGTCGAGCGGAAAGCCGACGCCGAACAGAACGTTGTACGGGGGAAGCGGGGGCCCATAGCCGTAGCCGACCGATTGCAGGGCCGCGTCGAATCCCGCATCCACGGTGAGCCCGTGGAAGATCCGCGCGCGCAGACCGAAGGTCAACCACTGCTGATCGCGGTTGGTGCGGGTCGCGTAGGCCGCGAAGGCCGGATCGGCGCTGTCGGTCGCGATCTCCAGGTGATATTCGACGAAAAGCTGGAGGGGGACCGGCGCCGTCAGCTGCTCGAGCGGCGTGTCCACGCCGAGCGCGATCCGGAACCGGCTGTCCGCGATCCCGTAGGCGAACATCGCCACCTCGCGGGTGAAGACCGTCTTGCCGGTGAAGTCGTAGAGGTTCTTCGAGTTGTCGAGGTAGTAGTTGAAGTTGGCGTGTAGTCGCAGCGGAATACCATACGCGGGCCGGAAGTCGTAGGTCGCCAGCGGTCCGATCCACAGCGAGGTCGAGCTGGGTGAGATGGCCAGATCCGAGACGGCCGAGAGAAACAGCAGGCCGAGCTCGCCGCCCACGTTGAGCCCCGGCGTGACGGGGAAGACCCCTTTTCCGCCCAGGTTGAGATCGCCGAACGATCGGATCAGGACCGGATCGAGCCGGTTGGGCTCGGCCGGGCGCTCGTTGCGATTGCTGGAGGTCAGCAAGGACCCGAACAGCTCGATGTATTCGTGGGGCGTGAAGCCGAAGCTGAAGTTACTGCTGAGGCGGGTGTCGCTGTCGTCCTGGACCAGGAAATCCGACGCGTGAAAGAGCTGCAGGTGCAACGCCAGCCGGAGGTGATCGACCGGACCCACCTCCGCCGTCGAGAGGTGATAGAGGCCAATCGGGCCGACCAGCGTGGGAAGAAACGAGTCGGAGACCGCGCCCGGGCGCGCGAATTCCGCGGGCGCCGTCGGCCCCGGGACGGGCGGCGGAAGCGTCGGCGGCGGACCCGGCGCTGGCTCAGGGGCGGCGCCGATCGGTGGATGGGGGGCCGCGAACGCCGGCGGCAGAGGCTCGTCTTCGGGGCCGGTCTGCGCCTGCGCCCGCCGCGAGAACAGCGCCGGCGCGAGGAGCACCACCAGAGCCAGAGAGGAGCGAGGGGGCGATCGTCTCATCGGGGTCCTTTGTGGGGCGACAGTACCACGGCCCCCCGGAGCGTCGACGCCCCCGAGCGGCGCGCGGACCCCATTGCAGTCGGGGCCCGGGCATGCGAAATAGACCGACCGTGGACGACGCCCCCACCCTGGACCAGCTGACGAACGAAATTCGAGACGTGGCGCTGCAGGTGCACCTGGCGCAGGAACGACAGGACGAGCGCGACGTGGTGGCCGCGGCGCACGCCGGAGTCGACCGCCTCTCGCAGCGCTACCGCGAGATGCTGAAGTCGCTCTCACCCGGCGAGCAGATGAAGGCGGAGCGCGCGCTCGGCCGGCGCGTGGTCGACCTCAAGCGGCTGGCCTCGCTGCTCCCCAAGCTGCCGGCGGGTTCGACCGAGAGCACACCCGACCGCGCGGCCGGCGGCGGCGCGCCCGACGCCCGCCGCATCACCGGCGTCTCCTGGACCAACGAGCGCAGCAAGCCCCCCGCCGCCACCCTGGGCGTCGGCGCCGACGTCGAATCCTGGTGCGGCCCTTGCGGAGACCTCACCACCCACAGCATCGTCGCGATGGTCGGGCACGAGCCGAAACAGGTGCTCTGTCAGGTCTGCGGCTCACGCCACGGGCACCGGACCACGGCGGCCCGACGGACCAGCCCGACCGCCAGCGCCCCGGAGCTCGAAGAGCGCGGGGGGCGCCCGGTCGATCCGGAAGCGAACCGGCGAGCCGCCGAGCTGCGCGCGCTCGGCGAAGAAGTCGCCGCCGCCCCCAACGTGCGGGTCTTCGATCCGAAGGAACGCTACAAGGCCGGCGAGATCATCTCCCACCCCGAGTACGGCCGCGGCAAGATCCAGAACGTGCTGCGCTCCAGCCTGATCGTCCGCTTCTCGGCCGGCGGGCTCAAGTCGCTCATGTTGATGTGAGCGACCGAGATCGACCGGCGCCTAGGCTCCGTCGACTTCGTCGAGGAAGCGCTTGAGCAGACCGTCGACCATCAGGTTACGGCTGGCGGCGTCGTATCGGCCAGCCCGGTAGCCGCCCTGGATCTCCTCGAAGCGGGTGCGGGTCTCCGCGATGAGCGTCTTGCAGGCGGCGACCTTGCCGGAGATCTCCTTGCGGTTCTTGAGCGCGTACCCGCCCAGCGACATCGCGGCGGCGCCGGTCAGGATGATCCCCAGCGGGCCCGACAGTGCGTAGCGCAAGCCGATGCGCAGCGCGACCATGCCGGCCGCGCCCAACGCCGCCTTCTTGAGGCCGCTGCCGTCGCGGATCGATTCGGCCGCCATCGAGGTCATCTGGCCCGAGGCCATCACGAGTCCGATGAAGTTTCCGCGGCGGCTCTTCCAGCCGCGATCGTAGTATTCGCGGATCGCGTGCTTGAGGAACGCGTCGTAGTCGTCGAAGACCTCCGGGCCGAGCTCCGTCTGTTTGGTCTTCCCTTCCGCCTCGGTCGCCATGTCGATGTCGCCCTCCGTCGATGGACTCGGTAGATCGTACCACGCCCGTGGGAGAGACTAGGGGCGATGCGGCGATGGGGATGAACGGCGCGCTCCTGGTGCTCGTCATCGGAACGATGGCGGGGCCGCCGATCCCGGACCGGGGCGCACCCGCCGCGCGCGCACTCCGCACCGGCCACTACGAAGAGGCGCGCCGGCTCTGCCGCGCCCGCCTGGTGCGCGCGCCCGACGATCGGGCCGCGACCGTCCTCTGCGCCCGCGCCGAGGCGTCGCTCGGTCTTTACGCCGACGCCCGCCGCCGGCTCGAGGCCGCCGCCGAGGCCGATCCCGCCGATCTGCCGGTTCGCGACGCCCTGATGCGTCTTCTCGACGCCACCGGTGACCGCGCGGCGCTCACGCCTTTGCTGAGCGCCAGCTACGACGACTGGAGCTCCGGCCGCGTCGACCGGACCCGGCCTGCGGCGCTGATCGCCATCGCGACCGCGGTCCGGCTCGACGACAACTGGAAGGACGCGAGCGACGTCCTGCGCGAGGCGGTCCGCGCCGATCGGCGCGACGTGGCGGCCAACCTCGACTGGGGGGCGGTGCTGCTGGAAAAGCACAACGCGGCCGACGCGGAGGCCTCCTTCAAGGCGGTGCTCGAGATCGATCCCGACAATCCCGACGCCCACTTCGGGCTGGCGCGGGTGGCCCTCGAGGATCGCTACAGATCGGAAGAGCGTCGTGTAGGGAAAGAGTGTAGATCTCGGTGGTCGCCGTATC